>NZ_LN887372.1:0-4599 GCF_036621895.1 Limosilactobacillus reuteri subsp. porcinus
TGATGAATTGTTCAAAAAATTCATCATCCGGTTTTTATTTTGGACTAGGAGTTTTTTCCCAGCCTCATTTTAATATTATTTAGCACTTCGATTTTGACGAGTTGTTTCCGCTAAGTGGACTAAATTAGTAACAAAATTATGAGTTTTGGCTTCATAATTATATTGGCGACCCAGCTTAACAAAGTAACCATTGATATAATCAACTTCCACTGGACGATTATGACTCATATCTTGGTACATTGAAGGATAGTGATGCGGACAGCCAACTTTAGAGACATAATTTACACTTTCTAGCTCTTCTGCTCGCGTATTAACCAATTGTACCCCTGCACGTTCACAGACATCATATGCTTCATCGATTAATTGCCGAGATAGTTCATCAGCCTTATCAAACGCCGCATACTCACCCATTGTAATTTCAAACATAGTACAAAGGGTATTAACGACTGAATTAAAGACCACTTTTGCCATCAACGTTCCCATAAAATCATCTTTAAGGGATGGATTAAAGTTTGCTTTTTTGAGTTCTGCCATTAACGCTTGTGTCTTCTCATCAGGCTTTTCAGTATAATTAGCCCAATTAGTCGTTCCCATCCCTCGTTCGCCAACAAATTCGACTTCGCCAGGTTTGGTTAAAATAGTTGCTACTAATGCAGTTCCAGCAACTACTTTTTCTTTTGGGAAATACTTCAATAATTTTTCAACATGTCCCATTCCATTCATCGCTGTCATCGCATATTGATCCTTCAAGAAATGTTCACAACGTTTTAACATATCATCTAACTGCATTTGTTTTAATTCAAAGAAAACAAAATCAGCATCTGTAGCATTGTATTCTTCAGGTGTATAAACATTAACAGGAACAAGGTGTCTATTTTTATGCTCGCGAGTTACATAAACTCCTCCTTGTTCTTTCATCTTGTTGTAATGTGGTAACCATCCTTCAACAAAATCAACTTCATTACCTGCTTCTTGTAATAGAACACCAAACCGTAATCCCATTGCACCTGCACCAACTACTGTAAATTTCATAATTCTCTCTCCTTTTTTATGACTATAAAAAAGCGTCCTTAGATTAAACAACTTAACCTAAGGACGCTTTTTGCGTGGTACCACCTTAATTTGCCAATAATTCGCATTATTAGCCTCAAATGTTCAATGTTTCCATTAAACACGTCAGCTATAATGGGCTGATCCCACCATTAATTACTAATTTCATCATGGCACTCAAAGTGATTTTCATTATAAGCAGGTTATCCTTTTCCATCAACCAAGGACTCTCTGCTAATCCACTCATAATTACTCTTCTTTTCAACGTGTTTTTTATAATCACATTTTAATTTTTATCTAATTTAATACTTTAGGTTGTAAATGTCAAGATTTATTTTTTGTCATAAATTATCTTGACATTCATATTTCATCCGCGTATTATAATGACAAACAAATGAGAAACAGCTTAGAAAAGATGAGTAATCTTAGAATCTTATTACAGAGAATCGCGGTTGATGAGAAGTGACATAAGAGACTGAGACGAAGATGGTCTTGGAGCTTCACGAATTACGAGTATTTTATATAAGTAGTTCACGATTGACGACCGATAAAACGTCTGGGTATAGCTTCCATCAGTGTACCTATTGAGGATAGTATTGTGAGATGCTATCAAATTAGGGTGGTAACACGTTAATTAACTATTGATTAATCAACGTCCCTAGGAAAAGTAGAAATATTTTTCCTAGGGGCTTTTTTATTGCTTCAATTCTTGAACCCATCACGAATAGAAAGGATCGATTTACTATGACTGAATTCACTACACGTACTACATCACCATTTCGTTATGACATCGTTGGAAGTTTCCTTCGTCCTCAAGAGCTAAAAGAAGCTCGCGCAAAATTTGCAAACGGCGAAATAACACAAGCAGACTTAACAGCTGTTGAAGATAAAGCAATTATTAATTTGATTAAACAAGAAGAAGCTGCTGGCTTAAAAGCAGTTACTGACGGTGAATTTCGGCGTAGTTGGTGGCACCTTGACTTCTTCTGGGGATTAAATGGCGTTAAAAAAGCCACTTTAAAGGAAGGCTATAAGTTTGCAGATGAAGAGACTCGTCCTGAAACTGCTCAAATTACGGGAAAAATCTCCGGCGAAAACCATCCCTTTGTCGAACATTTCAAATTTACCCAAGCTCATACTTCTGATGGCGTTCAAGTTAAACAAACTATTCCTGCGCCAGCACAATTTTTAGAAGAATTTCTTCGTCCCGAAAATCAAGCTAATGCTAAAGAATTTTATCCCAACCAAGAAGATTTAGATCATGACGTTGCAGTTGCTTATCATCAAGTGATTGAAGATCTTTATGCTGCTGGTTGTCGTACTCTTCAACTAGATGACTGTACATGGGGAATTTCTGTTAACGCCTTTGCTAACCTAAAGAAAAAAGACCCCAATGCTGATGTATCTCAGCTTGAAGCCCTTCAAAAGCGATTCTTAAAAGTAAATAATGAGGCAATTGCTAATTTACCTGCCGACTTAACAATTAATACCCACGTTTGCCGCGGAAACTACCACTCAACCTGGGCTGCTGCTGGTGGTTATGGACCAGTTGCCGATACGCTATTTGCTAAGGAAAATGTCAATGCCTTCTATCTTGAATACGATAGTGAACGTGCTGGCGGATTTGAACCACTTAGCAAAGTTCCTGATGATAAATACGTTGTTCTTGGTTTAATTACTTCAAAATCAGGTGAACTTGAAGATAAGGCAGCAATTATCAAACGAATCCATGAAGCTGCGCAATTCCATCCATTAGATAAGCTCTGTCTTAGTCCTCAATGTGGTTTTGCATCAACTGAAGAAGGAAATATTTTAACAGAAGAACAACAATGGAAAAAGATTGCACTTGTTAAAGAGATTGCTACAGAAGTTTGGGGATAATTTCAAATGAATAATAGCAGGGACTCAAGATACTTTTGAGAGTTCCTGCTATTTATTCTTCTCCGACTAAAGTCCCCACCTTGGGTAGATTTGCCAATACGCGGTCTTTATGGGGAGAAACCTTATACAGTGCATCCGTTAAATCATAACCGGCTTGATATCCATGATGAATCCCATTTTTCCAAGCAGGACTATGAGTCACATCGTAAACAATTCCATCGATTGCAATATATGCAGCTGCTCCATTCTGTCCATTATATTTACGCAACTCATCTCTGGTAAATGTTTGATTTGCCATCCAACCTACTCCTTAATCAGCTAATTTTCCGACAACTGTTAACTTTTTTAGAATTTCATCTTTTTCTTTTGAACGGCCAAAAACGACTTCCATTAACTCTTTTATGCTGATTCCTTTTTTAGGAGCATCTGTAATGTCATAAACTAACCCATCAATTGCCATGTAATGTGGTTTTTCGCCATCACCATTATATTTAGCTAATTCATCTCGTGTAAATTTTTTCTCAGCCATGAGTTGTTCCTCCTAAAGTCCATTATTATTTTAAATATAACACTATTATTTAAATAAACTAAAAGCACTCCAATGACTAGAAATACAATAATTTAATTTTATAAAAAAAGACTAAGATAAACCCAGTCTTTCTTACACTAATTGTCCTACTAACGGTAATTTGGCCAACACCCGATCTTTATGCGGAGAGTAATTAAACAGAACATCTGTCAAATCCAATCCTGCCTTATTTCCATGATGGGTACCATCTTGCCATGCAGGAATATGAGTTACATCATAGACACGATTATTAATTGCTACATAAGCTGGATTTCCGTTTTGCCCATCATATTTTTTTAATTCTTCTCTTGTAAATGTCTTTGCCATAATATTCTGCCTCCTTATTTGATAGTGTCAGTTCAATATCCTCACTATATCATGGAAGCGCACACAACAAATTAATAATTATCTTACTTTAATGCAAAATTACTATTCTATTAGTATTTTCTTCACAATTAATCCAATACCATATCTAAGTGCGGGATATTATCTTCAAGGTAAACATCTGAAATCGACTTAAATCCAAACGATGCGTAAAATTCTTTAAGATATGCTTGAGCTTGAATCTGAATTGTCTTATTTGGGAAAAGACGCTTAGTTTCATCGATCGTTGCCTGAACTAGCTGACGGCCGTATTCATGTCCACGAAATTGTTTTAAAACTAATACGCGGCCAAAAGTCGCATGAGAGCTATCCTTAGCCATAATTCGCGTATAACCCACTAATTCTCCTCGCTCGTCCTTTAACATTAAATGGTGAGCTTGATAATCCTGTTCATCGATTTCTTGATAAGGACATTCTTGCTCAACAACAAATACTTTTATCCGTTTCTCCGCCAATTTGCACCATTCTTGAGCTGTCATTTCACTTAGTGTTTTTACTTCAACATTCATATTAAAACCTCCTAAAAAATAAAAGAGTACTAACCAACTTCTTCATGTCATTGTGACAGGCCCTAGTAGAAGATGGCTAGTACTCTCTTAATGTCTTTAATCTGGGGACTAAAGACGAGTCGTTATTAAATTATTCGAGTTCAGTATACAATGAATTAATCTATCTTGCAATTAGCGATTTAATACGTATCTGTCAAGTTTTCATAG
>NZ_LN887373.1:0-387 GCF_036621895.1 Limosilactobacillus reuteri subsp. porcinus
GGATAGGACGTTGCCATGCGTTATTCCGGCATAGCTCAGTTGGTAGAGCACCTGACTGTTAATCAGGTTGTCGTCAGTTCGAGTCTGACTGCCGGAGTCGATGAAGATGTTGACTACCTTCGGTTAGTTAACATCTTTTTTTTGCCAACTTAGCTCAGCTGGTAGAGCATCTCCCTCGTAAAGAGAAGGTCGGAGGTTCGACTCCTCTAGTTGGCATTATAAAGAGTTTATAACCAATTAGAAGTCTACAGATTAAGCCGATAAAGCTTATTATGTAGGCTTTTTTGTATGCTTAAGAAGTTAAGTTGTAAGCAGTCCGTAGTAAGCAGTCAATAACAGTACGTCTAGCTCTAGCTACCCCGGATCTTCTATACTGAGACTATCATC
>NZ_LN887374.1:0-11401 GCF_036621895.1 Limosilactobacillus reuteri subsp. porcinus
TACATCTTAAGGCAAAAGAGGCCTTTTTTATATAATTTTTATCGCCCACCCGCATAGCAGGTGGTTTTTTGTTTCGTGCACTCGCTCTGCTCGCGCACTCAACTAGGTCTAAAGACATTAATAAAAAAGGAGTCCATTTTGGGGCTCCTTTTTATTTAGGTTATTTGGCTTCATAAATCCGTTGATGATCCTTTTGCCCTTTAAGAACGAAAGGTAATGGATCATTAGTAACATCAAACTCGATATCCTGGTCATTCATTCCTAATTGACTACTGAATAGTTTTTCGTATTCTGCTACCGAAACCTGGTGACGATGTTCTAGTTCTTCTTGAATATTATTCATATAATGCTCGTAGCCATCTTCTAGGATTCCTGTGTAGAACTCTCCTTCTGCACCAGAACCATAGCTAAATAACCCAATTCGGCTTCCAGCTTTTAAGTCACTATTTTGTAACAATGACATTAATGATAAATATAGGGAGCCAGTGTAAAGGTTACCAACTTGACGTGAAAATAGTTGACTTGCGGTTAATTGTGTTCGTAATCGTTGAGCTACTTCATCATTACGATCTTTGAGCAGCCCTTCTAACCCTTTCTTTCCCATTTTAGTAAATGGCATATGGAATGTAAGGGCAGCAAAATCTGCTAATTCTCGCCCAGTTAATTGCTGGTAACGGGTAAAAGTTTGAAGGAAAAATTCAATATAAACATTAGTAGAGTATTTTCCATCTACTAAAGCTTCTGTTGCATATAACGGCCGCCAAAAGTCCATTATATCCTTACTATAAGCAACCGTTGTATCTTCAAGGGTTAGGATGTGAGGGTTCCGCGAAATCAGCATTGCAACTGCTCCAGCTCCTTGAGTCACCTCTCCTGGCGTATTTAATCCATAACGAGCAATATCAGCAGCGATCACCAATACAGTTTCTTGAGGATTAAGCGCCACTACTCCCTTTGCAAATTGGATAGCAGCTGTTGCAGAATAACAAGCCTCTTTCATTTCTACCGTTCGGGTGAAGTCGCTAAGCCCTAATAAGCGTTTAATGTAGATTGCACTCGCTTTTGAATTGTCAATTCCTGACTCAGTTGCCACAATTACTGTCGAAATATTTTTTTCTAATTCCGGAGTAAGCAATTTTTTCGCTGCCGTAGCTCCTAAAGTCACAATATCTTGCGTAGGTGGCACAACTGCCTGTAGATCCTGTCCAATTCCAATGGTAAATTTATTAGGATCTACGCTGCGTTCTTTTGCTAATTCAACAAGGTCTAAATAGTCATTTGTTGTTGCAAAAGCCATTTTGTCAATACCAATTCTCATTTCTTATCATCCTCTTGTCAAATAATTATAACTGATCCATCGTCTTATTTAGTAATTCATCGACCTTATTATTTCCAGCATTCGTTGCATGACCCTTAGTCCAATCAAAATGTAAATTAGGGAACTGAGGTAAAAGGGTAACTATTTCTTCCCATAGCTTCTGATTTGCTACCGGCTTGCCACTAGCAGTTAACCATCCCCGTCGCTGCCAATTAGTTAACCAGCCTTTCATAATTGGATCAAGTACGTAATGTGAATCCAAAATCGCTGTAATTGGTTGATCTTGGAGGCCAAGTTCTAATAGTTTAGTTAGTGCTTGAATTAAAGCTGTAATCTCCATTTTATTATTAGTAGCCCCAAATTCGCCAGCAGTTCCTGTATAAGCTTGATCTTTAGTTTGAATAAAATAAGCCCAGGCCGCTTTATCATCTGCCTTAACATGCTGTCCCAATTTATTGCCATGATTACGGGAGCCTCCATCAGTATAAACAAGAATGTTATCAGAATAATCAACCGTTTTAGTCGATGGTACGATATTTCCCGTAGCCTGAAGCCACTCATTAGCACCTTTAAACGTTAAAAAGCTTTTGAACTTAGCATTCGGATATCCATTAACTTCCTTCTGACATTCAGCCCAAGTTTTATATATTCCTGGATGACGACCTTTTTTGACTGCATAATATTTTTTTACCATAAAAATCCCCTAATTAAATTTCAAATTACATCATATATTAGAATATCATATCAGCAAGAAATCATTTCTGCAAAATTATTAAATAGCTATTTCCTTGATTGATATTCTCTTTACGCTTTACAATTTTTTTGTTACAATAATATAGTTGAAATGGAGACATACTCAAGTGGCTGAAGAGGACGGTTTCGAAAACCGTTAGGCGTGTAAAAGCGTGCAGGGGTTCAAATCCCCTTGTCTCCTTTATCTAAAGTTTTGCTGATATTCAATCGTTGTTAAAACGTTGATATATCAGCTTTTTTATTACACAAAAAAGGACACCTATTAAGTGCCCCAATCTGTCTTGAACTAATCTTAGGTTATTTAGTTTTATTGATTAGCAATATCGTATGTAGTTTTGCCATCTTTGGCCGTATACAACGCCTTACTAGAATCACTTGGATTCATAATACTAATTGAATATCCTTCACCTAATGCTTTTTCTACTTGCCCTGAATTGCTTTTAATCGACTTAGTTAAGTTAGGCCAGCCCATTTGTTCAGCCTGACTTGGATCTTGCGCTAAAGCTTTCAATGCTTCAACCGTATTATCATCAGTTGGCGTGATCTGGAATGTCTTACTATCTTCGTTATAATCAACTGAACCTAATTTTGAATAACCCTTTTGCATTTGACGCAAAACAGCCATTGTCTTACTTTCTTGTTGCGCTTCATTTGCACTTGAATTGCCAATCGCTAATCCATTTGAAAATGATGAAAAACTACTGGACCGCGCCACTTGTGAAGATGAAGTACTTTGGCTTGAGCTAGCAGAATTATTATGATGAAAATAAGGTAAATTAATCACACCATAAACAATTGCGATAATACTCAATACTACAATAATTGTCCCGCTTTTCCATTCGCGATACTGTTGCCATGAATTAGCAAGATAAAAACCACCCAAAATCAAAAATAAGGCTCCCATTATTACTAAGAAAATCATAAATTAACTGGCTCCTTTTTATCAACGTAATGTTATTGTCCCGCATTCATTTTATATATACAACTATAATTTAAAAAGAAAAAAGGCTAGTATCCCCAGCCTCCTCCTAATTAAAATTCCATTAATGCCTTCATATCGTAATCTTTAAGCTTATCGCGACCATGAAGATCTTTTAATTCGATTAAGAATGCACAGCCAACAACAATACCACCCATTTGTTCAACCATATCAATTGTTGCAGAGATTGTTCCACCTGTAGCTAAGAGATCATCCACAACAAGAACCCGTTGTCCCGGTTTAATTGCATCGGCTTCCATTTGCAAGGTAGCTGTTCCGTATTCTAAGTCATAAGATGCACTAATTGCTTTTCTTGGCAACTTACCCTTTTTACGTGCTGGAGCAAATCCAACACCCAGTTCGCGAGCAATAGGACACCCAACAATAAAGCCTCGCGCTTCTGGTCCTACTACCATATCTACCTTTTTATCCTTAGCATAATCAACTAATTCGTCAGTAGCTTGCTTAAAGGCAGCCCCATCAGCCATTAATGGCAAAATATCTCGAAAGATAATACCCTTTTCTGGATAATCAGGAACACTAGCTACGTATTTATAAAGGTCTAAAGCCATGAGATAAATAGTCTCCTTATTCTAAATTTAAATATTTCAATAACCAGTTAGCAACCGTTGCAGCATCATTAAAAAGCAACTGTTGTTCAACTTTATATTGTGCTAATTGTTTTTGATAACGTTTAGTTTGCGTTAAATCAGTCTTATTAGTTGGCTCATTAAACTTTAACACGTCATCTTTTATTGTAACAAATCCTGCTTCAGAAAACACTTGAATCATTAGATTTAATCGATCCATATTAATCTTTAAATGATTGCTAACTGCTTTAGCTTGCATGGGCCATTTTAATTCTTTTTGCTTATAAATAAATCGATAAAGCTGTGCAAAATCATTCCGTGTTGGCAGTCCAGCTAAATAGGCACTTTTTCGCTGATACAGTAATAAGCGAATAGTTGCTGGTTCTTCTTCATCCTCTGCAAAAATCCGTTTTAGCATTTCTTCACTAGATGGGCAGTCAACCAGCGTTACTTGTTGACCAGAAAAATCAGTCTTAATTGCTTCTTCGATCGATAAAGTATAGCCAGGAGCCACATGGGGAGCAATATTTTCTCGCAATCTTGGCTCTCTTACGATGTAATAATTTGAAGAACTAAAAAGCTGAGGAGTTAGTTTATTCGTTCGTTCATCAATAATTACCGTTCCATTAATTTGGAGATCTTCTAACATCAGTTGGACACTTTTTTTACCACGCCACTCATTAAGACTAACTTTAACGGCTAAATTAATTTGTCCGGTTGGCGCGGATAATAGTGTTGCCAAATTTCCTTGACCAAAAGCGACGACTGTTAGATTTTTTTTTTCACTTACAATCGAAAATTTTAAATGCTGGTGTTCCTGTCCCATTGTTTTGACATCGACAACTTTAACGTTATTTAATTCAAAAACCGGTTCCATATTTCCTGGACCAAATGGAGCAACCCGTTGAATATCGTTATATAACTGTTGGGTAACATCAGCTGGTACAAGTTTCATTGCGATTGGAAGAGGTTGCTTTACCGTTGGATCAAATTTTTGTTTGACTGCTTCTTCTTCCAAGGCTATTTGCAGAGGTACAATATTTTTCGAATCAAAAGAAAGACCACAAGCAGCAGGGTGCCCGCCAAATGTCGTAAATAGTTCACGATGAGCCTCCAAGGCATTGAACAGGTTAAAACTGTCAACGCTTCTACCAGATCCTTTTATTAAGGTCGGATTATTTTGATCAGTTGATGCGACAATTGTTGGCTTCCCAGTCTCATTCATAATCCGACTGGCAACAATTCCTAATACGCCTTGATGCCAACCTTTTCCAACAATTAATAAGGTCTTTTTCTGCTGGTTAGCTGAACTATTAGCTTGTTTTTCTGCCTCTTTCATAATATCAGCAACTAGGTTCTGACGTTCTTTATTCGCCTGATCTACCTCTTTAGCTAATTTTTGTGATTCATTCTCATCTAAACTCGTCAGTAATTTAACTCCATCATTAGCATCAGCAATTCGGCCAAGCGCATTTAGCCGTGGTGCAATTCCAAATCCAATATCCTGATCAGTTAGATTGTTAGCTTTAATATCAGCTAATTTCATTAAAGCCGCTAATCCTGGACGCATCCCCTGTCGTAATTGCTGAATGCCATAGGAAATTAACGCATGATTTTCGTCCGTAACGTTTACTACATCAGCTATTTCACCAATTGCAACTAAGTCCAGTTCTTCAACAGGAAACTCACCAGTTAAAGCCCAAGCCACCTTAAATGCAACACCAACGCCTGACAAATCAGGAAAAGGATAATTACTACCAGGATAACGAGGGTGAACGATCGCAACCGCATTAGGCAAGTCAGCAGGCAACTCATGGTGGTCAGTAATTACAACATCTACTCCTGCTGCTATTACCTTATCGATAACATTTTTTCCGCTAACGCCATTATCCACCGTAATAAAAAGCTGGGTACCATTATCAATAAGGCGTTGGTAAGCGTCCATGTTAGGCCCATATCCATCTGTAAACCGATTTGGGACATAATAATTAACATTGGCACCGATAGATAATAACGTTTCATACATTAAGGATGTGCTAGTAATTCCATCGGCATCATAATCACCATAAATAGTAATTTGTTCTTGCTTTTCAACTGCCTGCTCAATTCGCTCAACTGCTTTATCCATATCATGCAATAAGGTTGGATCATGGATCTCTTCCATCGATGGTTCAAAGAATTTTTTTGCTTGTTCGGTTGAATCGATTCCTTGCTGAGCTAATAAGGTTGCCAATATTCTAGAAATGCCTAACTCTTTTTCAAGATTATCAACAGTTGCTGAGGAAGCATTATCGGCAAGTTCCCACTTAAATTTTGCATCAATCATTTAAAATTAACCACCATTTCAACGCCAAAATTAAACAAGAGGCTGGGATAAACTCAGTCTCTTTTATTTTGCCCCTTTCATTTTTTGAAAAGACTATTAAATTCTGTAATCTCTCGAAAATAAGGGAGCATATTATAAGTTCTTCTTATCCTGTTGGAAATCAAAAAATTTTTTAATTGCCCAGTCACCTAAACCGGGAATAACTTGGTAAGCCCAGCCAAGATAAGCCACATATCCTGGAACATTAATTTCCCTCGTCTTATACCCAACATTATTCCAAATTCGTCGAGCTAAGTCTTCAGGAGAGATAAATATCCATTTTGGTAAATGGGCCCGATACGTATAATTATTATCCGCTTTATCAAAGAAAGGTGTATCAATTGGGCCAGGATTAACTGTCAACACTTGGACACCATAATCAGCAACTTCCATTCGTAAAACGTTATCAAACTGGATTACCCCAGCCTTCGTTGCTGAATATACAGCGCTATTTGGTGTAGGTAATTTACCAGCTAATGAACCCATATTAATAATGGCCCCATACCCTTGATCCATCATTTGTTTAGCTACACACCGACTAATATACATTAAGGCTAAGAGGTTCGTATGTACCATTTTTTCCATTGAGCTGTAAGATTCCTTAACTACGGGAATAAAGTCACCAAGCCCAGCAGAATTAATTAATACATCGATTCCTCCTACTTCATGTTGAACCTTCGAAAGCACATCATCAATCTGATCAGGGTCGGTGACATCCAATTGATAAGCAAATGCTGGCCGACCAGATAAAATTAAACATTTCTTGGCTACCTCTTGCAACTTCTCAAGGTTACGAGAAACAACAACAACAATTGCACCACGACGAGCTGCCTCAAAAGCCAACTCTTTGCCGATTCCACTTGAACCACCAGTAATTAATACAACTTCATTTCGCAGAAAACGTAACGTCTTTACTCTTCTCAGCATTTTTTGCCATCTCTTTTCATTTTTTAAACGGAATATCAATCACATCAAAATCATTAACAACTCGAGTATCAGGAATAATATTACGAACTTGATATGCCAATTGATAGGCTGCTTTACCAGTGTATCGTGCTGAAATATGATTTAACAATAATTTTTTAACACCAGCTTTTTTTGCAATTTCAGCTGCTTGTTTGCTGGTTGAATGATAATAATTGTATGCCATCTTCGTCTCATCTTTAGCAAAAGTACTTTCATGCACTAATACATCCGCATTTTGTGCTAACAAAATTGCATTCTTTGTTTGTCTAGTATCGCCTAAAATTGCAATAATTCGTCCAGGTTGAGGAGTGCCAATAAAGTCATGACCATCTAATACGCGACCATCAGGAAGAGTAACCGTTTTTCCAGCTTTTAGTTGACCATAAATTGGCCCAGATGGTACTTTTTGTTCTCGTAATTTTTCAACTTGTAATTCTCCTGGATGATCCGCTTCTTCAATCCGGTATCCAAAACAAGCAATTTTGTGATCCAACTTTCGTGCAATCACTCTAAAACCATGATCATTAAATAGTTCCCCGTCATCTGTTATTTCAACAAAATGCAAAGGATAACTGAGGCGTGACTCACTTACTTGCAAAGAAGTCTGAACATACCGCTTTATTCCTATTGGTCCATAGATCGTCAATGGTTCGGTTCCTCCTTGAAAAGAGCGGGAACTTAGTAAACCAGGTAAACCAAAGATATGATCACCATGCAAGTGAGTAATAAAGATTTTTTCTATCTTTCGTGGCCTAATTGTCGTATTGAGAATTTGATGTTGAGTAGCTTCTCCAACATCAAATAACCAAATTGCGTTTCGTTCTTCTAATAACCGCAATGCAACACTTGCTACATTACGTTGCTTACTTGGGGAACCAGCGCCTGTTCCTAAAAATTCAAGTTGCATTTATATTTTTCCTACCTTTGCTACGTATAATTTTATTGAATAAATTCAAAAACAAATTTTTCAATTCTTACAAGATCACCATCTTGTACACCTTTAGCTCTTAACGCGTCATCAACCCCCATATGGCGAAGTTGACGGGCAAAGCGTAATTGACTTTCTTCATGAGTTAAATCAGTCATCTTAAATAACCGAATAAGTTTTTCACCGCCCAATACCCAGGTGCCGTCTTCATCCTTGGTAATGGTAAAGTCCGTCTCATCCTTCTTGTCAGGAGCAGCAGCACGATATTCAGCGACCAATTCTTTATCATGACTCTCACTATCAAATGCGGGTGTCTTATCTAAGAGATCAGCCGTTAATTGCATTAATTGTTGGACACCTTGATGAGTAACCGCTGAAATAGGGAAAATCTCTGGCTGCTTTTCTAAAGTCTTATCTGCTGCCAAATCAGCTTTAAAAGCAGCTAAGTTATCGACAGAATTTGGCAAATCCATCTTTGTCGCAACTACAATTTGTGGTCGCTTTAATAATTCAGGATCGTAATTAGCAAGTTCCTTATTAATTTGCCGGTAACGTTCAATTGCTTGATGAGGATCTTCACTACTCATATCCACTAGGTGAAGAAGAACGCGGGTACGTTCAATGTGCCGTAAGAACTTCAATCCAAGACCGATACCCTTCGATGCTCCTTCAATTAAACCAGGCATGTCAGCCATCGCAAAATCACGGCCATCTGGTAGCATTACCATTCCGAGATTAGGAGTTAATGTCGTAAATTCATATGCAGCAATTTTAGGCTTAGCACCGGTTACTACTGATAATAAAGTTGACTTTCCAACAGAAGGGAACCCAATTAATCCGACATCAGCAAGCATCTTTAATTCTAATTCTAAGTAATGGTCTTCTCCTGGTTCACCATTTTCAGCAATTTCAGGAGCAGGGTTTTTAGCACTAGCAAAGTGAATGTTGCCGCGACCACCACGGCCACCTTTAGCCACTACTAATTCTTGGTCTTTTTCAACAAGATCACCAATAATCTCGCCGGTATCAAGGTCCCTAACGGTAGTACCTTGGGGAACAGCAATAATTGTATCTTCTGCACTTGGACCAGTCATCTGTTTACTCATCCCATTGCCACCGTTTTTAGCTTTAAAAATTCGATGATAACGGAAATCCATTAAAGTCCGTAATCCTTCATCAACTTTTAAAATGATGCTACCACCACGGCCACCGTCACCACCAGCGGGGCCGCCGTTAGGAACATACTTTTCACGACGAAATGCTACCATTCCATCGCCACCCTTACCTGCATGTACTTCAATTTTTATTTGATCAACAAACATATTCATAATGATTGTCTCCGTTCTTTAGTCTATTATTTAGTATATTTAAAATTTACAAGCCTGTCAAAACTCAATCATGACTACTACCCTTAGCAACCTCAGCATTTTTCTGCAATGAAACCTTGATTAACTGGGCGGTAGGTCGATTAATTCCTAGTGAATGGATTTCATCAACTGAGGCTTGAGCAATTTTGGTAATTGATCCATATTTTTTAAGCAATTTTGTTCGAGTTCGGGGTCCCACTCCCTTAATTTCATCCAAACGCGAGCTTAACGAATGCTTGGTATGAACGCGCCGGTGGAAAGTAATTGCAAACCGGTGAACCTCATCTTGAATGCGTTGAACTAAGTAAAAGCCTTGGCTCCGTGGATTCAAATTAATATGGTGATCATCATCCCCGAACAATAAGTCAGCGGTTTGGTGTTTATCATTCTTTACCATCCCTACTACCGGAATATCGAGACCAAGTTCATTCTCTAAAACATCTTTAGCCGCATCCATCTGAATTTCGCCACCATCCATAAAAATCATATCCGGCATTGGCTTATTCTCTTTTAAGAGACGCGAATACCTCCGTCGAATAACTTCACGAGTACTGGCAGCTTCGTCAGCATGATTAATCACCGTTTTCAATTTATACTTCCGGTAAAAATTTTTAGCTGGTTCTCCATTAACAAATACAACCATTGCACTAACAGGATCAGTCCCCTGAATATGAGAATGATCAAACGCTTCAATCCGGTGACCTTCTGGAAGTCCAAGGGCATCCGTAATCTCTTTCATCGCACCGGTAGTCTTACTTTGGTCCATCTCAAGCAGTCGAAATTTTTCATCTAAAGACAACTGAGCATTTTCATGTGCCATTGCTAAGAGGTCCCGTTTTTCACCACGAACCGGTGTCCGAACTGGTACCCCTAATATTTCACTTATTTCTTTATTGGGAAGACCCTTAGGAAGAAGAATTTCACGAGGCAAAATATTATTGCGACGATTATAAAACTGGAGAATAAAGCTAGTCATTTCTTCAACTGCCGTATCCACGATTGGAAATAGACGTTTTTCTCGTTTCATCAACCGCGCCTGCCGAATAAAGAAAATTTGAATAGAAAGCCACCCTTTATCCATATAGAAATTAAATAAATCACGAGGGGTTTTATCATTTGAAATAATCTTTTGTTTTTCAACTGTCACTTCAATATAGTGAAGCAGGTCTCGAATTTCAGCAGCTCGTTCAAACTCCATGTTTTCTGCTGCTAGTTGCATCTTTTTGGTTAACTGTCGCTTAACTGTCGCTGTATTTCCACTCAAAAACGACTTAATTTTTTTAATTTGCTCTTCATATTCGCTCTTAGGAACGTCTTTAAAACAAGCTCCTAAACATTGTCCCATATGGTAATACAAACACGGACGGCCTTGATACCCATTACATCGTCTTAATGGGTAAACCTTTTGAATAAAATGCATCGTCTCCTCCGCAGCATAGACATTTGGATAAGGGCCAAAATAATATCCACCATCTTTTTTTATTTTACTAACGATCTTAATTTGAGGATCCCGCTCATTTGTTATTTTTATGTAGGGATAACCAGTTCCCTTTTTTAATTTGATATTGAAATAAGGTTGATGTTTTTGAATAAGCGTTATTTCAAGTAAGAACGACTCCTTATTAGTCGAAGTTACAATGGTTTCAAAGTCCGCAACTTCTGAAACCATTTTAGCTACTTTACCGGTGTGGCTACTCTTAAAGTAAGACCGAACCCGATTTTTTAAATTTTTAGCTTTACCAACATAAATTATCTGATCATTAATGTTTTTCATCAGGTAGCAACCTGGCTTGTCAGGTAACAATGCTAGTTTATGTTCTAAATGTTCACTGGCCATCGCAAAATCCCTCCGAAAAATTATCTAACAATATATTATATCTGAAAAATCATCATTAAGGCAAAGAAAGTGTTTAGAAATAATTGTACATTTAGCAAAATTTATGCTAGCATTTTGTCAAATATAAAAAAGGAGCTAAAAAAATGGGATTAGTTACTAGAAGAAGCGAACAGCTTGATAAATTGTTTGATCAATTTGCGATTGATCCTAAAAAACCAAAAGCAACTAAAAAAAATGACGATAAAAAAGAAAAAGATAGCAAGGATAAAGAAAAGAAATAATCGAGTAGGAGATAATT
>NZ_LN887375.1:0-2995 GCF_036621895.1 Limosilactobacillus reuteri subsp. porcinus
CGGGACGAGCCTTGGCTAATAGTCGTAACCTCTGCTTGAAGGTTCGTTCAGAATCGGTAGGGTAAGTATGCGATGTTTCCAGAATCTCCCACTTCAAGCATTAAACCGTAGGTTTAGCTAAGTGGGAGTAGTTCAATTCTTAATTCTTTTTTGATACCACCGATAAGCAAAGTATAAACCAACGATCGCCATAATGATAATAGCAACAGTCGTGTAATCGTTGAAGATAATGACAATTTTATTCCATGATTGGCCGACCCAAGCGCCAAGAACAACAAGCAGTGTGTTCCAGATGGTGCTCCCGATAGTAGTGAGAAGGCAAAATTTTCCTAATGAAGTTTGCGCGATCCCTGCAGGAATAGAGATTAAACTGCGGATAACGGGAATGCAGCGGCCATAGAGAATGCCGCCTGTCCCATGTTTATTAAACCAATCGACTGCTTTTTTAGCATCATCTTGATGAAAGCCTAGAAGTTTAAATAAACGATGACTAAGAAGACGTTCGAGACGTTTAACAGTTAACTGGCGACCAAGGGCATATAAAATAAGTGCCCCGATAAGTGAGCCAATTGTCGCGGCGATAATTACTCCAACAATTGATAAAGAGGTGGTAGTCGTCATAAAACCGCTCATTGTAAGGATAATTTCGGATGGTAGCGGTGGAAAGACATTTTCAAGGGCAATTAGTAAGGCAATTGCAAAATAACCAAACTGATCAATAAATTCCGTTATCCAAGCGTTCATAAATTACTCCTGTTCAATTAAATATTCTCTAAACACTCTATCATATTAGAGAAATACTTAGTAGCGGTCTTATTTTTCTTTAGTGAAAATTACGAATTATAAATTAGAATTATTATATTGAAGTGAATGAAACACCTAGAAAGAGCAAAAAGTGTTCGGATTTAATTAAATAAAATCTTAAAAATTGCTAAAATCTTACTAAAAATGTGCTAAAGTATAATAAGACTACATAAGGGAGATTGATATAAAGTGAAGCGATATCGTTTCGGACGCCTCAGTATGGGCTGGCAAATTATGATTGGGCTGGCCCTTGGTATTATTTGTGGATTAATTTTCTATCAAAATAAGGGTGCCATCACTGTTATGCAGAGCTTAGGAACAATCTTTATCCGGCTGATTCAAATGATCGTAATGCCAATTGTTGTTTCTTGCTTGACTGTGGGAATTGCTAATATTGGTGATATTAGAAAGTTAGGACGGATTGGTGGAAAAACATTAATTTATTTTGAAGTTTTAACCACAATTGCGTTAATTTTAGGGATCGTAATGGCTAACATTACCCATCCAGGTTCGTTTATTGATATTCATAAACTTCATGCAACTGATATTTCGCAATACATGTCCACTGCAAAATCTGCAGAACATAGTAGCGGATTCTGGCCATTAATTTTGTCGATTATTCCAACGAACATTTTTAAATCCATGTCTGATGGTGACATGATGCCTGTTATCCTGTTCTCAGTTCTTTTCGGATTAGGAATTGCAGCTGTTGGGGAAAAGGCTAAAATTTTAATTGATGTATTAAATGCAGTTTCAGAAGTTATGTTCAAAGTTACTAATTGGGTTATGAAGTTTGCACCAATTGGGGTCTTTGGTTTAATTGGAATGACAATCGCCGAAATGGGTATTAGTGCTCTGCTGCCATTAGGATTATTTATTGTGATTGCGTATGTGACAATGTTAATCTTTATTATTGTTGTCCTCGGTATTACTGCTCATATTTTTCATTTACGTTATTGGAAGACGATGCGCGCTATCCTTGATGAGATTGTTTTGGCATTTACTACTGCCAGTTCAGAAGTTACGTTGCCTCGTTTGATGAAAAAGACGCACGAGATGGGAGTAAGCAAGGGTATTACAGCTTTTGTTATTCCAACTGGTTATACTTTTAATCTTGATGGATCTGCAATTTATCAATCATTAGCAGCGATCTTCTTAGCACAAGCATATGGACTTCATCTTAGTATTTCTCACCAAATTACTCTGCTGGTTGTTTTGATGATTACTAGTAAGGGAATGGCTGGGGTTCCAGGAGCTTCTTTTGTTGTATTGCTTGCTAGTGTTTCTACAATTGGGGTTCCAATGGCTGGTTTGACTTTCATTGCCGGAATTGATCGTTTCGTTGATATGGGACGAACTGCCGTAAACGTGGTTGGTAATTCAATTGCCACACTTGTTATCGGTGAATCTGAAGGTGCTCTTGACCGTGAAAAATATAATGCATATTTAGATAATTACGGAAAGGAAAAACCATCAACAGAAACTGACGTTGAAGCTGAATAAAATTAAATAAACATAAAAGCGAAGATGGGGAAATCCTCACCTTCGCTTTTATGTTTACTCTTTTTCTGAACTAACGGTATCTTGGGCTGGTGCTAGCTTAACTCCTCGGTGGTCAACGCTTGTACTAAATACGATTTGTGTACTTGTCTTTCCAAAACGTTGTTGAATAGTATTGATGAAGTTATCTAAATCGGTGGTAGAAGGAAAAACAACTTCCATAATTTCTGAATAATCACCAGTTACACAGTTACATTCAATCACATTGGGAATTTGTTGAATGTAAGGGTAAAATTCTTGTTTTTGGCGAGGCTCAAGTTGCACCTGAATAAAAGCTTTAACATGAAAGTTGATTTTTTCCATGTTAACACTTGTATGGTAGCCAGTAATAATCCCATTTCGTTCAAGTTTATTAATTCGCGCCGCAATTGCTGGTGATGAAATAAAACATTCTTTAGAGAGTTCTTTTAAAGAAGCACGGGCGTTTTTTTGAAGAAGGTTAATAATCTTCCTATCGATCTTGTCCATAAGATGCGGCCTCACTTTCAAATATTAAAGGTATATTGGATATATTAAGATTACTCTAATTAAAGATTAATGTATAGTCTAAATTTTAGGAAATTTGGAATTTTATCTGAGGTCAGTATTATTCTGGTTTCCTTCGCTTTATTCTCCCGAAATGTCAATTTAA
>NZ_LN887376.1:0-605 GCF_036621895.1 Limosilactobacillus reuteri subsp. porcinus
AGTTAAGCTTCAACACGCCGAAAGTAGTTGGGGGATCGCTCCCTGCGAGGATAGGACGTTGCCATGCGTTCAAAACGTGAACCGGTTAAACGATTCACGTCTTTTCTTTAATAACAGTTTCTGGTATAATTAATTAGGAATTGTTATTATGCTGACTTAGCTCAGTTGGCAGAGCACGTCACTAGTAATGATGAGGTCGGAGGTTCGAATCCTCTAGTCAGCATAATTAAAACTTACAAGGTTTATTAGTTCTTGATATATCAACGTTTTACGGAGATGTATCAAGAACTATTTTTGTTTATTTTAGAATATTATGCACACAGCTGTGCACACAAAAAAAGCGTGTGCATGTGAAAATTGAGTAACATCCTATAAACGTTGATTTAATAGGAATAATTAATTGAAAACTGTGTGCATTTCTTAAAATTGAGCAAGTATAGTTTTTATGGCTTATATGTGGTATAGAGTAAAATAGGTACTACATAAATTCAAAATATGTAGTACCTATTTTAATTCATGATTAATCTGTAAGCAGTCCGTATCCACACGGTAAGCAGTCCGTATCCACACGTCTAGCCATCAAAAACTTAGTCTCCTATACTAAA
>NZ_LN887377.1:0-14079 GCF_036621895.1 Limosilactobacillus reuteri subsp. porcinus
TGATTAAGTTGTCGAACCGCCGTATATGGAACCGTACGTACGGTGGTGTGAGAGGTCAATAATTGAACTAATCAATTATCTCCTACTCGATTATTAAGGGTTCAAACGGTTAAGCATCCGTGGGAATGGAATGTTTTCACGAATGTGGTCTTGGAGAGTAATCCAAGCTAAGAATCGTTCAAGTCCCATTCCAAATCCAGAGTGTGGAATTGAACCGTACTTCCGTAAATCGTCGTACCAACCGTAATCTTCTTTACTTAAGCCGTTTTCTTCAAGCTTATTTGTGATGTATTCGTAGTCGTAGGAACGTTCAGAACCACCAATAATTTCACCATAGCCTTCTGGAGCAAGCAAGTCCGCACAGATAACTTGGCGAGAATCTTCAGGGTCTTCAGGCATGTAGAAAGCCTTGATTTCTTTAGGATAGTTCAAGATAAATACTGGCTTTTGGAATTGATCTGCCAAGTAGGTTTCTTCTGGTGAACCAAAGTCAGCACCGTATTCGACATCAAAGCCACCTTTTTGAAGCATTTCGATTGCTTCTTTATAAGTGATTCGTGGATATGGTAATTCAGTAAATGGCTTCAAACTTTCTACACTACGACCTACCATTTCAAGTTCGCGTGCACAGTGATCAATTAAGTCTTGAACCAAGTAAGCAATGTATTGCTCTTGAATCTTAAGGCTTTCATCTTGGTGCATCCAAGCCATTTCTGGTTCGATCATCCAGAATTCCATTAAGTGCCGACGAGTCTTTGATTTTTCAGCACGGAAAGTAGGACCCATCGTGTAAACGCGACCTAATGCCATGGCACCAGCTTCTGCATATAATTGACCAGATTGTGAAAGGAAAGCAGAACGATCAAAGTAGTCAGTTTCAAATAATTCTGTTGTCCCTTCAGGAGCACTTCCAGTTAGTTCTGGAGCATCAAATTGAGTAAATCCATGCTTTTCGAAGAATTCCATTGTCGCAAGCTTAACACGACTTCGAATCCGCATTAATGCCCACGGCTTGCGAGAACGTAACCATAAATGACGGTTATCAAGCAAGAAATCAATTCCATGTTCCTTGTTACCGATCGGGTAATCTTCACTTTCGCCAACAATGTCAAAGTCTTTGATGTGAATTTCATAACCAAACTTTGAACGCTTGTCTTCAGCGATTTCACCGGTTACCCAAAAACTGGTTTCTTGGTGTAAATCATGCTTAGCAGAATCAAATTTTTCTTCAGAAACATCATTTTTACGGATGATTCCTTGGAAAAATCCAGTTCCGTCACGGAGTTGTAAAAATGCAATCTTACCGCTTGAACGCTTATCAGTTAACCAAACACCAATTTTAACTGTTTCCCCAACATGCTTTGGTGCTTCACTAATTGTGATAGTTTCCACTTTTATACTCTCCCTTAAATTATAGAATTTGAATGTGGTTCTCTTCACACTTCTTAATCATATCTTCTGGCCAAATACTTGCCTGTACTTCTCCAATATGAGCTTTGCCAAGAAGGAGCATACAAAGGCGAGATTGACCAATTCCTCCACCAATTGTATATGGTAATTCGCCATTGAGCAACATTTTATGGAATGGTAATTTTTCACGATCAGTTGCATCGGCTTGTTCAAGTTGGTATTTCATTGATTCTGGACTAACCCGAATTCCCATACTTGAAATTTCAATCCGGCGTTGAAGAGGTTCATACCAGAAAATAATATCACCGTTTAAGCTCCAGTCATCATAGTCAGGTGCTCGGCCATCGTGAGGCTTACCGCTGCGTTGCAACTTGTCACCGATCTTCATTACAAAGACAGCACCAAGCTCTTTAGCAATTTTATCTTCCCGTTCAAGTGGGGTGAGGTCTGGCCACCGATCTTCAAGCTCTTGCGTTGTAACAAAGTGAATCTCATCTGGTAAATGGTAAACAGCTTGCGGGAACTTGTACCAAACTTCATGTTCCATGTGCTTAATCACTTTAAAAATATCACGAACTGTATCCTTTAAGGTTTCTTCTGTTCGTTCATCCTTGCTAATAACCTTTTCCCAGTCCCACTGGTCAACATAAATTGAGTGGAAGTTATCGAGGTCTTCTTCCTTACGAATGGCGTTCATGTTGGTGTAGAGACCTTCATGCATCCCAAAACCGTACCGCTTAAGAGCAAGACGTTTCCACTTAGCGAGAGAATGGACAACTTCAACAGTTTCGCTTGGCATATCCTTCATTTCAAACGATACTGGTTGTTCAACACCGTTTAAGTTATCGTTTAATCCAGTACTCTTTTCAACAAACATTGGGGCAGACATCCGTTGAAGGTTTAGTTCTTTACCAAATTCGTCTTGGAAAGTTTCACGAATATAACGAATAGCAGCTTCAGTTTCTCTGATTGAAAGACGTGGATCGTAATCCTTTGGAATAGTTAAGTCCATAATAGACACTCCTTAAAATAATAGATTTAGGAATGAATTAAAAAAGCCCTTCGTTCCCCTTATAATCAAGGGACGAAAGGCTTTTTTCCGCGGTACCACCCAAATTGTCTAGTATAAAACTAGGCCTCCTCAAGAGCACATCATGCTCTGCCGGTGAGGTAACGGTCCGGATCCGGCCAAGCCTACTTTAAGTAAACTTATTTGGGTTGGCAGCACTCGCGAAAGTGTTATTCACTAGTGTAGGGTCGACTGGTTTCTCACTACCACCAATTCACTGAACGAATACAACTAGTTACTCTTCTTTCTCATCGCTTTTTTATTTTGTTAATTGTATTTTAACCTAATTCATTTAAAATGCAATACTTTTTTAAATAAATTTATTTTTCGTTCTTTTTTGCAATTAAATTTAATCGTGATAATTGCCGCAGTATAACTAGTACAAGCAAGGTTTCAATCGGCCAGGTAATCAACTCTTTTGGCAAACGAATGAAGAGGAGAGCCATGAAAGTATGGCCGGTACTACTGGAACTTAAGCTCATAAGGTAAAGCCATAAAGTTGTGCCGATAACATTAGTAAGAAGAATTTGGAAAAACTCATATATTAAAATTCGTTGCCAGCTTATCCGTTGTTGGTATAGGAACATTCCTGCAATTACACCAGAGATAAATGCTGAGAGGGTAAAGCCAGGAAAGAATAAGCTTCCTGAATTTAAAATAGTATTACTAATGATATCAGATACGACCATTGACCATCCACCAATCCATGGTCCAAGGCAATAGCCAATAAGGGCGGTGGCAATAAAACCAAAACTAAATTTTAAAACCGCTGGATCTCCAATTGAAAGTTTGTTTAAGATTACCTGCAGTGCGACCAGCATAGCAGCTAAAGTTAAATTCTTTGTAGTAAAACGCGGTCCGGCAAATGATAACGTAGACATATCAATCCACTCCCTTTTGAAAATTTTGTTAGGGAACACATTGACGTTTCCGTTCATGGTGAATGCGGAATAACAAAGCAGCTAGTTATAAGCCTCCTTCTAACGTTCACATTCCGTTCCGTTAGACAATAACTCTGAGATTCCTACCCCAACAGTAGTAATATATGCTAAATATATTTATTAATCAAGGTCAAACATGTGATTTTATTTTTATCATGTCTTTATTTTGCTAGAATTAAAATTATTTAACAAGCGTAATTATTAAAATTAGAAATCATAAATTAATACTATAACACTTGAATGTTATAAAACAACAAGATAAAATGGGAGCATGAAATATTCATATAAACTAAGTGATGCTGTTCACTTATTAAGCTATTTGCACATTTATCAGGATGGTGACTTATCTAGTAAAGCGATTGCTGATAGTATTGAGTCGAATCCGAGTGTTGTTCGTCAATTAATGTCAGATTTGAGGACTGCTGGCTTGATCGTAACTAGAAAGGGGGCTGCTGAACCGCGATTAGCTAAAAATCCACGAGAGATTAACCTGTTTGATATCTACCAGGCAATAAATATGGATCATGATTTACTTCATGTTGATCCCAAAACTAATTTGAAGTGTATTGTTGGTGGAAATATTCAGGCGTCATTAGAAAAGTATTATGATCAGATTCAAGCAGCAGCTTTTAATGAGATGAAGCAAATTTCATTAGCAGATGTAATCGACGATATTCTACAACGCCAAAGTACAAAGTTAGATTTATTAAAGAAGCAGATTTAAAATAAAAACGCAACTGAGGAAAAATCCTTAGTTGCGTTTTTTATAGGGCTTTACAGTTAATTATTGTTGCGCAATTGCATCATTAACAGCTGTTTGCTCTTTGTTAATTAAATTGACTTTGCTTTCAATTACACTAATGTCCATTTTAATTTCCCGGGTTAAACCTGGTGTATTAAGTTTAGGTTCAAAGAAATCCTTAAATTCGTTCAATCGTTCCGGAGTATGGAAAACGCCAGCAGTAACAGTGATAAAGGTAGCAAATTCCATATCGCCACCAACTGTGTCATTTAACCATTGCCATTCATCACGAAGCCAATTCCAGGCCGCTTGCTGACCTGCTTTATTGGCAAGAAGTCCGCGATACCATGCTCGTAAATCTTGTGGCTTAATGATGTTAGCATCTTCAAAGTAACTAACAACTTTTGCAATTAATGCTGGATCAGTTGTATTTGGTATTGCCATTCGCAAGTCTTGTTTAAAGCTTGCGTCCGCCGTTTGTTGGTAAGCTTTGATCAATTTATCGAATAATTCAGCACTTCCGAAGTTTTGAACTTCATTTTTAAGAACCAACCCACGAATGTCCGCCGAAAGGGACTCTAATTTATCTTGATTTTCGGTGAAGATTTGGTGAGCTTGAGTAATTGAATCATTATTGCGTGCAAATAGTGAAGCACTAAGAATGTAAGGGCGCGTTAATTGATCGTCATTGCTTTCACCATCTTTAGGTAACCAACCAAGCCGCTTTATCTGATCCTTGCTTAATAAATCAAAGAATTGTCGCAGTTCTTGTTCAGCAGGAGAATCAGGTTTAGCAAACATTTTAAGGCTATTAGCAATTTGGTATAGTTCGGCGTTAACAATGGCAGAAGTACTATCTTTAAATTGCTTTAATAATGGAATTAATGACGCATAAGATACTTGTTGTCCTTGAGCAAGCAGCCGCAGATCCTGAAGAAGTTGGCGCTGGGCGATCGGGTCTAATTCATCAGCGTGATCTAAAATATCGTTTAGCAGCGTATCGTCATATTTTACGATGAAGTGTGAATTATTACCGAGATTTAGCCGGAATGGTTGATCATTCTTATCACGTAATGCTTGATAATTTCCAAGGTTAAGTTCTTGTTCCGCCATAATTTGTGGAGTTTCATCATAGTTGCTATTAAGCGGGATTTGCCATTGCCGATCAACATCTTTACCGTCACCAATGAAAAATTGCTTTTGTGATAGTACTAAGTCGCCATCATCATTAATCTTTGCTGTTACAACAGGATAGCCTGGTTGTTCAAGCCATGAATTCATGATTTTTCCAATGTTAAGCCCCGATGCGTTGCCAAGAGCTTTCCATAAGTCAGCTCCGGTTGCATTACTGTATTTATGAGCAGCAAAATAATTCTTAAGACCTTCTCGTAACGCTTTGTCACCTAAAAGTGCCCGGACCATTACTAACATTCGCGATCCTTTGGCATAAACAATCGCACCATCGAATAGGGCATCAATTTCAGCCGGATTGTTAACATCAACATGAACGGATTGAACACCGTCAGTTGCATCCCGTTGTAATGCCATTGGCGCTTCTGAGGTTTGGAAAAGTTCCCAAATGTGCCAGTCAGGCTGGAGAACATCAACAGCAACATATTCCATCATATTTGCAAAACTTTCATTGAGCCATAAATCATCCCACCACTTCATTGTCACAAGATCACCAAACCACTGGTGAGCCAGTTCGTGTGTGATGACAGTTGCAACTAATTGTTTCATTTCAAGGGAAGTATTGTCTGGATCGAGTAATAAGTAAGCTTCACGGTAGGTTACCAATCCCCAGTTTTCCATTGCACCGGCAGAGAAATCAGGTAAAGCTAACTGCCATGAGTGTGGAAGAGGGTACGGAGTTTGATAGAAATCCTCGTAAAATTCGATTGCCCGCTTAGCGATATCTAATGCAAAATCAAGTTCCTTTGGTTGGTGCGCTTTCGTTGCGAATACACCTACTTTGACGCCACCCTTTGTCTCAGTAATTCTACTTTGGAGTTCCCCAAATGCAAAGGCAACAAGATAAGTGGACATTCGCACAGTTGGTTCAAAGTAGTGGATGCCATTTTCAACGTGATCTTCTGGCATATTAGCGATAATGGTTTCGCCAGGATGCTCATCAAATTTAATTGCTAGACTGAAGGTAGCTTTAGCCTCTGGTTCATCGACACAGGGAAAAGCTTGCCGAGCAAAAGTTGTTTCAAATTGAGTTCCAATAATTTGCTTTTTCTCCCCATTAACCTCATAGTATGAGGGATAAATTCCCATCATCGAATCAGTTAACTTAGTATTATAAGTTACAGTAAAAATTACTTTACCAGTTTGCGGAAGGGTAATCCGAACTGCCTCGGCATCATTATCAATATTAAAGTCTAATTCTTGACCGTCTGCTTGAACGCTGGTGACCTGCAAATTTTTTTGATTAATTGCAATTTGAGGATCAGTCGCGTTACCAGTGATAGTTGTTTTTCCATTAATGGTTTTCTTTGCTCGATTAATATCGATAAAAACATCATAATGGTCGGGTTGGAAAGTATTATAAAAGCGTTCGAGTTTTGCCATGTAAAAGATTCCCTTCTTAATTTATTTTTAATGTTTATTATACGGCTGATGAGAAGAATTAGCTAAACTATTACCTGATTTTAGAATAGAAAAAGTTGTAGGCCAATCTTACGCTATTTCGTCTGGTCAACAACCTGTAAAAAATTAAATTTGATCTAGTGCTTCTTCAATCGGCGTATCTCCACTCCGCATCATGATTACGTGGCCGATTGTATTATCGTGTTGTAGAATATCGGCTAAAGTCTGGGCAACGTCTGGAATCGGATTAGAGGTTGCAGAACCTTCACCAATTTGAATTTTACCGGTACCAGGTTCTTCAGTTAAGTTAGCGGGTTGAAGGATAGTGTAATCAAGTTTTGTATTTGAGATGAGATAATTATCAGCAAAAAACTTGGCAATATTGTAGTCCATAATTGAAGCTAATGATGGAACTTTTGACCACATTTCGGGTTGTAAAGCATAGAGAGAGCTTAACATAATGTAACGTTTAATTCTGTCTTTTTCGGCAGCTTGCATTGTTTTAACTGCTCCCATCGCATCAGTTTGCAGTAAATCTTTGCCACGTGATCCGGCAACAAAGTAAACTACATCCATGCCCTTCATTAATTCAGCGATTTTTTCAACACTATCATGTAGGTTCAATTTAACAGCAGTAACGTGGTTTAACTTAATAACTTTTTCCGGATGGTGAGCACCAGCTGCAACTTCATTACCAGTAGCAACTAAATCTTTAATTAAGTCAGTAGCAACACGGCCTGAACCACCGACAACAAATACTTTCTTCATAATTAATCAACCTCCTAGATAGAATTTTAACGCAGTCCATACAATTTATAATTAAAAGTGACTTACTAAATACAATTTAAGCTTATTTTTTATAAGCAGTAAAGGATTGATGATTACTTAAAATAGAAAAGCTTTAATTCAATAATTTTGCCTAAAATGCGGTATCATTAATAATGTATAAGTCATTTTAGAATTTTAGGCAAAGAAGGGATTTATTGTGACTGAAGAACACGATTTAACCTCAAAAATGGTTGAAAAATTAAAGAAAGAATTTCATTCACGTAAAGATGCAGAAATTATTGCCCGGGCAATACAAAAAAATGGGATTAAAGCTGTGAGTGAAGATCCAACGGCAAGTGAACGTCTTCATCGCGCATTTTCTTATGAAATTAAGACAGGTAAGCCAACCAACCAGCGTCATAGTGGGCGTTGCTGGTCTTTTGCAGCATTAAACACATTACGTCATAAGTTTGCGACGAAATATAAGTTCAAGGACTTTGAATTGTCACAAAATTATCTGTTTTTCTGGGACCGAATTGAGCGGGCAAATATGTTTTTCCAAAAGATTATTGCAACTGCTGATAAGCCTTTGCATGATCGAACCGTTGATTTCTACCTTAGTTTTGCATTAAATGATGGTGGGCAATGGGCTAATGCTGCTTCTATTATCGAAAAATATGGTGTTGTTCCAGAATATGTAATGCCTGATACGCATAATACGAAGGATACTTCAGATGTGGCCGAAGTATTTGATAGTTTAATGCGCAAAGATGCAATTGAATTGCGGGCAATGGTGCAAACTAATGCCAGTGCAGCGGAATTACAGGAAGCACAAGAACGAATGATGGGTGATGTTTATAAGATTGCAGCTTATTCATTTGGTGAACCGCCTGCAAAATTTGATCTTGAATATCGGGATGATGATAAAAAGTTCCACCAAGTTCTTGGCTTAACGCCATTAAAGTTCTATCATGAATACTTTGATACAAACTTAAGTGACTATGTTGTAGTTACTAACGCTCCTGATCATGAAATGGATCGGAGTTATTTAATGCCAGCGCAAGATAGTGTGGTTGATGGTTTGCCAATTAAATTTGTTAATGTTCCTTTTGAAGAATTACAAAAAGGAGCCATCAAACAATTGCAAGCTGGTGAAACGGTTTGGGTTGGAAATGATGTTCTCCAACAAATGGACCGTAAGCGAGGCTTGATGGATGCGAAATTATATCATCGAGAGGAATTGCTTGATGTTGACTTTGTAATGGATAAGAAGCACCGTTTGGAAACTAAACAAGCCGTCGTTTCTCATGCAATGACATTAACAGGCTTTGACATGGTAAATGATCAACCTACACGATGGAAGATTGAAAACAGTTGGGGTAAAGATAATGGCGATAACGGATACTTTGTAATGACCCAAGATTGGTTTGAAGAGTATACTTATGAAGCTGTTATTAATAAGAAGTACCTTAGCGATCGAGTAAAGAAAGTAGCTGACAGTGAACCCGTTACTCTGCCAGCTTGGGATTCTTTGCAGTAAAATATAAATAGTGAAGTACACACGGAGAGGTTGGGAAACAAAACCCAATCTCTTTATTTGTTTCTTGGGAAATCATTTAACTTCCCAAAATAGTTGTATGATAGTAATTAGAATTTAATTAAAATCATACAAAGAAAGCAGGGGAATTGATGGCGAAGGAAAAATCGATTTTTACAAAAGATGTTGTGCTCGTAATGGCAGCCTCATTCTTTTTTATGTTTAGTAATATGTACTGTAACCCATTGATTAACGGTTATGCTCAAGATTTAGGCGCATCAAGTGCTTTTGCAGGTATAATCGTTGGAATGATGAGCATTGTTTCAATGTTTTTGCGACCAATTGCTGGTAATCTGACTGATCGTTTTTCAAAATATTCATTAGCTTTTTGGGGTGGAATATTGTGCTTTATTGGGGTTGCAGGTTATGTGTTAACGCCTAATAGCACTTTCTTGTTAATATGCCGTTTGGTTAATGGATTAGGATTTGTATTATGTACAGTTTGTATGACAACCTGGCTATCATATTTAGTTCCATTTAATCATGTTGGCGAAGCAATGAGCTTTTATGGACTGATGAACGCTTTGGCAATGGCATGTGCCCCCGCTGTATCAATTAACTTATATCGAATTATTGGTTATCGAGCTGCAATGGTGATTTCAGCATTATCGGCTTTACTGGTTGTTGTCACAATACAGTTTGTCAGTAATCGCGCCCAACCGGTAGCCCACTCTGTAAAACAAAGTGGCTTCCATATTAAAATTATTCAGCGAGATGCTATTCCAGTTGCCCTTTTAACAGCTTTATTTGCTATCCCATATTTTGCAACGCAGGCAGATATTGTTGAATATGCTGAACAACGGCACTTATCTATTGCTGTCGGCGCTTATTTCTTAATTTATGCTGTCGTTCTTTTACTTAGCCGGTTATTCTTACGGACCCAATTTGATACTGTCCGTTTTGAACCATGGTTGATTTTAAGCACGGTTGCAACAATCTTTTATCTTATTATGTTAAGTATTATGAAAAATAACATTGAAATGGCACTGGCAGCTGCTGGAATGGCATTTGGCTATGGTATTATTTATTCTGTTTGTCAGTCAACAGCAATGATGCTAGCTCCAGATAATGAACGCGGTCTAGCAAGTTCGACATTCTTTCTCGGCCTTGATATTGGAATGACGCTTGGGCCAATCATCGGGGGAATTATTGATAGTACGTTACCTGTGAAATATTTTTATCCCGTAATGCTATTCATTATTCCATTAGTTATTATTATTTTCCTAGTAAACCGAAAGAAACTGAATAGTGCAATTGACCAGCATTAGAGGTAATAAAATGAAAAAATTAGAAAAGTTGACTGGTGTCTGTAGTTTATTATTAAATTTAATGCCTTTTCTGCTGTATATTTCTCTTACTAAAGAGCAGTCTGATGTCTTTATTGGTGCTTTGCCCTTCGCTATTTTCTATGCTTTCCGGCATACAATTTTGTTATTTTGCCGTGATTTAGAATATGATTATCAACGACTGGCCTGGATTGGTCTTTATAGTGGAATTATTGGTTACTTTTTAGGGATGCTTGGCGGATTTCAACCAATCTTCTGGGACTTGTCAGGTGTAGGTGCTGGGATTGCTTCTCGACTATTTCCAACCGCAATAAGTCAGCGGAGACGATTAATAAAGCAAGGACTCTTACCTCAGCAGGATCATCTTAAGCCGCTTTTTCAAGTTATTATAGTTTTGATTGTGCTTGGGATAATTGTGTGGATAAAGAAGCCAGTAATTAGTTTTGCTTTAATGTTAATCATTACTTTTGGTGCAATGGGATCAATTTGGGAAACACCCCATGCAATTCGTCCGCTGCCAGTTCGTCTGCATGGGGCTAATTACTTACTAGCATTAATTTTGCTTGGTGCGATGTTACTGTTGCGATTAGGGAGAATTTTAGGCTTTGGGAAACCACTTGAATGGGGAACTGCTCTTTTATTAATCTTCCTCATTACGATGATCCTTGCTTTACTGGTAAACCATCGGCGATTACTTCATTATCCCAATCATTTACGGCAACGAATAATGCTTTATGGTGCTTGTGGTCAGTATTGGACCTTATATAGTACTGTCTTTATTGGTATTTTGTATGGCACAAAAATGTATTCTTGGACAATTGTTGCTTACTTATTTGCTTTCGTCTTTGGAGGATTATTGGTAAAACAAACCCACCGTTTATTCCAATTTAAGGATTACCAAGTTAACTTAGTGATGCTAACAATTGGAATTCTCTTAACATTTTGGTTGCCGACATATTTTATTGGCGTATTTATTATCCGTAGCTTTGCCGGTGCAGAACGTAAAACAGCAATTGATGACTACGAGAAAGCAACCCATAATTATAGTATTTCTTCGATCGTTAATTATTACTATGCATCAATCGCGGGGATAATTTCCCAATTAGTAATGTGGGGAAGTTTATTCATTTTTGCCGGAACAACAGGAATGAATAGAATTTTTGGTGCGTTTTCGGTGGGAAAAACAAGTATTCAAAGCTTTCCAATTATCATGAATACGCATCTTATTCTTGCGGGTTACATGATTATATTTATAATGGCATTGGCGTTTAGATTAAAGAACACAAAAAAGCAAGAACTTAGATAGAAATATCTTTGTCCTTGCTTTTTACAATTTCTTGGCACCAATGATTAAGATGTTTTTTAGTGATGACACACAAACCATCATCGCCAACCTGCTTCATTTCGTCAGTACACATGATTTTAATGTCACCAGTTTGTTTTGCTCTGTTTTCACCCCAGTAATTTAAATAACGAAGGGCAGCATAAAGGTTCTCACCCTCAGGAGTTAAGCGATATTCAACGTGCGGAGGAATTGTATTGAAACTTTTACGGATAACGAGGCCGGTATCTGTCATTTCGCGAAGCTGGTCACTCAAGACTTTATATGAAGTTCCTAGTTGCTTAACTAGTTCACTTGTCCGTCGGGGATGACCAGCTAAAAGATAGAGAATAACGGACTTCCACTTACCACCGATGATTGCTAGAGCGTAGTCTGCTCCAGTATTATACATTTTAGGTTGCCGTTCCATTAAAATTCCTCCTTTAACGTTTACAATAATTATATAACGTTCAAGAGGATGAAGAAAAATAAGTTTACTTAATTAATTTGAACATCTCTTCGTCATCAAGATGAGTCTTTTCCCCAGCTGGTGCCTCAATTGAACCAAATGGCATTTCGGCACGCAATTGCCAATCAGCTGGAAGATTAAATGCTTGATGAATTGCATCATCAATCAATGGGTTATAATGTTGAAGACTGGCACCGATTCCTTGTTCTGCGAGTGCTGTCCAAACGGCTTGTTGAGCACCACCGAGGCCTTGTTCAGCCCAGTTTGCAAAATTAGCTGCATATGATGGATAATCATTCTCTAATTGGTGCACAATTGTAGTGTCAGTAAAGTAGAGGATCGTTCCATAACCAGCTTTGAAACTATCAATCTTGGCCTTTGTTTTTTCAAAAGCATCTGGACTCTTAGCGATTTTGCGTAAAGCATCCTCAACAATTTCCCATACTTTATCTGATGACTTGCCAAATAATACGACTGCCCGTACTGTTTGACTATTAAAAGCAGTTGGTGAGTTTTTGATTGTTTGCTTCACTAAGTCAAAAATTTCTTCTGGTGTTTGTGAAAGATTATCACCAAGCGCATAGATTGAACGACGATTTGCAACTAAACTATTAAATTGTGAATTCATAATAATCACTCCCGTACATTTATTTACTTACTAATAGTAACTGAAAAACAAAAATATACAAGAAGTGAATTTTATTTCACCAGAGAAAGGAGAAAAAATGGTCGAAAAAGATTGTCCGATTGAGAATACGCTTAAGTTAATAAATGGAAAGTGGAAAAGCGTAATTATATATCAAATTAGTGAATATGAGCCCTGCCGTTTTTCAGAGCTGCAAAAATTAATTCCGGATTGTTCAAAGAGAATGTTGGCTCTTCAACTAAAGGACTTAGAGGAAGCAAGTATTATTCAAAAGCGTGTTTATTCGACAGTGCCGCCTAAGACTGAGTATTCATTGACGGAAGTAGGAAAAAGTTTGGTACCAATAATTAGGTCAATTAACCAGTGGGGCAAAAAATATACTAAAAAATAAAATTTTGCCGATTACTTGTCCATCAATCATATCTTACCTGAGTGTAACTACCTTACTTGTATGTACTTACTTTTAATTGGTACAGAGAATTGTATACTAAAAGTAGAATTTATGAGGAGGTAGAAATAATGGCAAGAGAAGTTTTGATTCTAGGTGCAACGGGAAAAATTGCTGGACACGCAATTGATGCATTGTTAGCAAATGGCAATGATGAATTATTACTATTTACTCGGCACCCACAAAATATGAATGTTGTCGATGAAAATCGCGAAACAGTTATTAAAGGGGATGTCCTAAATATTGGTGATTTAGAGCCAGCAATTGAACGAGCAGATGTGGTTTATGCTAATTTACGTAATCCTGAAATTACGCAACAAGCTAAAAACATTGTTAGTTTGATGGAAAAATATGATGTAAAGCCGTTAGTCTGGATTTCTTCGATTGGAATCTATGATGAGGTTCCAGGTAAATTTGGTGAGTGGAATAATGAAATGTTAGGTGGCGGCCAAAAAGATAGCTATTTAGGAACTTATCGCAGTGCTGCCGATGTAATTGAAAATTCAACCCTTGATTACACGATCATTCGTCCTGCTTGGTTAACGGATAAGGATGAAGTTGATTACGAAACGACTGCAAAAGGAGAACCATTTAAAGGTACCGAGGTCTCGCGAAAGTCAATTGGTAATTTTGTAGCAAAAATTATTGATGATCCGGCACCATATGCACGAAAAAACTTTGGTGTGAATAAACCAAATACAGACGGGGATAAACCTGCCTGGTATTAAATGTTAGTGTAAGATTTTCATAGGTTGGATGAATAATTCATCTGGTCGTGGAAATCTTTTTT
>NZ_LN887378.1:0-8257 GCF_036621895.1 Limosilactobacillus reuteri subsp. porcinus
GTCTAAAGACATTAATAAAAAGCAAGAAGCGTACTTTCTACACCTCTTGCTTTTATTTTTGTCATCTTTTATATATTAAGCGATTTTTGTTACCGCTCCAGTTTGACTATTGTATTGGTAAATACCGATTAAGTTAGCAACAGTGTTATCACTATTGTTTTGACGTACTTCAAACTTGTAAACATTACCAGTCTTACCAGTTGGCATAATTTGGTAACCTTGGGAGCCACTGAAGCCCATCTTGTTAGCAAATTGTTGTACTACATTATCGCTAGTTGCATCAGATGCAGCTTGGTTAGCAGCAGAGGATGATTGTTGAGTTGCTGCACTTGTAGAACCGGATTGCTTATTTGTTTGCTTGCTATTATTAGTAGATGATGAAGTTTGAGAACTAGTAGAACCCTGTGCAGAACTTACCTTGCTTTGTAAATCAGCGTATGCATTCCGCATTGCCGGACTAGTTGACTTTTGTGATTTCAATTTGTTCTTAGCACCATCATAATCGCCATTTTCATATGCTTTTTGAGCATCCATGTAGCTTTGTAAATCATCAGCAAGTGCTTCCGTTTGAGCATTATGATCATTTAATTGGTTTAACTGTTCATAAGCCCCTTCATAATCATGATTTTGGATAAGCTTATTAGCTGTACGATAAGCCTTTGAAGCTTTACTTTCGGAAGAACGGACAGACGACGATGTGCTGGAAGAACTTGTATCACTACTTGACGCAGATTGTTTACCACAACCAGCTAAGGCAAAGATAGTAGCGACTGCAGCTGTTCCAACCATTGCTTTTTTGAAAAACTTAATTGTTGTCATTTTTCTCCTCCTTATTTCACATCGTATTATAACATGAATTGATAATGACTGTTTGTCTTTCCCAAATCTTTATTTTCTTTTAAATACAGAAATGGAATATAAGAAAGGAAGCGAGACAGAAGTCACTTGTGACTTCGTTTTCGAGCCCCCGCAAGCAACAATAGGCCTCCAACGTTCGGTTTTACCGGGCGTTGGAAGCCATTGGTGTACTGTGCCATTTGTCTTTTATGAAAGTAACTTGACTTATGTCACAGTCCCTACTTATTTACTAATCTCAATTTACTTAAGCCTTACTTCTTTTCCAACTGTGCACTTTGGAATACTTGCTTAAATAGTGGACTAACCGGACGATTTTCGTTAATCCGTTTGATTGCATCCCCAATTAGTGGAGCAACCGATACCTGCTTGATTTTATCGATTTGTTTTTCTTTTGGCAATTGAATCGAGTCCGTCACAACGACTTCTTTAAGTGGTGCATTCCGTAAACGTTCAATTGCTGGGCCAGATAATACCGCATGGGTACATGATGCGTAGACTTCTTCTGCGCCGGCATCTATTAATGCTTGCGAACCTAAACTAATAGTTCCCGCAGTATCAATCATGTCATCAATCATAATACACTTCTTACCCTTAACGTCGCCAATAATATTCATGATTTGAGCAACGTTCGCCCGTGGACGCCGCTTGTCAATAATCGCAATTGGAGATTTTAAAAACTCGGCAAGTGCTCGTGCCCGTGTTACTCCACCATGATCAGGAGAAATAACAACTGCATTTTCAGCAACACCCTGGTTGATAAAATACTCTGCTAAAAGAGGAGCACCCATCAAATGATCGACAGGGATATCAAAGAACCCTTGAATTTGTGCGGCATGAAGATCAAGTGCAATAATCCGATCAACACCGGAATTTTGCAACATATTAGCAACCAACTTAGCAGTGATTGGTTCACGGCTCCGTGCTTTTCGGTCTTGACGGGCATAACCATAGTATGGCATCACCACGTTAATCGTCTTGGCACTAGCACGACGAAGCGCATCTACCATAATTAACAACTCCATTAAGTTGTCATTAACTGGGGCAGAGGTCGATTGGATGACATAAACATTGTCTCCTCGCACACTTTCCTCAATATTAATTTGGATCTCACCATCACTAAAACGATTAACAGATAATTTTCCTAAATCAACCCCGACATGCTTAGCAATCTTTTCTGCTAAGGGACGGTTTGAATTTAACGCAAAGATTTTTAAATTTTGATCAAAATATTGCTGTGTCATTAGGTCCTCCGCTGATTAATAAAAGTTATACTACTACCACTTACATAATATAAATTAGTGAGGCAAAAAGCAAGTTACCATGGTAGCTTCTTAGCATAATTTTCTTTATTAACCTGCCGTGCCCGCGCAATTGCCATATCATATTGTTCTGTACTGTCTGTAATGGTCGAACCAGCAGCGACAAATGAATCCTTGGCAATATTAACCGGAGCCACTAGGTTACTGTTACTACCGATAAAGGCATGGTCCCCAACATTGGTATGGTGCTTATTTGTCCCATCGTAGTTAACAAAGACAACTCCACAGCCAACATTAATATTCTTACCTAAAGTAGCATTACCGATATAAGTCAAATGACCGACCTTTGTTCCTTCACCAATGTAAGCCTTCTTAACCTCACAGAAGTTACCAATATGAACGTTTTCGCCAATTTCTGCTTCTGGACGCAGGTGACTATTAGGACCGATATCACTGCCATTGTGCATTTCTGCTTCTTGAAGGGTAGAAGAAATAATTTTAACCCCATCGTGAATCTTGGAATCAATGATCCGTGAACCAGCACCGATATAACAATCGTTACCAATTTCTGTATGCCCCTTGATCACAACGCCACCTTCAATAACTGTATCACGACCAATCTTAACATCAGCATCAATATAAGTTGTATCAGGATCAATCATCGAAACCCCTTCACGCATCCAATGAGTATTAATCCGGTTACGCATTACCTTGTTGGCACGTGCAAGGGCAACTCGGTCATTTACCCCCATCGATTCGTCAAAGTTATCCATCTTGTAGGCTGTTACGATCTCATTTTCTTGCTTTAAAATACCAATAACATCAGTTAAATAATACTCACCCTGAGCATTATCATTCGTGATCTTACTAAGGGCAGCAAATAGTTTTTTGTTATCAAAGCAGTAAACTCCAGTATTAATTTCCTTAATTGCCTGCTCTTGAATAGTGGCATCTTTTTGTTCCACAATTCGTTCAACGATTCCAACATCATTTCGAACAATTCGACCATAACCAGTTGGATCAGGAGCAATAGAAGTCAAAATAGTAGCCGCCGCATGCCGTTGTTCATGATATTCAAAAAGCTTTTCAAAAGTCTCAGCCGTAAATAAAGGAGTATCACCACTGACAATAATAGTTTCACCATCTTCATTTGCAAGAAGGTTTTTTGTTTGCATTACGGCATGACCAGTTCCGAGTTGTTGTTCCTGCAGCGCATATTTAGTACGGTGTCCTAATCGTTGTTTAACTGTTTCCGCCCCAAAACCAACAATTGTAATAATATTATCGATTTTGGCTTTTTCCAATTGAGTTAAAACATGCTCAACCATTGTCTTACCACAAACTTGGTGTAAAACTTTGTATAGCTTTGAGCGCATCCGTGTACCCTTACCAGCAGCTAAAATAATTGCATTACGTTTTGTCATTTCCTAATTCTCTACTTTCTTATCAAACACGTTTTCCATGAAGCTTCCTGCTTGTGCTGCAATCTTCTTCTCCGTACCATCTTTAGTTTCCACTTTGATTAATGAAGTACAGTTATCGACTAACCGTTGCCCATTTACCGGACGACCTTCTGCAAAAACAGTAATCCCAACCAAGTTAGCATCAAATTCTTTAATCAAAGATTTCATTCCGTTAATCGTGCCGCCGCCCTTCATAAAGTCGTCAACAACCAAGACATTCGCCCCAGCTGATAATGTACGACGGGACAATTCCATCTTCTTTATCCGTTGGACGGACCCAGAAACATAATTAACACTTACAGTAGGTCCTTCAGTAATGTGTGAACTATTACGAACAATAACAAATGGTTTATTCATATACATCGCAACGCTTTGAGCAATCGGAATTCCTTTAGTCTCAACTGTCATAATAACATCAACATCAGTATCAACGTATTGAGTAGCGATTAACTTACCAATCTGCCGCAAGATTTCCGGTTGGCCGATTAAATCTGATAAGTAAACATAACCTCCCGGTAGCAAACGCGAGTCATCATTAACCCGGTCAACCAAGTTATCAATGGCCGCCTGAGCATTTTCCTTAGAATAAAATGGCGTTAATACCGCGCCACCGCTTGCACCAGGAATTGTTTCTAATCGTCCCTGTCCCCACGTTTGGAAGGTATGTTTAACAATTCCTAAATCTTCACTGATTGATGACTTAGCTGAGTCATATCGCTCACCAAAAAACTTCAACGATACTAATGATCGCGGATGTTCAAGCAAGTAACGTGTCATATCCACCAATCGGTTACTCCGTCTAATTTTCATGTTCTTTCTCTGCCTTTCAAAAAGGATTAATTAACATTGATTTTAACATAAAATGTTCGGATTTTCGGCAAAAATTTTAGTATTTACTGAAGAAAAAGAGTCCGAGATAGGGGGGGTGTCACCACGAAGCTAGCATCTGAAAGCCCCGCAAATAATAATAGTCTCCAACACTTTGCCGGGCGTTGAAGACCCTTGTTGTACTATGTTGTTTACCTGCTTAACTACTTAAGCCACAGTCTAATTCGATTCGATAAATTTACTATAAATCAAGGCTGTGGTATAGATGATAACTTCAATCACTGCGATAAAGAAACTAACCGGCCAATCTGTCAAATAACCGAGAAAAAGACCAAGCCATGTTCCTAACAGTGAAAATAAAATCGCTAAAATAATCATCCGTGCGACACCATGCGTAAAGTATTTAGCACTAGCAGCTGGTAACGTTAGGAGAATAAAAATTAGCAAAGAACCGACAATCTGAGCAGCGACACTAACGCTTAAAGCAAGTAGTAAAAGAAAAATAACAGAAATCACTGTTTGATTTATTCCACTGACCTGCGCCCCAATTGAATCAAAGGAATCAAACTTAAGGCGACGATACATCAATAGCAAAATGATTAAAACAAGAATGGAAAGGTAGACAAGCTGCCAGACCTCATTCAAACTAATTCCAACCACGCTACCAAACAAAATACTTGTTGCTGAGCTAGCTGACTGACTGCTCAAAGATAAGAAAAGAATTCCTAAGCCAATGAACAGCGCTGAAACGGCACTAATAACCGCTTCTCGCCGTGATTCTTTTATACTCATTTGTCCAACAATAACTGAGCTTAACATTGTAAACAGAATCATCCCATTTAGCGCTGGCCATCCAGCAAAAACGGCAAAAGCACCACCAGCAAACCCAATTTCAGACAAGGTATGCGTTAAGAATGATAAATTTCGTGCAACGACAAAAACTCCAATAATTCCACAAATAATCGCAATAAATGTACTAGCGATAAATGCGTGACGCATAAAACTTAAAGTTAACATTACTTTTTATCCCCCTTTACCGGACTGGGTAACTCATTAATTGGCCCAGTGGAATAAGAACCAGGAGAGAGATACAAGAAACGGGTCCCATATTGTTCTGCTAGATCCCAATCATGAGTAATAAACATTACACTTAAACCATTTTGTTGAAAACGGGTTACTAGGTCTAGCAATTCATACTTCATTTCATTGTCTAGACTTGCCGTCGATTCGTCCAGAATAAGGAGGTTAGGATTGGGTAATAAAGCTTGAGCAAGATACGCTCGCTGCTTCTCCCCCCCTGATGCTAAACCAAGGGGCCGCTCAGCAATCTTTGTTAGGTTATTTTCACGAATCATCCGTTCAACACGGTTTCGCTCGCTTTTAGTCAGCCATGGCAAAAGGCGTGGTTTAGTATTCAAAGCAACAAAATCGCGAATAGATAGCGGGTATTCCTCGTCAATATTACGAAACTGAGGAACGTAGCCAAGTCGTGTACTTTGCGGAATAGTTATTGTCCCGCTTTTCGGTTTTAAAAAACCAAGCATTGAGCGAACAAGAGTCGTTTTTCCTACCCCATTTTCACCAACCACGACAAGAAAATCCCCTTCATTAATGGAGAAGCTTAAATGATCGATTACAGTATGATTTCCATAAGCGATCGTTAAATCATCAACTGATACAACTGCCATTATCTTCTTAATTCTCCTTTTGTTGAATGCGAGACAATGCTTGGTATTGCTTGAGCATCCACTGCATATAGTCATCCCCATTCGGCTTTGTTTCCGTTACCTTTAATACTGGAACATTATGTTCATGGGCAAGTTTAACTAAATTATCAACAACTTTTTCACTTGTCTGCGAATTATCAACAAAGAAGGCAATTTGGTGATTAATGATTGCTTGTTGAATTTCTTCAATATCTTTTGGTGATGGATCATTCCCATCTTCAACAGCTTTTTCGAAATGCTTGTCCATAATTTGATAACCAACATTCTCTAAGGCATAATCAAAAACTGGTTCACTAACTGCAACACGATTATTGTTAGGATTTACCCGGCGCTTCACTTTGGCAATTTCTTCATTAAGTGGTTGAAGAGAAGTTAAATATTTTCGCGCATTCTTTTGGTAATCCTTAGCGTGTTGCGGATCAATTTTACCATATTGAGTTGCAAGGTCATTTGCTAACTTTTCGACAGTTTCAGGTGCATACCAAATATGCTCATTGTCGCCATCTTTCTTGCCGGTTAAAGATGCCACATTAATTACTTTAATCTTGTTATGGTTACTGCTTGATTTAACGAGTTTGTTTACCCAGCTATCGTAACCAAGACCATTTTCAATTACTACATTGGCTTCAGCGACTTGCTGGGCTTGCTTAGTATTGGGTTGATAATCATGGGGATCAACCGAAGCATTATCAATAAACGAAATCACTTGGCCATGATCGCCAGCTACTTTCTGCGCTACTTCACCATAGAAATTCAATCCGGTTACCACTCTAATTGGCTTTTGATTTTTCCCCATCGATTTCCATGGAACAAAGGATAAACCAAGTATTATAACCAACAAAGCAATAATGCTACTAATACCGATAATATATTTTTTCATTCTTTCCCTCTTTTTAATCGTAATCATTACTATTTAGAACAATGAATATAATATCGAACTTTATGTCTGATTGCAACTATAAAAATAAAAAGGACAAGAGAGAAAGTTACTTCTTTCCATCCTCTTGTCCTTAAATATAATCAAAGCAAAGTTACAACATGAACATCGCGACAAAATCCTCGGATACTATTTTGAATCCGTTTTGCTCGCGATTCTGTATGGCAGATTGCAAAGACGGTTGGTCCCGTCCCACTCATCTGGGCAACATCGGCCCCCAATTCTTTCATCTTATTCTTTAGACGACCAATCTCTGGATAAAATTTCATCGTTAAGGGCTCTAAAACATTTCCCATATATTTTGTTGCTTCTTGCCAATCTTCTTTCTTTAAATTTGTCAGTAATGCTTCATTATTAAGATGTTGAAGCTTCTCATAATTAATTTGTCGTAAGATTTGCGGCGTAGAAACACTGATCTTCTGTTTTGCAATCACAGCCCAATAATGAGGTTGCGGTGGTAACAATTCGATTTTTTCACCATGGCCAGTAACGTGGGCTAATTTGTTATATATACAATACGGGACGTCAGAATCAATTGTTAATGCGATCTTTGCTAGTTCTGATAAACTCAAGCCCAACCGCCAAATACTATTTAATGCGCGTAAAACTGCCGCTGCATCTGAAGAGCCACCGCCCAATCCGGCCGCGACTGGAATTTGCTTCTTAATCCGAATTGTAACGCCATCTTTACAATGAAAACGACTACGTAAAATATGAGCTGCTTGGTATGCTAAATTACGTTGGTCATTGGGTAAAAAGCCACTATTTGTATAAACTTTAATTGTTGCAGGGCGCCGGTGTGTCTCAACAGTTACATAATCAGCCAGGTCTGCCGAAACCATTACCATATCCCATTGAGGAGAACCATCAAAATATCGCATCGGCGTATCTAAACTCAAATTCAATTTTGCTGGTGCTTTTTCTGTAACTATCATCCGGCAACCCTCCTTAATTTATAATAATTTAGTTAGTTAAATTATACTAACGGAACTATAATCCTTGCAACTACTGTTTCCTAACTATTCCTAAAGCAAAAGGAGTGAATAAAAACTGCCTTCCTGTTGAAAGGTATTTTTACCCACTCCTATTATTTTATAAACCCGAAATGTCAATTTAAGTTAGAAAAAAAGTAGTTGCTCATCAGTGACATACTTCATGAATACCTCGTAAGGTGTTTGATAGCCC
>NZ_LN887379.1:0-615 GCF_036621895.1 Limosilactobacillus reuteri subsp. porcinus
AGAAAGGCAATCACAAATGACCTATAAACATCTTACCACACGCGAATTAACTCTCATAGCTGATTTTTGGTATCAAGGTACTAAAGCTTATCGGGCTGCTAAATTACTTCAGCGTAGTCAAGAAACCATCTATCGTGTTTATCGTTTCCTCAACGACGGTAAAACCATCGACCAATATCTTCAGACTTATCAGCGACATAAGCGTCGTTGTGGTCGGAAGCAGACCCAACTGCCAACTATCGAAGTTAACTATATCCATGCGCAAATCAAGGCAGGTTGGACTCCTGATACTATTATTGGTCGTCATGAACACCCGATTAGCTGCAGTATGCGCACCCTTTATCGCATGTTTGCCCGCAATCAGTATGGCTTTTCCGTTAAACAGCTACCAATGAAAGGAAAACGCCATCCCAATGGCTATGTGGAGCGTCGTGGTAAAGCTGGCCAGTTAGGACGCAGTATCTATCAACGATATCGTGATTTTCCGCATTACCAACATGAATTTGGGCACTTTGAAGCTGATACAGTTCAAGGTAAAGCTCACCGCGGAGCGGTAATGACGCTAGTAGAGCGACAGTCCAAAGTAATGGTTGTCCTTAATATTCATCATAAAAC
>NZ_LN887380.1:0-29877 GCF_036621895.1 Limosilactobacillus reuteri subsp. porcinus
TGAATTGTTCAAAAAATTCATCATCCGGTTTTTATTTTGGACTAGGAGTTTTTTCCCAGCCTCTCTCTTTTATCTACTTTGTAATTTTCTTTGATGCGTGGTTGTAGAAAATCCAAGCAACAATTCCAAAGAAAACCGGACCAAATGCTGTCCAGAATGCAGTTTGAAAATCATGCTCAATAATCGGTTGGATACATGTAAAGATGATTCCTAGGCAAACAATTATTTCAACAAAGATAACTAATACATTTGTCCAAAAATGGTTTTTAAATACCACAAAATCATGTGGAATATCCTTCTTTTGAAAGAATGGAAATGCACCAACAAGGAAGATATAAGGGGCACAGGTTGAAACATTAACCATATCTGTCAAGATTTGGTAAAAACTAGCAGCTGCTGAACCCCCAAATGCAACTAAGAAAATAATACACGAAACAAAAATTGCTTGAATCCACATTGCATATGCTGGCATCCCATGTTTGTTCAGGGTCACAATTTTTTTAGGCCATAACTCAGGATTAGCTCCCATGATAAAGGACTTAATCGGGGAGTACACTAGCAGGAACATTGCTCCTAACATCCCCATCAGCCCAGCTAACGCAATCATCCGCGTAAAGAGAACACCAAGAAAAATATTAGTAGCATGACTTAACCCTAGCGAAACACCTAGCTGGTATCCTAATTGGTTAAAGACAACATAAGTAACATTACCCAAGTTAACGCTTGATTTTGCAATAACATGATTGTAATTAACACTAAAGCCAGTCATCAAAATCATTAGCACATAACTGCCAATCGTTAAGAGCGAACCAATAACTAAGCCCCTTGGAAATGTCTTCGCCGGATTTTTCATACTATCAGTAACTCCACCAAGATTTTCCATTCCACCATATGCAAAAATTGCGTAAACAACGAATGAGATAATCGCAATTGGCGTCTTAAAAGCCGGATTAGGCGATTCGATAAAACTGCTAATACCGTGAATAGGCTGGGCAGTAACCCCCTTGTTAGCAATAATCGTCACTAAACTTGCAATAATAAAAATTGCATTCATTCCAATCATAAACGCTCCACCAAACGAGCTGATTTTCGTAATCCCATTAATTCCCTGTGAACTCAGCAAAGTCACCAGTAAAACGAATAGAATCGCCAAGATACCAATTAACTGATTAGAATTAAAAATCCAAAAGTGCCATTGTTGGGTAGTATCATGGCCAAATAATAGTGCCGACAATGTTATCCACAGCCGAGATGCACTTGATACTAGCCACAAAACCCAACTCGCTAACCAAATAAAGGTTCCGATAAAGGCCAGCCGTTCCCCGATCGAACCAGCTAACCACGAATAAATCCCTCCTTGGGCATCCTTAAACGCCGAGCCATATTCAGCCATCATCAAACAACAAGGGAAGAAGAAACAAACTCCAGCAAGGATATACCAAAACATCCCCGCATATGCCATTTGATCATAAGCTATTGAAACATTACCAAACCCATATATTGTCGAAATAATCATTAACACCAATGTTGGCGTTGTGATTAATTTTTTCTGCTCTTTCGCAGCCACTCCTATTCAACTCCTCAATAAAAATCCTCATATTTTAGTATCCGTTTTCATTATACCGCCCTTAGTTGAAAACATCGCTTATTTTGTCGGCCATTTGGAAAACAATTGAATAAAAATGTTTTGTAATAAAAAAGTGAGGATAGGAGCAAAAGTTTCTCATCCTGCTTCTATTCTCACATCTTAAATATTTATTTTTTTGTCTCTGGATCTTCAATAATCGGTAAAATGATTCTAAACAATGATCCAGCACCGACTGAACTTTCTAGGGTAATTGAACCATGATAACCTTCAATTAGTCGTTTGGCAATTGAAAGACCTAATCCATTGCCGCCTTTCTTACGACTACGAGCCTTATCTACTCGATAGAAGCGATCAAAGACCCGTTTTACATTTTCCGGTGAGATCCCTTCACCAAAGTCTTGAATACCAATCTCAACAGTATTCATTCCCCGTGAAAGAATAATATGGATCTCTTTATGATCATCAGTGGAATATTTGACGGCATTGTCACATAAAATCACAAGGACCTGTTCAAGATGATCGCGATAAATATCAACCATGATTGGTTCTTTCAGATCGTCGTCCAAACGGAAAGTAAAGTCTGGATATAGCATCTTAAAGTTATTGTAGACCTGGTGAACCACATCATTAACAATCGTATGCTGGTTGCGGAAATTAATCTCTACTTGCTCTGCGCGGCTCAAATCAAGCATTTCTTGAACCAAGTTTTTCATCCTGCGCGTCTCAATTAATGTTGCCTTAATTGAGTCATCCAGCACTTTTGGATCATCCTTGCCCCATCGTTGCAGCATCTCTAAGTGTCCTTGAATAATCGCAACAGGGGTTCGGAGTTCATGACTAACATCACTGACAAATTGTGACTGCTGGTCGATATATCGCTGCATTCGATCAAGCATTTCATTAAACATTGTTATCAATTCTGCTAGTTCATCGTTACGATTGGTAGTCGGTACCCGGACATCTTTAGTAGGATCTGCACTAATCTCCTTAACTGTGTCATGAATTTCATCCAATGGGCGAAGGAGAAAGAGGGAAAGAAAGTATCCCAATAGCCCACTCGCAATCACAACCAGACAGAGGGCCAAGATACATACTAATGCCAACTGGTGATAACTTTGCATGTAAGCGTCAAGGTTATTTTCAACTTGTAAGTACCCAATCAACTGCCGATTATTCTGACCATAAATTGGCATCTGCCCGACCAACACATCATGATCAGGCCCAGCAGCAATATGAATATTGCGATTAGTCGTAAACTGTGGCTTTTTAATATAACGACCTGTACTCAAAATATTCTTTCCATCAGGATTATAAATGTTAATAACCAAGTGTCCATCACTTAATTCTTTAATTACCGGTCGTTTATATTCCTCTCCGGAAATAATATTCGACCGGTTTCTGTCTGGATCAATAAGGTGACTAACATTCTTTTTAGTTAAGGGCTTATCAACAGTACTTAATTGTGTACTAATATTGGTCATCCCTTGATTCAATAATTGTCTTTCTTGATGAAATAAATTTTGCGTAAACGCGCTAAACAATGCCATTGCAACGATACAAAAGATGATTAATGACCCTAATGCCGTTCCAGCTGCCCACTTAATTTTTAGTGAAACAAACCGTCTTTCATCTTTTTGCTTCATAATTGATCATTCCTAGGAGCGAATCACATATCCAGTACCACGAACCGTTTGGATGTAGCTCTTTTCACCAGGACGGTCGATCTTATTCCGCAAGTACCGAATATAAACATCAACAACATTGGTTTCAACCTTGGAATCGTAACCCCATACCTTACTCAAAAGGTCTTTTCGTGACATAACAACATTGATATTTTCCATTAAGATCAACAGTAATTCGTATTCCCGCTTAGTAAGGTTAATTACTTCATCGCCGCGACGAACAACCCGGTTCTCTTTTTCAATGGTAAGATCCTTGTAATTGACCGTTGTTTGATGTTCCTTATTATTACCATCTTCAATACTGATTCGCCGCAATAACGCCCGGACCCGTGCAAGGAGTTCTTCAATCGCAAACGGCTTAACAATATAATCATCTGCCCCGTGATCTAATCCAGAGACACGGTCAATAACAGAATCACGAGCAGTCATGATAATAATCGGTGTATCTTTTAATTCACGAACCCGCCGTGCCACTTCAATCCCATTTAACTCTGGGAGCATCAGGTCTAGCAAAATCACGTCAAAGTCTTGATTTAAAGCTGCTTCTAGTCCGGCACGACCATCAAGTTCAACATCTGTATCGTAGCCTTCATGCTTTAATTCAAGTTCTACAAAGTTTGCTAAATTTTCCTCATCCTCAATAATTAAAATTCGACTCATTAATAACTCACCTACTATAATAATCTTTTTTTACTTGTTATACGTATTAATAAAACACAATAATTTTATCACAATTTTTTAATAAACCCCAGTATTCTCTATACTAAAAATCTCGATTTATCAAGGAATTAGATTATATCATTTTTTACTTATAGATTCTTAGAAAATTTTAAAATAAAAAAACTATCCTAGGTCCGGCGCCTAAAGGATAGCTTTTATATTAATTAGTTGTTAGTGTTAACAACTTGCTTGCCGTCGTAGTAACCACAACTTGGGCATACCATGTGGGACTTGCGAAGTTCACCACAGTTTGGGCAAGGAGTAAGGCCAGGTACATTTAACTTGATGTGACCCCGACGCATACGCTTCTTAGTCTTTGAAGTCTTCCGTGCTGGAACAGCCATGTTTGACACCTCCTAAGAAATTAGAATTATCCACAAATGGTTTTTAACCGTCCGCTATTTTTTGTTATCCTGATCAGGAAAAAGGTTTTGCAACTTAGCGAGACGTGGATCAACTTTGTCATCTTTCTGCTGCTGGGCCTTGTAGTCATCTTCAGAGATAACACTCCAACCTTTTCCATTTGGCATTGGTTTGCCAGATTTTTCTTCGGCAGAAAGAACCCGTAGTGGTACCTGTTCAACGATATTTTCCGCTAATGCAGTATCAAAATCAATTGAATCGCCCTTTTTAATAAGGAAAACAACCTCATCTTCATCCTCATAGCGGGCAAAATGTGAACGATCATCGATATACGTCTCTGAGAACGTAAAATCGAGTGGTAATTGAACGGGTGTTAACGAGCGACTAGATGGAACGGTTAACGTCGTCGTAACATGAGCGCTAATCGTTGCATCACCATCGTCATAAGTAACGTAACCATCAACTTTAACTGGTTGAACAGCTAAAATAATATCTGGAAACAGCTTCGTTAATGATGCGTTCAGATCAAAAGTACTTTGAATATGAAGTGGTTCATCTTGGTAACGATGTAATTCAGCTAACGACCATTTCAACGTACTAACCTCCTAATGCAACATGTGCAATTATACTAGTCCCCTTATACGTTGTCAATGTTTTTTCCTTGACAACCTTTTAGAGAACCAAATCTACTTAGAATATTTTACCAAACTTTATCAAAGACGTTAATTAATAATTATCGGTGGGTGCTTCAAATCCTGCTCAATCGGCGTAAATAGTTGATATAGCTTCCCGGCACGATAATCAAGGTTAAGCAACTGATCACGCATTTCTTGGTCGACTTTTGTAATCAGCGGTAGATCAAGCTGTTTTTTTACCTCATGAAGGTATTCACGTCCTTGCTTATTAAAGGCCAAGACATGAAGATAAGGATGTTTACTATGCTCAGCTACTTCTTCTTGGGTAATCTGCAAGATAGTGTATAAACAAACCCGCAATAAGTGGGCATAAGTATACCGTTTAGTCTTGGTGAATTTCATAAACGAATTAAAGTCAATACTCCGCTGGGCAGCTTCCTTCATTCGATATTCTAGTCCTTCCGCCATTAGGTAAGTTGACTGAAGGCTCGAAACAGGCGCTTGAATCAGCTGATTCCGCAATAAGGGATAAAGGTCTGTCCATGAAGGAATGCTCTTTATGGTCGTCAATATATCTCCCATCACTTGTGGAACAGCTTGCCGGTAATCGCCTTTTTCATTGATTGCCTGGCGGATTGCACTCGCACTCGCAATCTTGCCTTTGATTTGCTGGTCGTGATAGTTACTCCCTTGTCGCTTGATAGGCAGCAATTCAAAATGATAACCCTGGTTAATTTTAGCTTTGGTATAAGCAAAAGCTAAAATATCATTGGGATCAATCAAGGTGACACCAGTTTGTTCCTTCAATTGCTCGTTAAATTGGGTGGCATAAGTTGCATTATACTTATTAAAACTTTCCTGGTTAAAAGCTTCTTCAGCCTTCACCAAACGGGCGAAATCCCATTCTGGATGCTCGCTCCCAAAGACAATCGAGTCAACGTCAAGAGCATTTAAGAGACTCAGCGCACCTCCGGCAAACCGGTGTGCTGGTTGGACAGCATAAAAAACCGGTAGTTCAATTACGAGGTCCACGCCATTCATCACTGCTACCCTAGCTCGCGACCATTTATCAACGATTGTCGGTTCACCACGCTGGGTAAAATTGCCACTCATTACCACTACCGTTACATCTGCCCCGGAAATTTTTTTCGCTTGCTGAAGGTGGTAGCGATGCCCATTGTGAAATGGATTATATTCAACAACCATCCCTACTGCTTTCATGTGAACTCTCCTTATTTATGACACTTAAAGAACCATCGTGTTGGGTTTTCTTCTTTGATAGAAGTCGAAAAATTCGATCCCACTTCAACGGAATTAAAACCAGCTTGAGATAACATCTGCTTTAACAAAGGCAATTCATAGGCACGCTCATAATGGGTCTCTCCAACACGATCATAGCGTCCATCATTATCTCGAGTAAAAAAAGCTAATTCATGAATTACACCATGATCAACATCATCGTCTTTAAAAGACTGCCACATGAACGCTCGCTGGTGGTCTTCATCTTCATAATTGAACATATACCCCGGATAAACGACATCAGTTTGATAAGGAGAAATGACATCAAATAAAAAGACACCATTATCTTTCAAGTGATCAGCAATTTCGTTGAAGGTCTTTTGAACGGCCGCAGCATCGTCTAAATAACAAAAAGAGTCCGCATAACAAGTGATCGCATCATACTGCGATAAAGCACTGAGGTCCCGCATATCAGCTTGCAAGAGATGCAGATTAACCCCTGCTTCCGTCGCATGTTGATCGGCAATACTAAGCATCTCAGCAGAAAAGTCAGCAACCGTTACGTCAAATCCACGAGCAGCCAGCATTACTCCCAACCGTCCACTACCGCCAGCTAAATCTAAAATGTTCTTAGTATCAGCAGGAAGGTTTTTAATTGTGAATTCTTCCCACTTCTGATACATTTCAGGATCAAAAAGCTGGTCATATAACTGGGCAAAACTTTGATAAATCATTAATCATTAATCCAGTCGTTAATATTGACAAGGGGTGCATCAGCCCATAGTTTTTCAAGGTTATAGAATTGACGAGTTTCTTCACGGAAAACATGGACAACCACGTCACCAAGGTCAACCAATACCCATTGAGCATGGTTTTTACCTTCAACGCTACCAATGTTAACATTTTCTTCATGCGCTTTTTCAACAATGGCATTGGTGATCGCCTGTACTTGACGGTCTGAGCCCCCCGTCATAATAACGAAATAATCAGCCATTGGACTAATTTCATCAACTTTAAGAGCGACGATATCTTCTGCGCGCCGACCATCGGCAGCCTTGACAACCATTTCTAATAATTGTTTACTATCCATTAATCTATCTCTCCTTCATATTGCGGAACCCATGCATTATAGGTATCTATTGTCTTTGGATATACCGGCTTTCCATTTTCAATCAAATAAGCCAGCGTATGTTTTGTTTGGTAAGCAACTCCTGCTTGAAGGTTTGCGGCTGTAATTACTCGTGCTTTTTTTACGCCGGCAAAGTCACGACCCGGCTCAATATAGTCAGCCATGTAAATAACCTGCTCGAGCTTCGTCATTACTGGCGCTCCAGTAGTATGGTGGCGAACTGCATTTAGGATATCTTCATCCCAAATCCCTAATTCATCCTTAATTAGCTCTGCGCCAACCACTCCATGCCAAATTGCATTACCATAATCTAAGAGCAGCGGATTAAGCCCTTTTTTCTTAATCTCAGCAATAAAATCTTCGTCAGGGCGCTGTTTAGCATAATCATGACACAGGCCTGCAATACTAGCTTTTTCAACATCAACCCCGTATTGCTCAGCTAACTTAATCGCTGTCTCTTCCACACGTAGCACATGCTGAAATCTTTTATCCTTTAACGCCTTCTTGAGACGGTCAATAAGTTCAGACCGTGTCATTGGGATATAACTTTTATTATAAACTAATTCTTTATTCACGATATAATTGATGCTCCTCAATAAACTTGCTTACGGCATCTGGAACCATATACTTGATTGATTGACCATGTTGCACCCGTTGTCGAATATCGGTTGAACTAAAATCAACTGTTGGGACATCTACCCAAATGACTGGATATTGTGTCTCATTCTTCGCTCTTTGACGGTGAACGCCGACAAAATGAAAATGGGGCAAGCGAATTAAATCATTGATCCGGTACCACTTGTCAAGGTAATCGACCATATCCCCGCCAATAATAAAGTAATAATCCACATCAGGGTGCTTATCTAACAAATACTTAATAGTATCGTAAGTATAGCTAACTCCTCCCCGCTCTAATTCGGCATGCTCAATCCCTAAAAAAGGGTTATCAGCAACTGCTAATTCGAGCATCTGCAACCGCAATTGAGGATCAAGGGAATCTTTATGATCAACATGGGGAGGTTTAGCATCTGGTAAAAAATCAACCCGATCAAGACAGAGGGCATGACCAACCTGATCCGCCATAAATAGGTGAGCATTGTGAATAGGATTAAATGTTCCCCCATAGAGGCCGATACGCTTACGGTGTCCACTAACCTTAGTCTCCGGTTGCGCCTGGGTTTGCACCTTATCTACTACACTACAGCTTTGCAAAACCGTCACTCCTACTTTTACTTAGATTTCAGCTACTCGTGATGACAATTCACGGGCATCCTTATTTGCTGAAACTTTAAATAAAACTAATACCCGACCAATAACTTGAACTACCTGAATAGAAGTTTTTTCTTCAATTAATTCACGGACTTCATCAGTTGTAACATCTGAGTTTTGCAAAATGCTAACCTTAATTAATTCTCGACGGTCGAGTGCGCCATCTAGTTGAGCAAGCCAGTTGTCAGTCAAACCATCTTTACCCACAGAAAATAGTGGTTGAAGGTGGTTCGCTTGTGCTCGTAAAAATCGTTTTTGTTTTCCTCTTAATTGCATAAGTCTTTCCTTTCAAATATTAATTAAATCATTGCGCGCCGTACCAGAGCTCCGACACCTTTCGGAACCCATGCAGCAACAGTCGTTTTTGCAGGAACAGTAATCCATCCTAGACCCTCAAAGACAATATCGCTCTTTTCGGTAATGTGGAATTCATAACGTTCTAATGGTGGGAACCCATCCTTTTCATCGCTAGTCGGTGGTGTAAGTAAGTCTCCTAAGTGTTTAGCATAGAAATTATCAGCATTGCTTAGCTTTGTACGGTGAATTGGTAAATTATTGTCAAAATAAGCAACCATCCCTGCGCGTTCGCCATGAAGATAATCAAACCGCGCAACACCACCTAAGAATAATGTTTGACCATCATTTAATTGGTAAGTCTTTGGTTTAATCTCTTTTTGAGGCGCCACAATCTTCAAGTCTTTTGGCGACAAGACATGGGCCATTTGTTCTTGATGGATAATTCCAGGAGTATCAACTAAAACATGCCCATCATCAAGCGGAATTTCAATCTTATCAAGAGTAGTTCCTGGGAAGCGTGAAGTAGTGATTAATTCTTTTACTCCCGTTCGTTGCTTGATAATTTGGTTTATTAACGTTGATTTTCCAACATTGGTGACACCTACAACATAAACGTCTCGATTGTGCCGGTATTTTTCAATCACATCAAGCAAGCGGTCAATCTGATGGTTCTTTTTAGCTGAAACAAGAACCGTATCAATTGGACGTAATCCGGCAATATTTGCCTGTTGACGAATCCAGTCAGTTAATTTTGGCCGCCGTAGAGAACGTGGCAACAAGTCTTCCTTATTTCCAACTAATAGTACTGGATTATCACCAACAAAACGGTGTAAGCCTGGAATTAGGCTTCCATTAAAGTCAAAAACATCAACAACATACACAATTAAAGCATTGGCATCCCGAATCTGATTTAATAGGCGCAAAAAATCATCATCCGTTAATGACACTGGAGCAATTTCATTGTAGTGCCGCAAACGGAAACAACGCTGACAGTATAATTCTCCTGTCTCCTTTCCCTTCTCAAGGGCTGACTTAGGCGTGTAACCCAAGCCATTAGGATCTTCTGTTTGGATAATACTCCCACAACCTATACAACGTAATTCTTCAGTTTGTTGTTCTTGTTCAGTCATTCAAATCCTCCTGCCATTTTAAATCTGGATATTTTTTGTTTAAGTTCTTCCAAACACGGCGTTCAAAGAAGCGGTTAATACGGGTATCCCACTTATCTGTATTTAATAGTGGGCGTACTAAAATGCTTCGAATGCCCGCTTGGTTAGCCGCAGCAACATCAGTCAATAACTGGTCACCAACCATAACCACTTCATCTTTTGCTAAATTAAGTTTTTTCCGTGCACGATCAATCCCAAAACTTAAGGGCTTTAATGATCGCGAAACAAATGGAAGGTCAAGGCTATTAACAGCTTTTCCAACTCGTTCCTTACTATTATTAGAAATAACAATTAGCGGAATATGGGCTTCTCGTAAAGAATCCATCCATTCCTTTAATTCTGGAGTTCCATCTGGATTGTTCCAAGCAATCAAGGTATTATCCAGGTCACTAAAAACAGCTCGCACTCCCTGCTCTTTTAATTGGGCAGGAGAAACAGAATATATTGTATTAACCATCCATGTTGGTTTAAATATCTCTAACAAAGTTGCACCTCATCAAATTTAATATTCCAATCGGTTAACCCGATTAAATGTTCTAGTATTTAATTATATCGTGTGCTTTACTCGGAAAGCAACTAATTAAAAAAAGCCGCTTATCATGCATACGCATCATAAGCGACCGAAGATTATTTAGGCTTAGTTAAGAGCTTTCTTAGCTTCGTCAACGAGTGCCTTGAATGCATCTGCATCGTTAACAGCTAAATCAGCTAACATCTTACGGTTAATGTCAATGTTAGCAACCTTTAAGCCGTGCATTAACTTGCTGTAACTAATGTCGTTCATACGTGCAGCAGCGTTAATCCGAGCAATCCAAAGTTCACGGAACTTACGCTTGTTGACCTTACGATCACGGAAAGCGTAAGTGTAACTCTTCATTACTTGGTCTTTAGCAGTCTTGAAAAGACGGTGCTTTGAACCACGGTAACCCTTTGCTAACTTCATAATGCGCTTGCGACGTGCACGCGTAACAGTTCCACCTTTAACTCGCATGTTGAAATCCTCCTACGTATATTAAATAGTTATTTTTGTGAAGTTTACTTAAATGGTAATAACTTCTTGTAACGCTTTACGTTGGTCTTGTCCATCATGCTCAAACCACGTAATTGACGACGTTGCTTCTTAGTCTTACCGTGGAAACGGTGACTAGTGAATGAGTTTCCACTCTTGAATCCACCATTAGCTGTACGCTTGAAACGCTTGGCAGCAGCACGGTTACTCTTCATCTTTGGCATAACTAATTCCTACCTTCTTAAATTAATTCTTTGCTTTATCAGCAGCCGGAGCAAGAGTTAAGAAAATACTCCGCCCTTCCATCTTCGGACGTTGAACAACAGTAGCGATGTCTGAAGTTTCTTCAGCCATTCGTTCAATCATGTCACGACCGATATCCTTATGGGTAATAGCACGACCACGGAACCGTAATGAAATCCGTACCTTATCGCCCTTTTCAATGAACTTACGAACACGCTTTAACTTAACATTAAAGTCATTAGTATCAATTGATGGACTAAGGCGAATTTCCTTAACCGTTATCGTCTTTTGCTTTTTACGAGCTTCACGCTCTTTCTTTTGCATCTCGAAACGGTACTTCCCGTAATCCATAATGCGGGCAACAGCTGGGCGTGCCTTTGGTGCAACTAATACTAGGTCTAAGTTAGCTTCTTCAGCTAATTGTAGCGCTTCATGCTTAGACTTAATGCCCAATTGTTCACCATCTTGACCGATTAACCGCACTTCCCGTGCACGAATACCGTTATTGACAATCATATCTTGTGCTATGGCAACGCACCTCCAATTTTTTTAGCGAAAGATCAAGCAAAAAAGCGAGGTACAAAAGTACCCCGCTTCATAACAACGACCTTATCCTAGTGGTCGATTATCATTCATCTCGTCAGCCCGGCGATCGATATCACCTAGGCGAGAAGCGGGTGCTTCTGCTTTTTCTTTCAACGTTTACTAGCTTACTAAATTCAAACTTTAATGTCAAGAACTTTATCCCTTGTCACGCAAATTCTTTCCTTCCATTTCAATCTCACGTGATAAGTACTTGATTCTCTCCATAATGCGAGCCGCTTTGAGGGGCTCATTATCGCCTTGCGCATTGATAGCAAGGTGGTTATTTTGCAACTCATCCATTGAAAAATTAGAACTAAAGAAAGTTGGTAATTCTTCTTGCATCCGATATTCTAAAATTACTCCTAAAATATCATCTCTTACCCACGTTGTCATTGCACCGGCCCCAATATCATCAAGCATTAAAATCGGTGCCCGTTTAATAGCATCCAATTTTTCACCGGTATTATTTTGCTTGATTGAATTCCGCATTTCAACAGCAAAACTAGGGAAATGAACCATCGTTGTTGCAACTTCCTTACTCTTAGCGAGTTCATTAGCGATTGCTCCAAGGAGGTATGTTTTTCCGACTCCGAATTTTCCATATAGGTAAAGTCCTGGTTGAAAATTATCTTTTTGGTAATTATCCGTAAAGTCCATGGCTGCTTGAATTGCCTTTGTGCGTGTATCAGTTTGGGTATCTTCATTTAGATAATAATCATCATATGACGCATTTTTAATGAACTTAGGCATATTAATCGAGTTAACTAGCCGTTGAATATAACGTTGTCGTTGGCGTTCTAATAACTGTTTAGTTGGAACGTAGGTTACGTCAATTTGGCCTGCACTGATAACCAATTGCGGAGAATATCCCGGGGCAACAGTTGGCACGCCTTTTTCAATTAATTGCTTTTCATGAAAAAACTCATAAAGCTTTGATCGCCCCCGTTTAATTGCTTCTTTACTAAGACGGTCACGATTTTCGTTTAAGAATGCTTGAACATCTTTATCCGCATAAACTTGTTTCATCGTTTGTTGGATATTGTTTGCGATGTTTTGACCGCGCATTAACTCTTGTAAAGTTTTGTTTAGTGACTGCATGCTGCCACCTCCTTTAGCTGCTACTTCTTCTTACGATTAGCGATCCGTTCACGCAGTTTGGCAATTTCTTGTGAGGAAGCTTTTTTCATTAGCTCACTCGTATCTTTCTTACTCCATTCTGGCATCGGTTCCTTAATCGTTTTGCGCCACTTATTTTTCTTTAGCGTCTTTGTTTTCTTTTCTTGCGACTGCTTGTTGAAAGTCTTTAATTGAACGATGGCTTGCTCTCCATTAATTACGCCATGTTGGAGCCAGTTATTGGCAATTGCATCGACAAAATTAGCTGTCAAAGTAGAATTTCCCCGGTCACTAATCACATACCAAGTTAAGATATTAATGGCATCTTGGGTAAGTTTTTCTTGCGCTACTAAACCTGTCAGAATATGACGTTCACCTGAAGTTACATAGCCACCCGTCTGCCCTTTAAGGACCTGTAGAAATTCAACCGGAGAATAATCTTTAGCTGTTACCAATAATTCTTGATCTTTACTGGTCAGTTCACTATTTTTATTTGTCACCGGCGCTTCTTTTTCCGCTACCTTTGTCGTTGAAGAATAGACAATATTATAGGCAGACGCAACAATTTGCTTAAATTTTTTCGGATTGAAATGATTGGTTTGCAGATCAATCGACCGCAAAATCAATGTCTTCATCGTTGGCGCATCAATCCCATATAATTGATGTTCTAATAATATTAGGTCTCGATTATTTTCCAGATCTGCACTGACAATTGGCTGATTAGCCAGCAAGTGAATGAAGGTTGGCCAATCAAAGTCATCGCTCATCCTCGCAGTTAACTGGGGTTGCTTTTCTACCGGTGATTGTTTTCGCGCCGTTAAAATCGCTTGTGGTGTTTCAGTAATTGACTGCGAGTTAATATGAAATTCTTCAAAAAAGTTGTGACTTACATTAGTCAATGAAGTGTTAGAAGAAGCAAGCTTGTATTGCCGACTTTGCTTAGTCAAACTATCAAATGCATCCTCTCCTACTTCCTCTAAAAGTAAAATACTCAGCAAATTATCAGCTAAAAATTTTTCTGGAGTAAGGGTTGGCTGCAATTCATAAACATATACGTCCCCGATCTCATCGTGCTGGAAATAAGTTTGTACTAAGCCAACTGCCTCTAAACGATGGAGAGCCTCCAGCACTTGTTGACCCCCAGCGTTTACCTGGGCTAACAGGTCACTTTGCAAGGTCCGGTTGGCAATCGTAGGATTAGGCAGCAGGCGCGCTTTTAACGCATAAAAAAAGCTAAACGCAACTGGTCCTAAAATTGGCTGATAAAATGTTGCAAAAGTCTGGTCATTAAAACTAATAAATGCAGTGCTGGCCGTAACAACATAACCGGCTTGCGGATCAAAAGCTGCTGCAGTCATTTTACAGCCCTCCTAAGTTATTTTTTATGTTCTGCCTTCATCATGGATTCAAGTTCGCTCATAAAGGCATCAACGTCCTTAAATTGGCGGTAAACACTTGCAAACCGAATATAGGCAATCTCATCGACGCCTTTTAATTCGTTCATCACAAATTTACCAATAATTTGACTGGAGACTTCGCTTTCACCAATACTCCGGATTTGTTTTTCCACTTTATCTGCAATCTTGGTCAACCGCTCCATACTAACCGGTCGTTTTTCCGCCGAGCGTACAATTCCATTGAGGATTTTTTTGCGACTGAATTCTTGGCGCGTACCATCTTTTTTAATTACTAGTAGTGGCGTTTCCTCGTACCGTTCAAAGGTTGTAAAACGAAAGCCACAATGAATGCACTCACGACGACGACGAATAAAGCTTCCGTCTTCGCTTGGCCGACTATCGACAACCCGTGATCCATTTTTGTGACAATGTGGACAGCGCAATGTGTCCCCCTCCTTTATAGTATAAGTACTTTATTTTACCACATTTTACTTTGCTTTTAGCTGATTTATTAGGGATGCGACTTGTTTTTGCAGGGCATTCTGGTCACCATTATTATTTATTTTAAAATCCGCCCGCGCCTCTTTCTCTAATAATGGCATTTGAGCAGCAATTCGCGCTTGGGCTTCCTCTTTAGAACAGTGATCACGAGCTATTAACCGCTTAAGCTGCGTTTGTGGATCAGTATAAACAACTACCACATAATCACAATCTTCATCATAGTGTTGCTCGAATAATAATGGTACATCTAACACCACGAGGGAAATTCCCTGTTTTTTCAAAGTATCGGCCTGCGCAAAAATGGCATCGTAAATTAATGGCTGAAGAATCTCATTGAGTTTTTTCAACGCTTCTTTATCATTAAAGACAATTTTTGCTAAGGCTGGCCGATTGAGCTCCCCTGTTGGCAAAAGCACTTTCGGACCGAATACTTTGACAATCCTCGTTAACCCGACCGAGTCTGGTGTCTGGACTTGCCGCGCTACTTGGTCAGCATCAATCACTGGAATCCCAGCCTGGCGCAAAATGTTGCTTACCGTTGTCTTGCCGGTTGCAATCCCACCTGTTAATCCAACTATTTTTGTCATTTCCTATTCCTTCAATACTTGACAGTGGGGACAAAAGGTCGTTCCGCGTTCAGCAACCTTAATTTTAACCATCTTCGTGCCACAACGCGGACATTCATCCCCCGCATGACCATAAGCTTTTAAGCGATCTTGGAAAGCACCGGCATCACCAAATGCATTCGTAAAACTATGCACAGTGGTTCCCTTGTACTTAATCGCTGTCGCCAGTTCTTTGATAATATTTTCCCGTAATTCAGCAATCTGGTTAGCCGTTAAAGTATTAGCTGGTTGCTCTGGGTTTATCCCCGTCATCCATAGTACCTCATCAACGTAAATGTTACCCAGACCGGCGACATGACGTTGATTAAGCAAGAATGGCTTAATCTTTCCCCGACTCTTTTTTAATTCAGCTGTAAAGTACGGCAAGGTGAAGGCGTCTTCCGTTGGTTCAGGACCAATCGTCTTCAATCCGCCGACATTCATCTCATCACCGGTTTTTACCAATGTCATCCGGCCAAACTTGCGGGTGTCTTGATAGCATAATTCCGTGCCATCCGTAAATTCAAAGACAACATGGGTATGCTTATCAATGAGTCCGCCAATCGGTTGGTTGTAATATTTTCCTTCCATGCGAAGGTGTGAAATCATCGTCAAATCATTAGTAAAACGAAAAAGAAGATATTTCCCTCGCCGATCAACATTTTCAATCGTCTGTCCAATCAACGCCTGCCGAAAATCTTCAACGTCATTGGTAATCGTTTTACCATAATAAACATCGATCGCGTTAATTTTACGCTTAGCGGCAATCTTCAGCAAACCGCGGCGAACAGTTTCAACTTCTGGTAATTCAGGCATTTAATTCCTCCGATCTATTTTTTAAGGTCATACCAGGTATCCCCATACTTACTATCTACTTTAAGCGGCACATCTAACTTAACGGCCGAATCCATTACTTTTGGCACCAATTCCGATAGAACCGGGATTTCTTCCTTTGGGGCCTCAAAGACTAATTCATCATGAATCTGCAAGAGCATTTTTGCCTTTAGATGGCGTTTCTCAAGCTCATCTTGCATTCGGATCATCGCAATCTTAATGATATCAGCAGCGCTTCCCTGAATTGGCGTATTCATTGCTGTCCGCTCTGCAAATGATCGCTTGCTAAAGCTTTTGGCATGAATATCTGGTAAGTAACGACGGCGGTGAGTAATCGTCTCAACATAACCATTCTCTTTAGCAAACGCAATCGTATCATTGATGTATTTCTTTACACCGGGGAATTCATGGAAGTAATTTTGAATAAATTCATGAGCTTCCGCACGGCTAACATGAATCCGTTGTGCCAGTCCATAATCACTAATCCCATAAACAATTCCGAAATTAACCGCTTTTGCCCGACGCCGCATATTACGGTCAATCTCGGCATCTGGAGCTAAATGGAAAATCCGGCGAGCTGTACTAGCATGAATATCTTCACCATTCTTAAAGTCTTCCTGAAGGTTTTTGTCACCAGTGATATGGGCAAGAACCCGTAATTCAACTTGCGAATAATCTGAAGAGAAGATTTGCCAACCTTCATGACTAGGAACAAATGCCTTCCTAATCAAGCGTCCTTCCGGCAACCGTACTGGAATATTTTGCAGGTTAGGATCAACAGAGGACAAGCGACCAGTTTGCGTTAATGTCTGTAAGTAGCGCGTATGGATCTTTTGGTCATTTGAATGAATAACTTTCAGCAAACCAGTGATATAGGTAGATTGAAGCTTAGCAATTTGCCGATATTCCAAAATTTGCTCAACAATCGGTGACTTATCAGCTAACTTTTCCAGCACATCAACTGCAGTGGAATAACCGGTCTTGGTCTTTTTGATCACTGGCAATTTCAATTTTTCAAACAGAATATGGCCCAGTTGCTTAGTTGAGTTAATGTTAAATTCCTCGCCGGCTTCTTGATAGATCTGACTTTCAATTTCTGATAGCCGTTCAGTTAACTTACTACCCATATCTTTCAAAGTTTGTGCATCTACATGGACACCCGCAATTTCCATTTTTGCAAGAACCCGGGTTAGCGGTAATTCAATATCAGTATATAGTGGCGTTTGCTTATTTTCGTCTAATTTGGCAAAAAGATCCTTGCGCAGCTGTTCAATTGCCCGCGCCTTCGTAGCCAGGTGACTAAAAAAGGTCTTATCATCATCAGGCACAGCGCGCTTAGCACCTTTACCATAAACTTCCTCATCTGTTCGGACATCATCGTAACCGTGTTCCTGAGCTACTTGTCCCAGGTCATTACTATTATCATTAGTATTTAGAAGGTAAGATGCCAAAAGTAGATCAAAATTAATGTTTTCAAGCGGAATACCGAGGCGATGAAGCCCAACGATTTGTGCCTTGGCATTAAAGACATTTTTCTTAACATTATCACTCTGGAGTAAATCTTTGAGGGGCGTCTCTTTAAGCAGGTCCACATCTCGACTTGTAAACCAGTGTCCTTCATTGCCGATCACAAAACCAGCGAATGGTGACGTGTGGTAATTTTCTTCTGGCATTTCAAGGTAAAAACTTACTTCACCCGTTAATTGTCCTAGTTCATCTAAGTTATCTTTAGTTAAAACTGTGTAGTCAATTGGAGCAATCTCAGCTTCATCTTCCTCTCCAGCCCCATCGATATCCATCTTTTTCAAGAAAGATTTAAAGCCCATCTCTTTGTAAAACTTAATCAAGTCATCCGTTTGTGGGCCTTGATATTGCAGATCATCTAAGCCAATCTTGATCGGAGCATCCCGAAGAATTGTTGCTAATGTCTTACATTGGCGAGCAACCTCTTCATCCTCAATCAAATGTTCTTTCATCTTACTCTTTTTGAGGTCATCGATATGGTCATAAAGCTCTTCAACTGAACCAAACTGTTTTACAAGCTTGATTGCAGTCTTTTCCCCAATTTTAGTTACACCAGGATAATTATCAGAAGAATCACCCATCAGTGCCTTCATATCAATTATTTGGCGTGGCGTAATCCCTAATTTTTCTTCGACATGCGCTGGTGTGTAGTGCTCCGTATCAGTAACTCCCTTGTGGGTAACAGCAACGGTCGTATTCTCACTTGCTAACTGGGTAAGGTCTCGATCTCCAGTTACGATCAACGTCTTGTAGCCAGCATCATCCGCTTGCTTAGCCAAAGTACCGATAATATCATCAGCTTCATAGTTAGCTAATTCATAACTATGTAATCCAGAGTCTTTGATCAATTCGCGCACATAAGGGATCTGCTCGGTCAATTCATTAGGCGTCTTGTTTCGACCACCCTTATAGTCATCATACATCTTCGTCCGGAAGGTTACTTTTCCTGCATCAAAGGCTACTAAAGCCGCATCCGGTTTAAAGTTTTGCAACACATGGTCAAGCATCAACTTAAAGCCATAAATTGCAGCTGTATGCAAGCCGTCCTTATTTGTAAATTTGTCCATTTGATTATGCATAGCAAAAAATGCCCGGAAAACAATACTATTTCCGTCAATTAACAATAATTGTTTTGTCATTTAATCCCCGCCCTTCTATCGCTAATAGTAATTGTACCAGAGAATGTAGTAATGGTTTAGTTTCTTGACCAAAGATTTAAGCTATAATTAAAATGAAAAAACATTAGATGTGAGATGAAATTCATGGATAAACTCATTAACTATCAAAAGCCTGCAGAAGCACGTCTCTTTGCCCTGCTCCTCACTTTTAGCGGTGGCTTCATCGATGCTTTTACATATATCAAATGTGGGCGCACAATGGCAGCAGCCTAAACTGGCAACATTATTTTTCTTAGTGCTGCTTTAGCAAACCATAATTTTCTCGGCGTCGTTGATCGGCTTGACTCATTGATTGCATTTATTCTTGGATTAGCAATGGTCAGCAGCCTGCATGCCCATTTAAGAACTGATTATTGGCGAGTAGTTTGTCTATTGCCGATTTTATTAGTAGGAGCAATTATCGGTTTTCTCCCCGATAGCTTCCCTGACTATTTGATGGTACCAGCTGTTTCATTTTGGCTTGCAATGCAAAGTGCCACTTTTAGCAAAATCGAGGGGCTCGGCTATAACAGTGTCTTTACAAGCGGCAGTGTCAAAAAAGCTGCGGTTGCCTGGAGCGAATATTATTTTCATCATGATCGCTCGCAACGATCAGCTGCCTTTAGTTATTTAATGATCGTGATCTGTTTTACGCTCGGCGCGATCATTTCTGCGCAGTTGCTTCCCTTTTTCCGAATGAAAACTATCTGGATTGCCACTTTTTTGATTCTCGTAACTGATAGTTCTTATTACTTAACTAAAAGGAAAAAAGTTAATAAGTAGTTTTTTAAAATAGTAAGAGGCTGAGAAAAACTTTTGTTTTCAACAGCCTCTTACTATTTTGCAATATAATAACAAGATAACGTGCAAAACAATCACAAGGCTCGAGTCTAAGTACGAACGATAATCAGCCCGTGCCGTGCTAATCATCGTCCTAGCTTAGCCCATTGCCTTGTCGAGAAGATTGTTTCACATTCACTTTTAATTAATTTCGGTCACTCATTCCAAAAATTTGAAGAAGTGAGATAAAGAGATTTACAAAGTCTAAGTACAATTGAAGGGCACCTAGAACAGCTAAACCATTTGTTGATACTTCGCCACCATAGTTGATGTAGATCTGCTTCATCTTTTGTGCATCCCAAGCTGTTAAAACAGTAAAGATAATAACAGCGATAAAGGAGAAGATGTAAGCAATGGCCGGACTTTGTAAGAACATGTTGATAAGGTAGGCAATCATTAAAGCAATCAAGGCAGCCATCGCGTGAGCACCAAACTTGCTTAAGTCGCGCTTAGTAATGGTCCCATACAAAGCCATCGTGACAAAAACAGCCGCGGATGATACGAAAGCTGAGGCAATGCTTGCTCCCGAATAAACACCAGCAATAATTGCAAACTCGACACCATAGATTATTGCCGTCAGCATCAGCATAACAAATGCCCCAACTGGGTTCCGGGTAGCACTAAAGCTTACCCCCATTGACAAAGCAATCGGTAGCAATAAGATAACCCAAACCATTCCAGGGTGAGCACTAAAGAAACCGAAAACCGCACTCCGGAATACCCCCATGGTCAAGTAAGCACTAAATGCAGAAACAAGAACTGCCAGCGTCATATTTCCATACATTCGGGTCAAGAAACTATTCAAACCAGCTGCGTCAGTAACAACCCGACGCCCTGGCTCTTGAGAAAAGTTATTCATCAAGACTCCCTCTTTCTATTTAATTTGACTTTATTTGACTAATTATAAAAATGGTAGCAGAGGCCACCATTTCATTCAAGTAAATCTTTAATTATTTTAACAATTCTTTGTACTTTTCTTCGTACTTTTCAACGTCACCGGCACCCATGAAAACAACTACCGCATTGTGGTATTGCAAAAGTTTGTCCATGGTATCCATGTCGATACCTTCACTACCTTCAATCCGTTGCTCCAAATCAGCACTAGAAACATTTCCAGCATTTTCACGAATTGAGCCAAAGATTGGGGTAACAAAAGTCTTATCTGCTCGGCTAAGCGATTCTGCAAAACCATCAATGTAAGCGGCCAATCGTGAATATGTGTGAGGCTGGAAAACAGCGATAACTTCACGATCTGGGTACTTTTGCCGTGCCGCATCAATTGTTGCTTTAATTTCGCTTGGATGGTGAGCATAGTCATCAATAATGGTCGTATCCGCAATGTCAGTTTCGCTGAAACGACGCTTTACCCCACTAAAGTTGGCTAGTTCCTGTTGGATCTCATCCATGTTCATGTGCTCCATGTATGCAACCGCTAGTACCGCCAAGCTATTAAGAACACTGTGTTCACCGTATAAGTGAATGGTAAATGTGCCAAGCTTTTGGTCACGGAAGTAAGCATCATATGTTGAGCCTTCTGGTGTCCGTTGAATGCTTTCTGCCCGGAAATCATCATCTGGATTAGTTCCATAGTAGTAAACCGGAACATCAACATTTAAGTCACGAAGACTAGGATCGTCTCCCCAAGCAAAAATTGCTCGTTGAACTTGCTTACCGTATGTTTCAAATGAATCACGGACATCTGCCAAATCATTGAAGTAATCAGGGTGATCAAAGTCAACGTTTGTCATAATTGCATAGTCCGGATGATAGGCAAGGAAGTGATCACGGTATTCATCGGCTTCAAAAACAAAGAAGCGTGCATCCGCATTTCCTTTACCTACTCCATCACCGATCAAGTAGCTAGTTGGTTCAACTGCCGCTAATACGTGTGATAACAATGCAGTCGTACTGGTCTTACCGTGTGCTCCGGCAATCCCAATACTAGTATGATTCTTAACCTCATTTTCAACAGCCTCAGGGTAACTTAAAATTTTAAGGCCTAATTCATGTGCTCGTTTAATCTCTGGGTGATCATCATCAAAAGCGTTTCCTTGGATAACAATCATCCCTGGTTTCAAATTGGCTGGATCAAATGGCAAAATTTTAATTCCCGCCGCTAATAATGGCGCTTGTGTAAATGTTTCCTTTTCAATATCTGAACCTAGTACTCGGTGTCCTTTGTCATGAAGGATACGTGCTAAAGAGGCCATCCCGGTCCCTTTAATACCAACAAAGTAATATGTATTTTGTTCCATCAATCCAATTCCTTTCAACAATTCAATTTAAAATAAATGCGAGGGGTAGATCAGTAACTATGATCCATCCCTCACTAAATAATAAAGCATTATAAAATTTTGGCAATAGTAATCAGCTGTTTTTTGTTAGTTTTCTGGGTAAAACGTATCGGCCTTAGCAAAATCAACCGGTTCACCGACTTCTTGCCAGTCATCAGGGATAATGAATAGGCCCTTTTCATCGGGAGCATTCTTAATCCGTAGTTCACGGAAACCACAGAGCATTCCGCCACTATCAACACCCATCAATTGACCAGGCCAAATGATCTTACCGTCTGGCATCATCGCACCAGGCCGAGCAACTACGACTTTAATACCTTCTGCAACATTAGGAGATCCACATACGATTTGGACAGTCTTATCATCAGCAATCCGTGTTTGCGTTACTTTTAAGTGGTCAGACTTAGGATGGTCAGTGATCTTTTCAACATAACCGACCACAAATTTAGGATCTTCGTCAGCCGTTAAGAGCTTATCAAAGCCCGCTTCTTGTAACTTTGCATTTAATTTTTCAACTTGGGCTGCATCTAAAAATACTTGCCCGTTTTCACTTGTTAATTCTGGTAAGACCTTGCTGGCGTTCATAAAGTTATAGCCAAGTAATGCGCCATCTTTTTCAACGGTGATCTGAGCTACATCATCAGCAATCTTAGTAATTTGGTTATCCGCATCTGGAGCGGTAATAACGACTAAAATGTCGCCTAATTCATTGGGATTGTAACTTGAAATTAACATCAAATATTCCTCTCTCTAATATAATCTACCATTTTATATTATTACATAAAAAGAAGACTATGAAAATCTAATTTAAAACTAAAGAAGGCTGAATAATTCAGTCCCTTTATTTTCACAGCCTTCTTATTTTACTTCAAATTGTTTAAAAAATCTTCAACTTGTTGCTTAGTTTTACGATCTTTATTGACAAATCGACCAATTTCTTTACCATTATCATATACAATGAAACTTGGAATTCCAAATACATTTAATTCAGCAGCGAGGTCGATGTTTTCATCGCGATCAACTTCATAGAAAGTATAATCACTGAAGTCTTGTTCGATCTCAGGCATTGCCGGCTTAATAAAACGGCAATCTGGGCACCAACCAGCTGTAAAGAAAAGGACGACCTTGCTATTGCCAATAGTTTCAATTAATTGATCTTCTTTTAATTGTGGTAATCTTTCCATAATCCTCATCCTTATATCATTTTAGCAATATTATACCATGCTTCTTATCTATTGTAAGTAATCTGCTTGTAAGGACTAGATATTTGGATTTTAATAATTAAAAATGATAGAATAAATGAGAAGTTAAGAACGGATTAAATTTAAATAGTGAAGGAAGCAATCATATGAATGCAAACAATAACTCCCTCAACCCCTGGCTGATTCCAGTCACATTAGGTGCGTCTGGAATCGCCGGTTTTATCGCTGGTAAACTTTTTGGTAACCGCCAAATATCTGCTGAGCGGATCTTAAAATTAGTCAAGAACGATTTTGCAAGTGAAGGTTCTCTAACCGGTAGCTGGATCAATAATAAAGCAGTACCTTTCCAACGATTTGCGGTTAAAACCCATGCTTATGAAGGCGGCGTTTCTCGTCTAGAAGATGGCGAAGAAGTAGATTACGAGTTTATTGCTGACGCGTATACTGGTAGTCTATTGGAATTAAAACGAATTGAGAATAACTAAAGTAAAGGCTGGGGACAAACTTTCCCAGCTTTTTTAATTAAAGGAGAACTATCATGAATCTTAATGACGCAATTCAAGAATGTTGGAGCAAAATTGACGAAGGACAGGTAGCGACATATATTCCCGCTTTAGCAAAAGTTGATCCTTATTAACTTGGCGTTTACCTTTTCGACGTCACAAATGATAAAAAAGTAGAAGCAGGAGCATCGCAAGTTCGGTTTGCTATCGAAAGTGTCTCGAAAGTAATCACCCTCCTCTACGCAATTGAACGTTTAGGCTTGTCAGCAGTTGAAGAGCAAGTGGGAACACGCCAAACCGGCTTCCCGTTCGATACAATCCTTAACATGGAAATCACTAAAGAGACGCACCCCCTCAATGCTTTTATTAATAGTGGCACCATCCTCATTAGTTCATTAATCGAAGAACAAGATGGGCTTTCTCCCTTTGACCAAATTCTTGAATTTAGTCGTAAAATCTGCAATGATCTCGATATCACCCTCAATGAAGAAATTTACCAATCGGAGTTGCGAACCGGAGATATGAATCGGTCGTTAGCCTACTATCTCAAGGCCAAAGAAGTCCTCACCAATGACGTAACCCTTAGCCTTGATACCTATTTTAAGTAGTGTTCAATGATGGTCACTTGCCAAAGTCTAGCTAATCTCGGTGCTGTCCTTGCCAATGACGGGATCGCTCCTTGGAATAATGAACGAATCATTTCAAGCGAAGCCGCTACATATACAAAATCGGTCATGATGACGACTGGCCTCTACAATGAATCAGGAACTTATTCCGTTCGAATCGGTGTACCGACTAAGAGCGGTGTCGGTGGCGGTTTAGTTTCTGCTGCCCCCAATCATTACGGGATCGGAATTTTCAGTCCGGCACTCGACCATGCTGGTAATAGTGTTGCCGGGCTAGCACTCCTTGAACTCATCAGCAAAAAATTAAAGCTTGATATTTTTAGGTACTAGTTGCAAATATCCGCCTCCTTATCGGGATCTGCTTAATTATATTCAACGTTCAATCCAGTTTCGTTAATTTACTATTCCAATTCAATATTCAGGTACATACCAAGAATATTTTTAGTATAATTAAGGCAATTGATGCATGCGCTTTCACCAATAAGGAGGTTTATCATGATGTATCCAGTAACAATCGGTCATTCAGAAGTTAAAGTAAATCCCCTCGGTCTTGGAACAAACGCTGTTGGCGGTTATAATCTCTTCCCAGGGTTAGATGATCAAGCCGGCATTGATCTTGTTAAGACCGCTTTAGATAATGGAATTAATTTATTAGATACTGCCTATGTCTATGGCTTGGGTCATTCAGAGGAATTGATCGGGCAAGCCATTCAAGATTATGATCGGCATAAAATCATCATTGCAACAAAGGGCGGTCATGATTTTTCAACGGGTAAAGAAGCTATTAATAACGACCCGGATTTTATCACTAAGCAGGTCAATGACAGTTTAAAACGGCTGCAAACTGACTACATTGATATTTACTATCTGCACTTTCCTGATCATGATACGCCGAAAGCAGAGGCAGTCGGTGCTCTGCAGAAATTACGGGAAGAAGGAAAGATTCGGGCAATCGGAATTTCCAATTTCAGTCTTGCTCAAATCAAAGAGGCAAATGCGGATGGTTATATTGACATTGTAGAAGACGAATTCAGCCTTCTTCATCAAGATCATTTAACGGAAGGAATGCTAGATTACCTTCATGAGAACAACATCAGCTTTGTCCCTTACTTCCCGCTAGCTTCTGGGCTATTGACTGGAAAGTATACCACTGATGCAACATTCCCCGCTGATGATATCCGCAGTCAAATTGCAGACTTCAAAGAACCGCGTTACAGCACAATCTTACATGCTGTTGATCTCGTCCGTCCAATTGCTGATAACCATCACGCTACGATTGCTCAAATAATCCTCGCATGGTATCTGCAAAACCCACTCATTACTGCGGTGATTCCAGGAGCTAAAAATGCCCGGCAAGTACTTTCTAACGCACAAGCAATGAAAATTGAACTTTCGACTGACGAATATCAAACAATTGAACAAGCATTCAATCAATTTAAACAAATTAAGAGTGGTAAATCATTAAAAGATCCAGACTAAGGGGAAAAACCACCAAATCGTTTCAAAAGGAATTTATCATGCATTATTTCATCACTAGCCGGCAGAATTTGTATACCTCAGCTATTGATAAAAAACTTAAAGAAGCGAAAAAATACTAGGGAGCGAGACAGAAGTCACTTGTGACTTCGTTTTTCGACGCGAAGCTAGCCTCTGGGAGCCCCCGCAAGCAACAATAGGCCTCCAATGTTCGGCTTTGCCGGACGTTGGAGGCCTATTGTTGTACTGCGCATTTGATTTTTATGAAAGTAACTTAACTTATGTCACAGTCCCTAGTATTTTACTTAAAATCAGCAATTAACTTATAGATTGGCTGACCTTTTGCCGCAAATTTCTGTTCATACTCAGTTTCAACATTATGCTCATTTTCTTCGCTATGGTGTAGGTCTAACCAAACTCCATCAAAGATCATCCCATAGTTATTCATGCTTTCCAAGGAGAATTCAAAGAGACCCATGTTATCAGTCTTCAGTTCAATTGCCCCTTGATCTTGGAGGATCTGCTGATAGGTTGCTAAGAAGGTCTTGTAGGTCAGGCGCCGCTTAGCATGCCGTTTCTTCGGCCATGGATCAGAGAAGTTAAGGTACATCTTAGTGACTTCCCCATCTTCAAAGTATTCTTGCAAGTCTTCCCCATCCCCACAAATCAATTGCAAGTTTGGCAAGTCTTCCTCGAGCGCTTTTTTGAGGGCGATTGCCGCAACAGTCCGCTGAATCTCCAGACCGATAAAGTTGATTTCTGGGTGAGCCTTCGCCATGCCAATGATAAATTGACCTTTTCCCATCCCCACTTCTAAGTGAAGGGGGTGTTCTTTTGCAAACCGTGATTGCCACTTGCCCTTAAATTGAGTAGCATCATCAATCATTAGTTCTGGATGGGCAGCAATTAATGGATCAGCCCACTTTTTATGTTTCACACGCATAAATTAAAATCCTCATTTCATTAGTTTTTTGACTCTGACATTGAAGTAGAAGCGACTTAATAAGACCACTTCAACTGCCGCAATAATAAGATTAATTACCATCTGGCCGACGTTCAACTGCCAACCGATACTAGCAAGAGCGATCAGTAATGCTTCAAGTGCCGTTACCTTGGCTAATAGCTGCTTGAAGTCCGCCTGTTGCTGACTAGCAGGGATTGGATAGATGTGAGTAAAGACATTCGATTCATACTGGTCATAGAGTGGCATTAGCTGGGTCGCTATCAAGTAGATAAAGAGCACGACCACCACAGTACTCAGCCAACCCGCTGGCAGTAAGAAGACGATCACCATTCCTAGCAGGGTCAACCGACTAACAATCCCGCTCACTTCCGTACTACGGACAAATGCCCGGGCGTATAAGTAGGACCATGGTTGACCATCCTTGCTGAGCCAGCGAATCAGGCCATCTGCCCACTTCCGTCGTTTGGTATTTCCTTGAACACTTGGTACATCAGTAAAGAGGTTAAAGAAACGGTAGACACTGTACATCCGATCTTGTTCCGCCTTAACGGCAATCCGCCAATTAACGGCGAGATCACGATAATAGACAATTACCGCTAAGTACAAGATCACCGCTACGACAAGACCAACGTAGGGATTAACCAGCCACATTGCGATTGAAGCGAGTAACGGGTTTACCCAGTATTCTAGCCGGGTTCGCCACTGTTGATCACCCCAGCGCAAACTCAATGATTTACGAGCTACGTGCATCCAATCGGCCTTATTAACAATGGCGACTAAAAAGATGGTCACAATCTCGGCACTGCTAAGTTTTTCCGTTGTCAATGCGAACGGTAAGGCGATAAAGGCCCCCACCACCGTCATTATTTCCGCTAAGATCAAGCTATACCAGGTCGCCTGGTTAAGGTAACGATGGATTCCTTCAACTTGCGGCAAGAGAAAGACCGGGTCTGGCTTTTTGATCAGGGTAGCAAGACGACCGATTTGGGCAATGACCGTAAACCACCCGATCAAGATCAGCCGGGTCCACCATTCATGCGGTCCCAAGGTTGGCAACCATTGAGAATAGCCATACGCCAAGGCTCCGAACAGGAAAAATAAGGCGATAACAAAGTGGTCATTGAAGACTAACCGCCAGTAACGCAGTAAGAGCATAAAGTGTTGACTGCGACGCTTGCTAAATAACTTATTCATCACGATCACCCTTTGCAAGATGCAAGTAAATCTCATCTAAGGATTCGCCGGCATGATCACCAGCGGCTCGTAATTCATCGAGAGTTCCATGTGCCCGGACCTTTCCATCTGCCAATAGGACAAAGCGGTCACAATACCGTTGCGCCGTATCAAGGACGTGGGTCGACATCAAAACTGCGACGCCCTCCTTCTTCTTTTGCTCAATCAAGTCTAGCAAGTCATGAACTGCCAAGGGGTCCAACCCATAGAATGGTTCATCAATAATCAGCAGCTTGGCCTTAGTCATAAAGGCACAGCAGATCATTACCTTTTGCTTCATCCCCTTAGAAAAGTTTGCGGGGAACCAGTCAAGCTTATTGTCAAGCCGAAAAAGTTTTAATAATTTTGTCGCCCGCTGCCATGCTTCATCGTGGTCCAACTCGTACGCCATAATCGTTAAATCAATATGCTCACGGAGGGTCAATTCATCATAAAGAATTGGCGTTTCGGGAACATAGGCGATCTGCTTTTTATATTCTTCCGGGTTAGCCTGGATAGTAAGACCATTAATTTTAATCGATCCTGAAAATGGTCGCAGCAAGCCAATAACGTGGTTTAGCGTTGTTGACTTTCCGGCACCATTTAGTCCAATCAAACCAACTAATTCACCTGGTTGGACATCAAAGCTGACATCCTTCAACACAGGAATCTGGGAATATCCACCAACAAGTTTATTTATCTCTAAAGCCATTATTCATCCCTTCTTAATTATTGCTTAGTCATATCTTTTTATTATATCATAGGTTATTTCTTCTACTAAATCATGCACGAACGCGATTTTTTCGGTATACTTAGGATAAGTTTAATCTTCAAAAGGAGCGATTAATATGGATGATAATTGTATTTTCTGCAAAATCATTAACGGTGAGATTCCTAGCTACACAGTCTATGAAGATGACGTTGTAAAGGCCTTCCTTGATATTTCACAAGGAACTCCTGGTCACACCCTCGTCATTCCTAAGAAGCACGTTCCCGATTTATTTGCCTATGATGCTGATCTCGCTGCCCAAGTATTTTCCCGTATCCCCAAGATTGCACGGGCAGTTAAGGCTTCTAACCCGGACATCAAGGGGATGAACGTGGTTAATAACAACGGTGAAGTCGCTTATCAATCTGTCTTCCACTCCCACTTCCACTTGATTCCACGGTACACTAGCGATGATGATTTTAAGATGATTTTTAAGGACAATTCTGGTAAGTACAACGATGAAAAGTACAAAGAAATCCAACAATCAATCATCGATCAAATGAAAGAAGGCTAGTTATGCAACGGCTAAAAGAAATTCAAGAGGAATTCAAACGGCTCAGCAGCGAAGTTTCACAGTTGAAGAACAGCATCGATGAACTACAGGCTGCCATCCCTGGTGTGCAAAAATTTATTAACGATGTTGAACGTGATGTTAAGAAGTGGAAATTCAAGACTGAACCCCGGCTGAACCGCATTCAGATTATTCTGGATGTGCTCAAGATTGATCAAAAGGAACAGCAGAAGTAATAAAAAAGGGTCTGTGACTTAAGCCAAGTTACTTTCATAAAAGACAAATGACGCAGTACAACAATGGCCTCCAACGCCCGGTAAAACCGAACGTTGGAGGCCAATTGTTGCTTGCGGGGGCTCGAAAACGAAGTCACAAGTGAATTCTGTCTCGCTCCCATTTCCTACGATTAGTCAAGAAA
>NZ_LN887381.1:0-29214 GCF_036621895.1 Limosilactobacillus reuteri subsp. porcinus
TCTGTTTTAGCTTCGGATATCGCTAAAGAGGGTTTTATTATGCTCTATAAAGGCCATCTCAGTTGATCCAGAAACAGTAGTAAAACAGCAAACACTTAGCTATAATTGCTCATTGATTGCAGCTAAGTGTTTTGATAATTAGACTTTATTGACTGGTTTTTGTAACCAATGAAAGAAAATAGCGCGCTGACTATTAGCTAATAACCACCATCCGCTAGCTAAGAAGAAGGCCCCAATTACATCGGAAGTAAAATGAGCCCGCAAATAAACTCGTGAATACATAATAATAATAATCCATAGTGCGCCGAGGATTTTTAATAATACCTTCTGCCATTTAACTTTACAATAGGGTAAAAGAAGAGCTAAGATCGTAAAAGTAAAAATAACTGTTGAAAAGGTATGTCCACTTGGAAAACTATATCCACTAACATCAATTAACCGATAGGAAGGACGAAGACGAGTAACGCTATACTTGATTAATATTACTAAACAGTAACCGATAAATTGTAACATACCATACCAAACACTATCGGTTGCTCTTCCGCGACGCCATAACAGAAGCATTAAGCCGATTGTTATAATGCCAACTGTAACTGGGTCACCCATAAAAGTTAATTCGGTTAGAATATTAGTTTTGATCTCAGATACTGGAGTGGTTAGGGCAAAACCACCCGCATCAATTGAACGAATAAATAAAGATTTAGTTAAAACATTGAAGAGTAATACTCCGAATAGAATCCAACAAAAAAGTCCGAATCCAATTTGTGCTTTTTTATGCATTATTTATAAGCCTCATTCATTTTCATTATTACAATTAATTATATCCCATTTATTCTTAAAAAGTTATCCTCCCTCTACGAAAACGTTTACATTTAAAATAAATGCGATACAATAAAAGAAAAAAAGTGGAAGGACGATATTAATGAATAACCAATTACGTGGATATGCAATTGTTGATCAAAGGGTTACGATTAATTATCAAAACAGTTCAATTATTTTATCAGTTATTACGCCTGAAATCATTCGAGTATTTCAAGATCACGGTGAAAAAGGAGCATCATATGCCATTGAAGGCGATAAGACAATTAAAACTAAATTTACAGTTTTAGATCATGGTGACCATCTTGAATTAACTACGGCAGCGTTAATTGTGAAAATATACGACAACGAGAAAATGGATGTATATGACAAGGAGGGTCATCCATTAGTCATTGATTATCAAGGTAAGCGAACACCGATTGACCGTGGACTAGATGAGGCTCATGCAAAATTAGTTGCCGCAGAAGGTCATGATATCGCTGGTGGAAGTGACCAAGATAAGACATATTTTGAGGTAATTAAATCTTTAGCTACTGATGAGCAGATATATGGTCTTGGTGATAAAACTGGGTACTTGAATAAACGAGGCTACGAATACGATAACTGGAACACTGATAATCCAGCACCCCAAGTAGAAAGTTTTACCCGGCTTTATAAGTCTATTCCTTTTATGTTAGGTTTGAAGAATGGTCATCCATATGGTCTCTTCTTTGATAATCCTTATCGGAGCCATCTTGATTTAGGAAAAGAAAATGCTAATTACTACTTTTATTCCGCAGTCGCCGGTAATCTTGATTATTACATTATCGGGGGCCCGCACTTGAGAGATATTGTTACAAATTATACTTACCTTACTGGGCGCGTTCCATTGCCACAAAACTGGGTACTTGGTTATCAGCAATCGCGTTGGGGGTACAGTGTAAGTCCTGAAAAAGTTCAAGAAATTACGACTAAACTGCGAGAAAATGATCTTCCTTGTGATGTGATCCACTTTGATATTGACTATATGGATGGTTACCGAGTATTTACTTGGAACAAAGAAAAGTTTACTGATCCTCAAGCATTTGTTTCAAAATTGAGAGACCAAGGATTTAGAGTAATGCCGATTATTGACCCCGGTGTTAAGCAAGATAAAAAGTATAAAATTTATAAAGAAGGACTTAAGAAAGGATACTTTGTTAAGAATCCTGATGGGACCGTTTATGTTAATAAGGTTTGGCCTGGCGATGCTGTTTTCCCTGACTTTGGCCGAGAAGAGGTACAACAATGGTGGGCTGATAATTGTAAATACCTTGTTGATACCGGAACAGCTGGAATTTGGGACGATATGAACGAACCAGCATCATTTGAAGGTGAAATCCCTGATAATATTGTCTTTAGTGACGGAAAATACCCTTCTACCCATAAGAAATTGCATAATGTTTACGGACATAATATGGCAAAGGCTACTTACAATGGATTAAAGAAATACAGCCATAAACGACCTTATGTCATTACCCGGGCAGCTTATGCGGGAACGCAAAAGTATTCAACCGTCTGGACAGGGGATAATCAAAGTTTGTGGCCTCATTTACAAATGATGATTCCTCAACTATGTAATTTAGGAATGAGCGGCTTTACCTTTGCTGGAACTGATATTGGTGGATTTGGTGCAGATGCCACGGCCGAAATGCTAACACGGTGGATTGAGGCAGCCTTATTTAGTCCGCTCTATCGTAATCATGCTTCAATGGGAACCCGTGCACAAGAACCTTGGGTATTCGGTGAACCAACGCTCTCAATCTACCGGAAGTATTTAAAGTTAAGATATCGTTTTATTCCATTCTTATACGACCTTTGTTACAAGGAGACAAAGAATGGGCTCGGAATAATGCGTCCGTTAGTATTAAACTACGATCAGGATCCTACTGTTCGGACAATGAACGATGAATATATGGTTGGCGATGAATTACTAGTTGCTCCCGTAGTTCAAGAAGGCCAAAATACACGAGCAGTCTACTTACCAGCAGGAGAGTGGATTGACTTTTGGAATGGTGTTGAGTATGCAGGTAGGCGGTCAATTTTAGTAGAAGCGCCAATTGATAAGTTACCATTATTCGTTAAAAAGAATACGATTATTCCATGGGGACCTGAAGTAAGTCATATTAGTGATGAACCTAATGAAACAATGACCTTCCGCTTATATGGACAACATGCCTCATATATTCATTACCAAGATAACGGCCTTGACTTTGCTTATCAAAGTGGTGAATACAACCTTTATCAAATCAAGGCTTCGCAAAATGGAGCAACAATAGATATGCTTCATAATGGTTATGATAAAAATTACCGAAAGATCTTTGTAGAATTAAATGATCAAAAATTAACATTTGAATTTGATCCCCAAACACAGACGTATGTCCAACAATAATCTGAGATAGAAATAAGACCGAGAAAGAAGTTTAACGCTTATTCTTCGGTCTTATTTTAGTTTACATAATATTCAACATAGTAAAAGATTGCTGTTATCTTTTTACATTCATCCGTGATAAACTGAAAGTTGATTTATATAATACGAGGAGACGAAAAGATGAAAGAAACGCAAGAGAACATTCCATTAGCTATTGCAACGGTTGTTCTTGGAATAGGCGTTGGGTTTAGCTCATTGATCCTTAGCGCTATTCTAGATTTAACAGAGCATTATTTTTTAAATTTTAACGAGACAAATAAAATTCCGGTTAATATTAATATTTTTCCTATTCATCGATTTGTCTCAGTGCTAATAGGGGGGATAATCGCTACCATTATTTGGTACTTCCTTCAGCGCCATTATCATCCAGTTAGCATTAAAAATGCCCTAAATGGTAAAAAGATGCCGTTAAGAAAAACATTCATTCACGTAGTTACCCAGATCTTTTTTGTAGGGACTGGGAATTCTATCGGTCGTGAATTAGCCCCACGAGAAGCAGGGGCTGCTATCGCTCAGAAATGGTCCCGAGTGCTTGATTCTTATCGATGGTTGCACCTCAATGATGAAGATAAACGTTTGTTGATCGCCGCTGCTGCTGGAGCTGGCTTCGCGGGGGTCTATATTGCACCTATTACAGGAACTGTTTTCTGTTTAGAAATTTTATACCGGCGCATTAATGCTCGTTCAGTTTCCGTTAGCTTAATCATGTCAGTAATTGCAACGATGATTGGTTCGATTTTAAAAGGATTCGAACCATATTATATTGTTGGGAGTCGAGATTTCTCTTTGCTATCTGTTCCATTAGCAATTGTGTTAGGCTTAATCCTTGGAGTAACTGGAACCTGGTTTAAACAAGGAGTTAAAGCAGCTTCTAGTAAACGGGCAACGGGTAAAAACATTTTCTGGCAATTACCGCTTTTATCATTCTCAGCAGGAGCAATTGCAGCTTTTTATCCACAAATTATGGGAAACGGGCGGGGACTTGCTCAATTAGCCATGAATACGACCACTATCAATTCTCAGGCTCTAGGAGCGCTCTTGTTTGGCCTCGTTGCTAAAGTAGTAGTTACCTTATTTACAATCAAATGTGGGGGCTATGGAGGAACACTGACACCATCGATTGCCGCTGGAGCAGTTATTGGAGTATTTCTTGGTATTCCTTACATGCACTTCTTCCCGGTTGTGACTTTAACTCAGTGTGCAGTTATCGGCGCCTCATTATTTTTGGCAGCGTCACAGCAGGCACCGTTAATGGCATTATTTATGTTATTTGAAGTTTGTCACCTTAACTTTACAGCTTTTCTTCCGTTGGGGATTGGAGTCGCAATTTCAATTGGAATTTCAAAGTGGATGCAGGAAGCAAGGACAAAATAATCTTTAGTAAAAACATTCCCTAATAAAATAGCAAGGCTGAAATTACTTCCAACCTTGCTATTTTTATTTATACAAATTCTTCATTTTCTTTACAGTTGCTGCAAGATCCTTGCTATCAAAGACTAGGGAAATAACAGCTAGACCTGCAACTCCAGTGTCGTGAACAACTTTCATATTTTCTTCATCGATGCCCCCAATTGCAACTACAGGACGTTCACTAATCATATTTAAACGTTCAAGACGATTGATACCAATAGCAGTATCAGCGTCAGGCTTTGATTTTGTAGGGAAAACGGGACCACAGCCAATATAATCAACAAAGTCCATTATATTAGCACGTTCAACTTGTTCTGGTGTATTACAGGAATAGCCGATGAACATCTGATGACCTACAGCGACAGATACTTGTTCAATTTTAGTATCATTTTGCCCAACGTGAACTCCATCAGCGTTTATTTGCTGAGCCAATTCATAATCGTCATCAACAATCAATGGAATTCCATAGCGCGTACATAAAGTCCGTAATTCTAGTCCTAAGTCTACTCGTTCATTAGGACGTAACTTCGAATTTCCTTTTTCTCGATATTGGAAGGCGGTGATACCGCTCTTCATTGCTAGCTCCACTTTTTCGAGAAATTTAACAACATCATTATGAACATCTTGTGTTCCGCCAACTAAGTATACTTGTAACATTTTTGGATCAAACATCATTTTAGATCGTCTCCTTCAATTTTAACCCAGTGATTAAGTGGCCCATGACCGTGACCAACGTTAATACCCTTGCTAATCGTCTTTTCAACATATGTCTTCCCAATCATAATTGCCTGTTCCATGGAGTGACCCTTAGCAATTTCCGCAGTAATACATGCAGAAATTGTATCACCAGTTCCGTGAGTATTTTTAGTATTAACACGAGGCGCAGTCAACCACATATCATTACCATCTTCAAATAAAATATAATCATCAGCCTTGTCTGAAGATTCTGCATGGCCACCTTTTATGAGAATATTTTTTGCTCCGCGCTTTTGCAATTCGCGGGCAGCCTTTTTAATATCATTTTTATCCCTTATTGCGATTCCCGTCAACTCACAAGCTTCTGGAATGTTTGGCGTAACCAGGGAGGCGAGGGGGATAAGTTCATCCCTTACAATTGAAATTGCATCATCACTAAGTAACTTTGCGCCCCCTTTTGCTACCATGACCGGATCGACAATAAGCGGTCCTAAATCATATTTCTTTAAATTTCGGACAACTGCTCTTACGCGGATAGGGTCAGCAAGCATCCCCGTTTTACAAGCCCTAATTTTCAAATCATCAGCGATTGAAGCAAATTGCTCATCAATTAATTTTTCAGGCATTGGCAGGGCATCTTGCACTCCTAATGTATTTTGCGCAGTGACTGCTACAACTACCATCGCTGAGTATACGCCTCGCATTTGCATCGTTTTTACATCTGCTGGAATACCAGCACCACCGCCACTATCAGTTCCAGCAATTGTTAGAGCCTGGGGATAATCATTAATCAAGGTAATCTTCCTCACTTTCATCAAAGAATTCTAGTAATGCTTTTGTATCCATAATCGAAAGCTGGTCAAAAAATTGTACTTGCCACGAACCTAGACCTACTGAATAACGGTTAGCTAATACCCCAGCAGCAGATACCAAAACCGTTGCAACAATACAAGCATCCCAAGTATTAGTAGTAGTCCCTAAAAATGCAGCGATGATACTAGAAAGCATGTCGCCACTACCCACATTCATCGTTAACATCTCGGCAGAAAAGGGATTTTCATAGATAACTTGCCCATCAGTTATTATGTCAGTTTCACCAGTCAAGACTACAATTGAATGGTAACGTCGAGCACACGTTTCGGCAATTTGAACCTGGTTAGGAACTTTACCTGCATCAATCCCATGACTAGTATTGTCAGCCTCTACTAAGGCAGCAATTTCACTGGCATTACCACGAATAACATCAAAATGAAAATCATTTAGCAATGAATGGACAAACTTTAAGCGGGATGGAACCGCACTTACCGCTACTGGGTCTAAAACGAGGGGCTTTAGTGGCGTGGCAGCTCGCAAAACCGTCCTAATTTGTGCTGCCTGATGTTCATTAATTGTTCCGAGATTGATAGAAAGGGCATTGGCCAGCGCCACCATCTCATCTGCTTCAGTGGGCTCAACAGACATGATCGGCGACGCTCCGACAGCACTAACAGCATCGGCAACTTTATCAATTGTTACTAAATTGGCGAGATTAAGGACAATCGGGTTTTTAGTACGAACTCGATCGATCAGTGACCAGTCAATTTGATGTTGTACCATAAAATTAGCTCCTTAAATAAAAAATACTCAAGGTAGGACATACACCTACTTTGAGTATTAAAGTCCGATGCATTTTCCTACGCAAGCGTTAACTTACAGGTTCTAGAGTCCATGCATCACTGCATATCTCAGCCCAGCACTATGGGCACCCCTAATGCAATAAATTGTCTATTAATAGTATACCGCAAATTATTCTTTATGAATATTTGATAATAAGGCTTGTTATTAGGGATTCAAATCATCATATGATTTGAATTTATGGGCGGTTTTTTAGTAAAAGTTCGAATATAGAGAGTTGTATCTATGTTTAGAGATTAATATTGCTTTGTGAACATAATTGTCAGTTTAATGACAAATAAAGGGCAACTATAACAGGCACATTAGATATCGGATATTAACGGATGATAACACCCCTCACGAAAATGTGAAGGGTGTTTTTTATGCACTAATTGTAAAAAAGTGGTTATTTAAGAATTATCGATCATCATCTTCTTTGCCTACTTCTTCGTCGAAATAACCTAATCCATTTACTTCGAGTGTTTTTAGATAAGCTACCAGTTCAATTGCGGAACTAGGACTTAATTCATTTATTGCATTCAAGCCAAGGCCCGTTGGAACAGTTTCGCTCATTGCTGTAATTTGGTTATCATTCTCGATATGAACTTGTGAGCAGCTAATTGCCCAACGATTATTGACGTTTGGAGCAAAAACAAAGAAGAGGTTGAAATCGGCTGAAAGATATGCCGGTAAGAACCAGGCAATGTTATCTAATCGTTCTGGGATGAGGTTACCTTGAAGCGCAAAACGATTGATATTTTCTTCACGAGGGATTGCTTTGAGCATAAACATGGTATTTTCAAACTCTCTCATCCCTAATTTCATTTCCGGTGTAATTTTGGGCTTCATATCATCTAAAATCTCCTAACTAAAGTTTTCACGGTAGTAGTTATACTTATTTCTTATATCTTGGAGCGGGGCATCCATCACGTGCATTTTCCCATGGGTATCGAGCTTAAAATTTTTTGTGATTACCTGATTGAACTGCAGGCGGAGACGAGGATATTGGATGAGAATTTTCTCAATGTTAGTTGACATAATATCAAGAGCGGCAAGATATTCGGGGACAAGAATTTTCTTAAATTCGTTAAACGTATCTGCAATCACCTCAGCATAGGCATGGTCAGCATATTTCAGTTCGTTTTCCTCTAATTTATCGTAATACTCCCTGCTTGTCAGGCCACGTTCATTTTTAATGTTGTATTGCTCATCGTATTGGTGGGTAAGATAAGAATCCCAGTCACGATAGCAATAAGTAATCATTTGAATTACTAATTGTCGTCCCTCGTAATTAACGTTTTTCGGAATCATCTTTCCCTGTGGATTTAACAAGTAAGGTCGGATTAGCTGTCGCGTTACAATATCATAAAAGGTTCCTGGCACAAGTTCCTTATCTTGATTATCCTCATATAAATCTCCGGAACCTTCAAGCTTTTTTAGTTTACGGAGACTTTCACGAGTTTGGTTGACGGCATAAATAACATCTTCAATCTCTTGATCAATTATTTCACGTTTACTAATCGTTTGTAAGAGGTTTGTGTAGAGCCGGATTAAATTATGGAGTTCAGACTGCTGATTAGGGTAGAAACCGTCTTGTTGCTGATATTTTCTAGTTTCCCGTTCCAATTGTTGCTCAATTGCAAGGGCCTGATGCTCAATTTTAACAGGTAAGACTGGTTGCGAAAAGCTATCTTTAGCAAGCTGCTGAACTGCTTCACGGATGATTGGTCTCATTTCACGAAAATCCGGAAAATCAAAGAAATTTTGAAAATCATTAGTAAAGTTTAGGTGTTTATATACTGCTGATTTAAGATTTCGCTTCATAAAATATTCCTCCATTTTCTTTGATTTTAATACGAAAAAGAGTAAGAAAATATTAGGGAATTAGATAAAAACCCTTATTTTATTTGTATTTAACTCACCTATAATTAAATTAAATAAAATAGAGGAGACCATAATGAAAAAATTATTGAAATTTTTAGCAATCTTTTTACTGTTTAGTAGTATTATTAGCAGTTCGGCGATGGCCAGTTCAACAAGAACCGTAACAGATATGACAGGGGAGAAAATAAAGATTCCAAAGAAAGTTAACCGTGTTGCTGACTTATGGCATGCTAATAATCAGGTTGTGCTGTTATTAGGGGGACAAAATAAGCTAGTTGCCACTACTCCTCTTGTTAAGAAACAGCATTGGTTCACAGTAGTAGATCCAAAAATTGTTAAAGTTGCTGCACCGTTAGCAGGCAATCAAATTCAAGTTGAAGAATTGGTAAAGACAAAACCGGACGTTGTAATTGCCTCCGATCAAGCTCAAATAAAGGAATCCCGTCAAGCAAAATTACCAACAGTTAATGCAATGTATACCGATTTTGCTGGGTTAAAGAAGTCAGTTACATTAACTGCAAATATTTTAGGTGGAAATTCTCCAAGGATTGCTCGACAATACAACAAAGAATTAACAAACAATATTAACCTTGTTAAGCAGCATTTGAAGAGCCGCGAATCAACGCCAACGGTTCTTCATATTGTTAATGCAACAGATCTCACCAAGGTTGACGGGCAAAAAACAATTGTTAACGAATGGATTAAACTGGCAGGTGGAAAGAATGCTATTTCTAAAAAGGGAAATCAGATTTCAGTCACGCCTGAAGAATTAATCAAAGCAAATCCGGATGTAATTATCGTTGGTAGTACGTCTACTGCCCAAGCGCGAAAAGCATTACGTGCCAATCGTCAGCTAAACCAATTGAAGGCTGTGCGAGAAAACAAAGTATACGGAAATCCTCAAGGTACCTTCCCATGGGATCGTTATAGTGCAGAAGAAGCACTTCAAGTCTTATGGGCAGCTAAGACTCTTCATCCCCAAGAAATGAAGAATATTAACATGGTCTCTGAAGTTCAAAAATTTTATCAAAAATACTACCACTACAATTTAACAGTTAAACAGGCAAAGCAAATTTTGGCTGGTGAAAATTAGTCTAAAAAGCCTCTCTTGATTTGGAAATTATCCAAGTTAGGAGAGGCTTTTAACTATATCTTAATTTGACAAGTATATCGTTGTAATTGGGGGAGGTAAGTAAGAGTTAGTGGAACATGATAAATCCTTTCTAGCTGTTCAGTTGTCATTAACTCCTCACACGATCCAGTAACCATGGAACCTTTTGAATCAAGAAGGCCGATTGTAGTTGGTAGCATTAAAGCATGGTCTGGAAGGTGAGTAGTAAGAATAATGGTGATTTTTTGCTGAACTAAGTCTTGAATTAGTTTTAATATTTCGTACTGTCGACTTAAATCAAGGGCTGCCATAGGTTCATCGAGAATTAACAAGCGCGGTTCTTGAAGTAGGGCTCGAATAATCGTAATTAGCTGCTGTTGACCACCGCTTAATGAGATAAAGGGATGATCACGAAAAGGTGAAAGATGAAAACGTTGTAAATAGGTTTCAGCAAGTTGAACGTCTTTCTGATGCGGAGTTTGGAGAAAAGAAAGGTAAGGTGCACGACCAGTTAATAAATAATCAAGTACTGTGAGATTGGAATTAATATGATAATCCTGAGGAACATAGGCAACTTGTTGTGCAAGCGTTTTGTGCTTCAAATTTCCAAGCTCTTTTCCGTTAACTATTACGGTTCCTTCATTTGGTGTCAAAAGGCCGACTAAACAGTGGAGAAGTGTTGATTTTCCAACACCGTTAGGGCCAAGGATAGTAAATACCTTTCCAGCTTCAAGACTAAAGTTAACGTTGTGAAAGACCGGATGTGTTTTTGAATAGGCAAAACTAAGGTTATCAACTTCGAGGACTTTCAATTTAATTGCACCTTCTTCTTAATTAGAATATAAACAAATAAGGGTGCGCCGATGAAGCCAGTTAGGATACTTAATGGAATTTCCCCTGCCGATAGGGATCGAGCCATTGTATCGACAATTAACAAAAATAGCGCACCAATAACTGCTGCAAGGGGAAGGGTTTCTTTTGTATTATCCCCAACTAAAAGTCGAGCAATATGCGGAATTACAAGTCCAATCCAGCCAATATTTCCGCTAAGACAAACTGTTGCAGCTGTTAAAAACGTGCTGGCGGTAATTATCAGTAGTTGCTCCATATCCACATTGATTCCTTCTAGACGTGCTTGTTGGTTGCCAAGTGAAAGAATTGTCATATGCCAGCGAAGAACAAATAGAATTATTGTACCTATAATCAAAAAGGGAAGGACAGCAATAATATTCGAAAAATCAACTTTTGCTAAACTACCTAGTTGCCAGTAGACAATACTTTGTAATTGTGAATCCGGATCAGCAATGTACTTTAGTAATCCAACTAATGCCTGCATAAAACCAGAAATCACAATTCCGGCTAATACTAGAATTAAGGTTCCGCGCTGATGAAGGATTTGGGCAATCAATAAAGTTAAACTGACCGCAATAATTCCACCAACAAAAGCAAAAAGCTGAGTAAGTCCAATGCCATAGCCTAAGAGAATTGCACTAGCAGCCCCGGCGGCCGAACCATACGACACCCCTAAAATATCAGGCGAGACCAAAGGATTATGAAAAACACTCTGGAAAGAACAACCAGCCATTGCTAGGCCAGCGCCAATTAACAGCGCACCGATGATTCTGGGAAGGCGAAGGTTAAAAATAATGTTTGCTGCAGCAGGATTACTTTGGGAATGAAATAGCGTTTGAAGGATTATGATTGGTGAATAGTAGATGCGCCCACAAGAAAGAGCGAAAACTACTGTAATAATAACCAATAAAATCGCAGTAAAAAGTGTTAGATGATAATGATGCTTAGTAATTAGAATCTCTTCCTTTTCTTAAGAAATTAGTGATTTCATCAGTAACTGTTTGTTGAGCAGTTGGCAGGTCTTCATAGTCGATTTTTAATGAAGATGCTAATGGTGAGGCACCGTGCTGACGCAACTGGTGATCAAAAGTATTTACTGCGTTAGCAAATTTTGCTGGGCCAAAATTTTTATCTCCTACACCTGCAATATAATAAACCAGCCTTGGGACAGAAAACTGACAAAGATAATTATAGAACTTTTCTTCAGAGGCTGTGAGTTGTCCTTCCCCATAAGTACAGGGACAGAGGATAAGTAAGTCAATACTATCTAATTTTACTTGGAGAGCCTCCTTAAAAGAAAGAAAAATGGCAGACGGAAGGATAGTTTGGTGAATAAAGTTTCCTAATTCGAAGTTATGACCGTAGAGTGTATCGTAGAGAATTAAAGTATTCATTGATTAATCGTCCTTTCATTCAGGTGCTAGTATAACAAGTCTCTTAAAATCCTATTATTAGGGATTTGACTAATTCTAAAGAACTATTATCTTGTGTAATAATAAGCATTATAAAGGCGGGTGATTATTGTTGCATTATTTACGAATAAGCGATGAACCCATTGATGTAAGTGAGATGTATAAACAGCTTGTTGCTCCAGAATATGGAGGAATTGATATGTTTGTCGGCACTGTTCGTCAATGGACTGGCGAGATCGAGACTACTAAGATTGAGTATTCAGCTTATCATCCCATGGCGGAAAAACAATTAGAAAAAATTGCAGCACCAATTGAAGAACAAGGAGGACGCGTTGTTGTCGCTCACCGGACTGGCGAATTGACGCTTACTGATATCGCGGTATTTGTAGGTGTGGCGGCTCCGCATCGTGCAGAAGCATTCAAATGGTGCCAACATGTGATTGATACACTTAAGCATGAAGTACCAATCTGGAAAAAGGAATATGATACAGATAAGGTAAGGTGGGGAAACTAATGGAAATTAACGTTAAATTATTTGCGTTTTTACAAGATCAGTTAGGACCATCTATTACTCTTGATGTTGCTAATCCTATTCGAGTAGATGACCTTCTTAAGCAAATTAGCCAGCGGGCACCACAACTGACGTCAACTTTAGCAAATTCGCGGATAGCAATTAATCAAGAATTTGTTAACGCAGATATAATTACCTTAGAGGTCGATGATGAAATCGCAATCATTCCGCCGGTTAGTGGTGGCTAGATTACTCTAGAAGATAGTTAGAATTACATAGGAGGAGGACTTGATTATGTCAAGTGTTAAAGATGTTGCTCATGGGAGTAGGAGAAATGCTTATACTGCATTGATCCTCTCCACGCTTGCAATGATTGTTTGTTTTATGTCGTGGTCTAACTTTGCGCCACTTGCATCCCAAATTGCTGAGATGTTCAATTTGGATGTATCGCAGCGAACGTTGTTATTAGCGACACCAGTCCTTTTGGGATCAATTATGCGAATTCCAGTAGGGATCTTAAGTGACCGTTACGGCGGAAAAAAGGTTTATTTGATCTTAATGGCCTTTATTTTGATTCCACTAATTATGATTCCACATGTTCATTCATTTGGAATGTTGCTCTTTGCCGCATTGCTTGTTGGGATGTCAGGAACATCATTTGCCGTTGGAGTTTCTTATGCTTCAGTTTGGTTTCCGCCAGAACAGCAAGGACTAGCCCTGGGAATCGTTTCAATGGGGAATATGGGGAATGCTGTGGCTGCCATGACTTTACCTTATATTTCCAAGGCAGCGGGATTTGATAGTGTTTACTACTTTTTGATTATTCTTACAGTGATCTTTGGTGTTCTTTTCGCAGTTTTTTGTAAAGAAATGCCAGTTGATAAAAGTAAAACGATTAAGGGCGCATTGTCTGTTGCCGCGGACAGTGGAACATGGTACTTATCACTGTTTTACTTTCTGACATTCGGTTTATTCGTTGCATTTACAAACTTAACACCGACGTTCTTAACCGGGATGTTTCATTATACGCCTGTTACTGCCGGCCTTTATTCAGCATTATTTGCTTTCGTATGTACGTTAGTTCGTCCATTTGGTGGTTACCTTGCTGATAGAAAACGCCCCATGGCATTATTACAATGGGTCTTTGTAGCAATCGTTATTTTTGCTATTTGGATTATGCTTAGTTTTCACAATCAATTCATGTTTATCGCAGGGATTGTTTTGGTTGGTCTTTCTGCAGGGATTGGTAACGGGGTTGTCTTCAAAATGGTTCCATATGTATCCCAAGGTAATACGGGAGCGGTTACTGGTTTCGTTGGAGCAGTTGGTGGCTTAGGAGGTTTCTTTCCACCACTAATTATTGGTTATATTTACCAATGGACAGGCAGTTATGAGCTTGGAATTGCACTCTTAGCGTTAACCGGTGTAATTTGCTGGTTTGCTCTATGGAAACATTACATTCATGGTGATGTTCACATCGTTAAATAATACATTGAAAAAATGGAGATGAGGATAATTCTTCCTTAATCTCCATTTTTAGTTTTAAATTATTCTTTTTTTAATTTTTCAACTAATCGAAACAATGCATCCTGAGTTTGACCAGCTGGTAACACTTTAATATCAAGGATTAGCTGGGAGAAGATATCAGCAATTAGTTGTTTGACATCATCAATTCGTTCAAGTGCTAATTGATGGGCTTGCTTAAACATCGCTTGTGAAGGACGATGATCTGAAGAGAAGAAATTACTAAACCATTGTGGATTCTGTTGGCGCGCGAATAAAAGTGCCAGGGGATACTGACCACTCGTTATCATCTTTACAAATGAGTCGGGATCATTACTGAGTTGTTGAAACTCATGTGTAATATAACTAGCAGTACCAAAGGCTTGACCAATCTGTCCTGCAAGTGAAACAATTTCCCTTTTTGCTCCGCTAAGGACGGCACTTTGTTTTGCAGTCATTGTTCCAAGTAATCCCCATCGTGCTTTAACATCTGCTAAATAGTCAGCTACCTTAAATTGCTGATTATAGTTAAACTGTAGCCGTCGAATCTGTGCAAGCATCACATCTCCAGCGTCAGTTGTCAACTCCTCAATTATTTGTGGAGGATTACCTACAGTACTTAGTGAACGGACAAAGCGATTCATTAAGTAGCTCGCAACATATGAATAAGCTTTTTGACTAGCGAATTCCCCAGGAGTTAGGTTATTTGGCTGAAAAGAAGGAGGATTCAAATGAGTTGCTAATGCCAATAGTTCTGGTAGTTGAGCAGCTGTGATTTGATCAATTGTGAGCTCTTTTTCGTTGAAATAACTAAAAGCCTCAAAAAGCGACAACCTTAGCCGCCGTTCTTCTTCACCAGTACTCAAGTTAATCATTTCGCGAACCATTGGAGGATATTGATAAATAACGGTTGTTAATGCATCTACCAACCGTTCATCTGGTGTTAAATTCACAATATCAGTCCTTAAATTTATTTACTTCAGCAATTATTTGTTCAGCAACGGGGATGAAGATATCACTGAAATACTCATTAAAATCAACATTTTTAATTTGTTTCTCAGTAAATTCTTGTGCACGATGAAAAGCATCATTACGCATATTAACGATGAGGGCTTCTCGTTGATGTTTAAGTCGCTTATGGAGTTTATCATTGTCATTACTCATGTAGAAATAATAGTAAATTTCGTAGAAGGTATTATCAAGAACCCAAAAGAGGGTACTCCGTCGAATATTATCGCTTATCATTTCAGTAAAGGAATTTTTACCAAGAAGCTCATGGTTAGCAAAGGCCCCCGCAGATAATACGATTGCTTGAACTTCATGCATATCAGCCATGTAGCGGCAGAATTGGTTGATTTCATTTTCTGGAACACTAAATCCCAGCTTTTCTTTTCGTTCCGCCTCAGTCATCTTAGAAAAAGTGAGTTGATACTCTTGCATCACATTCTGACTATCTGCAATTAAATCTTTTTCGATAATCGTTAGTAAAGCAAAATTATCTTGCATAAATTTCTTAACAGTTTGCCATATTTTTTCAATTTGTTCATTGAAGTTTGTGAAAAGATCTTGCACGGTGCCTTTTTTTTCTTTAACCACTTCTTTTTTTTCTGCATGAGGGGCATATTGGATTAGCAGAGGAATATCATCGTTATGTTCATCTAAACCGTGCTTGGACCGTTGTTCATTTTCATATTTTTTAAGTTCATCAAGATCAACAAGGCCGAGGGGCATTACATTAATTTCACCATTTGTAAGCATGATTTGTAAGGCAAACGGAGTAGTTGTTTCTTGATTCTCGACTAATGATTTTAAGGCATCAAATAATTTTTTGCGATTTGCAAGTTCATTGTCTGGGTCTGCGTAAAAGCCTGCAGTATAGATCGATTTATTTTCGTAATCTCGTTTTAGCTTATCTTGAATATCCATCTTAATTAATTCTCCTTTGTTGATTGAGCAAGAAGTTGTGCAAGCTTATTACGGCCGCGATCAGTTAAAGCAGCATCTTTTAAATTTATCTCTGCTAATGTTGAACTAAATGATGCGTCGATAACTGCTCCAGAAATATATTGTTTTTCAACTGCGTATTTAGTTGTTAAAAATAAGTTAGAAATCGGATTAACTTGTCGACTATTAGTAAAACGTTTGCGAGCAATATCACTAAGAATTCCTCGTAATTCATCATCTCGACTAAGGTTTGTAGCCATTAGGAATCCACTCCTTTAATCGTATTTTCTTTATTGTAGAAAAACATCGACGTAAATAAAATCGGGGATTCTTCCTAATTAAGAATCCCCGCCTAGTTAAAGGTCAATTAAATGGTGATGAATAGCATACTGTACTAGTTCAACCCGTCCATGTAAGTGAAGTTTGCGTGAAATATTTGCTTTATGGGCTTCCACTGTCTTTGTTGAAATAAACATCTTTTGTGAGATCTCTTTATTTGAATACCCTAAAGCAATAAGTGGAAAGACTTCTTTCTCCCTTTTTGAAAGACTATTATAGCCCTTTAATTTTAAGGTATTACCAGATGCATTTATTTCTCTAATATCTGTCTTACTAACAATGATATTTGCATCAAGATATTTCTCGCCATTTATAACATGTTTTAGGGCATTAACAATTTCGCTATCTGGTGAACTTTTCAAAATATAAGACATTGCGCCATTTGCCATTGCCTTGTTGATATATTCCTGTTCTTCATGCATCGAGAGAATGATAATTTTAACTTTGGGAAACTTATCATGGATTCGACGAGTAGTAATTAGGCCATTTTCACCAGGGGGCATACTTAAATCCATAATTAAGATATCAATTCCGCCTTGTTCAACTCGAATATATGTATCAGTTCCACTCGCTGTCCCATCAACTACCGTAAAATTCGGTTGAAGATCGACTAAGTATGAAATTCCTGAGCGAACAATTGCGTGGTCGTCTGCAACTAAAACGTTATACATTTGTTCTCACCATATCCTTATTTAAAGCATTATTATAGGGAAACTTTACCTTGACTGTCGTTCCCTTATTAATTTTTGATGTAATTGTAAAGGCTCCGTTATATGCCTTAACGCGTTCATTCATATTCATTAATCCAAGTGAATGCCCATTAAATCCACTATGCTGATCAATATCAAATCCAATTCCATTATCAAGAATCTCTAACTGAAGGTAACTATTGTGATCCGTAACAATAATACTTATTTCTGTTGAATGAGCATGTTTAATTGCGTTATTAATTGCCTCTTGTGTAATGCGGTAAAGAACGTTTTGAATGTTTTTTTGTAATTTTTCAGCAGAGGTAAGGGCTATAACATCAATTGTGATTCCTGTACTATTTTGAAGACGTTTCGCCAAAGCTTTGATTGCCGGAATTAAGCCAAAATTGTCAAGAACTGAGGGGCGAATATCAAGTGCGAGCCCTTTAATCTCTTTAAGGGTCATTTGTAACTGCTTTTCGATTGCAGCACTCATTGCTTGAAATTGCTCAGTATTTCTTTGCTTTTGCACAGTTGCTAATCTTTGAATGCCCATTATTGCGGCGTAGATTCCCTGTGCAACACTATCGTGAAGATCTTGTGAGATTTTTTGCCGTTCCTTTTCGTGTGCTTCATTTACGTATTGATTGAGAATTCGGTGCTCTTCAATCTGCGAAAGGCGTTGCTGTTGCTCACGATTTTCAAGAGTCAGGGCAAAGACACTTTCTTTATCGTCAAGAGGACGATAAACCATTGAAAAATGAAAAGGATGAGTAGCGTTGGAGTGAAACGTTATCGGAACGGTAGCTCCCGTTAACCGCTTTTTAATCAAGCATGAAGCACAATCATCATTTTCTAGTTGTGACCAAGCGTTTTTACCAATTTGCAGTAGGTAATTAACATCTAAATTAAGCATAGTTACTAACCGCTGAGCCGGCTCATTACTAACTAAAAGATCATCATTTTTAAATAAGAAGATTGCATCTGGTGATTGATTAAAATATTTTTGTATCCAATTAGCAGTTTCAAGCACGATCTGCTTCCTCCCCAATAAAATTCTCTAATTGTCTTTATAATATTCCTATTTTATATAATAACGCTTTCTCGAGTTAGAAGCAACGCTGGCCCACTTAAAAGGCAGGGCTAAGAAAAGCTCTGCTTCTTTAGCCCTGCCGTCTGAGTTTTAAGGATGTCGTGGTAATCCCATCGATGGTCCCTGGAAATACTTAGTTGCACTAAAATCAAATTTCGGATCCTGAAATTCGCGGTAATGATCAAAATCAGCTTGAATCTGTTGAATTTGGTCGTCCAGTTGTTCTAACTCCGCATCTTTTTCCAGCGAACTCATTTGTTGGCTTACTTCTTGTTCCCGATTTTCTAGCATTGTTCGTCTAATTGTTAAGTCATTTAAAACAAGGGAAATGAGCTTTTGAAAATCAGGATTTGTCATTGAATCTTTACTTTTCATTTAAATCGACCTCACGATAGTTTAAATTTGAAAATTCGTTACTTGAGCGATACTTAAGGGGGTGGCAGACGCACTTATTAGTGATGAAACTACGTAATCGCCAGTCATCATTATTATCAACCCAAGTAGTAACTTGTTCATTGCTAACTGAAAAATGAGCTAATGAATAGTGATTGTGCTGACTTGTTGCAATATAAGAGTTGGACGTACGAGCAAGAACAGCAAGTGAATCTTTTGTGAGATAAGGATAATCAACAGCCAGAGTTAAATAGTCCTGAAGAGTTGAAAAATGACCAGTACAAGCAATAATTGCTGAGAGGGGACCATGATGATCATAAGGGGGAATATCACAGATAATCTGCACAGCCGGTTCTTGACCAACCAACTCTAATATATGAGCTCGATTTATTTCATTAGCACAAACAACGATCTGCTGACAAAAGGGTGTTAATTTCTCGACTGCTAGCTCTATATTGGTAGCTGGTAATCCTGGAACATGATAAGTAGCTTTATCTTTCCCAAAACGGGTAGATTTACCACCAGCATATACTAATCCAATCATCCTGCATCCCCCTTTACTTGTTTTAAGTAGTCATAGCACCAATTTACAATTGCATCTTTTCCTAATAAGTCAGCGGTTGTTCCATTAAAGATACTACCTATTTTAAGAGGGGGAGTATGAGCAACATTGGTAGGATCTTCGCCAGGCTTTAATAATAAAATTTGCGGATATTGAGTGGCTTCCTTATGACCTTCAATCAAGACAAAATCATTGTCGGTACTTAATAATTCAACCATTTCCGTTAAAGACGGAACATTACTTTTTTGATGAAAGAAAAATTCAGTCGCAGATTGTAAAATAACCTGTTTAGCTCCAGCACTACTCATTCTAGCACTGTCAGTAGTTGGCACATCCATTGCGGCATTATGGGCATCATGTTTAAGAGCAGCTACTCGATACCCTTCTTTTGAGAGCCTTTCGATTAAAGTCGTAGTGATAAGAGTCTTGCCGCTTTTTTTATGACCGATTATTTGAAGGGTAATAGCCATGCGTCTGTCTCCGTTCCGACCTTCATTGGAGTAGTACTATGCGGAATCAGTGCTAAACAGGTTGTCGTCTGGAGGTTAGCTAATGAGCCAGATCTGTTGATTCCATTTGGATAAACATAAAACTGATTATCTTTGAATTCATAAGTACAACGAAGATACCGATCGAACCCGTTTGTTTTATTATATGGGGCCGCTAATATTGCCCGTACTTGCTTAATTCGGCTGGCTTGGTGTTGATAACGGCGAATCAGCGGTTCCATATAAAGGTAAAAACCAGTAAAACAAGCTCCTGGATTCCCAGAAAGGGCCATTATTAACGTATTATTTTGAACAAAGGCAGTCGTAACGCTTCCTGGTCGTTGTTTAATCTTATTAAAAAGCAATTCATCAGCTTTACGTGCTTCATCTCCAATAAAATCAAAATCACCAACTGAAACACCACCATCAGTAATTACAATTTCATGAGTTGCTATTTGTTCTTCAAGAGTCTGCTTGATAAGATCAGCATCATCTGGTAATTGGGTTTCAAAATCAACAATCCCACCAGTTTCCTCTACAAGATTTTTTAACATAATACCATTACTATTAAAGATCTTTCCCGGTTCAATCGTGGCATTAGGTCCTAATAATTCAGTTCCAGTGGCGATAATTGCAATCCGTGGTTTTTTATAAACTGTTACTTCTTGAACACCAAAAGCCGTTAAAACTGCTAGACCACCGGGATTTATTTCCTGGTCTTTTGCTAAAACGATATCACCGCTTTTTACATCAGTACCAGCTTCCGTAATGTTAGTCTTGCTTTCAGTCGTAATAATTTGAACCTTATTTTCATCTTTAGCGGGCCGCGTTTTTTCAATTCGAATTACTTTTCCTACATCAGAAGGGACATATGCACCAGTCATAATTCGGACCGCATCCCCTGATTGTAATGGTTGATCCCAAGTTGCTCCAGCTTGAATCTCTCCTCGGATGTTAAATTCGCGAGGGAAGTCATGATCATCGCTGGCTAAAATGGCATAACCATCCATTCCAGCCCGTCGAAAATGAGGATAATCATAATTGGCATGAACATCTTTAGCTAAAACACAGTGGTTAGCTTCTGATAACGGGATTGTCTCTGTAGCTGTTTTAAGGGGAATTTCGTTAATCTTTTTCTGTGCCTCGGCAACAGAGATTGGAATTCTTCTAGTGAGCATGGTGATGAACTTCCTTTCGTTGAGAACTGCTTTCAAATAATAAATGTTCATATTCTGGAAAAATTAGTTTGTTTAGAGCCGTTTGACAGGCATTCTGGGAACCAGGTAAACAATAGGTAAGCTGATTGCGGAAATTAAATCCGGCTAGGGCTTGTGATGCAAGCGCACGAGTACCAATTTCATCAAAAGATATCTGGCGAAACGCTTCCCCAAAACCCGGAATTAGACGTTTGAGGAGTGGACGGATAGCCGGAATAGTAACATCACGCTGAGCAATTCCTGTTCCACCATTAGTAATGATGATATCAAGAGCTTGTTGTTCTAGTTGAAGGTAGGCAGTTTGAATATTGACAATATCATCATTAACGATTACCCGATCAACTACTGATAAGCCCGCGTTAGCCATCTTCATAGCAATTAATTTTCCAGAAGTATCGCTATCTAATGTTCGGCTATCGCTAACCGTTAAAATTGCGATTTTTTTCATAATAGGTCTTCTTTCATCAAAATATTTAACGACTTAAACTGTTTCTGGGCAATCGCCGAAGTAGGTAAGTCATACATAACAATCTTACCATTCTTGAATATACTTACTGGACGATTTTCCCATTTAAAATGAAGAAACAATCGATTTGCGTTAATTAAGAGCTCTTTTTTAGCCAAAAATTCTTTAAGTCTGCCAAAATTAATAGGTTTCTCTTTGATCGTATAATATGCATTTTCCCCACATAACATATGTAATTCTGGTGCTGATTCTTCTTCTAAAGAAATACTGCTTGGCTTAGCACAGGTGGGACAATGGTAATTTTTATTAATAGCAAACTTACTAAATTGCATTGACCAATTGTCAACCGCGATCAATTCATTAAAATTAACCTGTGTTTTGTCAACCAGATAATGAAGCGCTAAAGATACCTGTAGTCCCGCCACAATCGGGATTAAAGCAGTATTAACCCCAATTAAATCACAATCGTTTTGTTTTAATTCATTAATATTAGGAAAAAGACAGTTTAAGCAGGGATGATTTTGTGGCGAAATCGCCATTACGTTCCCATAGGTTCCTGCACAGCTGGCAAACAGATAATCAAAGTTTTTGATGATTGCTAATTTGTTTAATAGATCCCGTGCTTGATAATTATCAAGACAGTCTAAACAAAGGGTAAACTGATATTCGTCAATAAGGTCAGCAGTAATCGGCGCTGGGATCGCAGTAATTTGACATACTGAATTAATTTTATGTAAATGTTCTTTAGCTGCTTCGACCTTAAGCCGTTGTTGGCTAGCATCTGCTTCGGTGAAAAGCGATTGACGTTGAAGATTAGTTACGTCAACAGTGTCAGGATCAATCAAGACAAGTCTTTTAACTCCAGCACGGACAAGTTGCTCGGCTGTATAACTTCCCAATGCCCCTACACCGACAATCATAATAGTTGCATGGCTAATTTTTTGCTGACCAATACTACCAATTTGATGTACCCTTTCTTGACGATCATAACGATTCATGGATATTAGCACCTCATTTAGTTCAAAATATAGGTATTTCCCTAGTCGTAGTATAGCAGTTATGGTGCTAATCTTTACATTAGGGAAAAGACTTACTTTATTTTTAATATTGGTAAGCCATTCAATAAAGGAGGTCAATCAACGATGAAGTCACGGTTCTTTAACAAGGTTGATAAGTTTAATGGAACCTTTACACAACTTGAAGAAAATAGTCGTCGTTGGGAAAAGCTTTATCGCCAGCGATGGGCGCATGACAAAGTTGTCCGAACAACTCATGGAGTTAACTGTACAGGCTCGTGTTCTTGGAATGTTTATGTCAAGCAAGGAATTATTACTTGGGAACACCAAGCCACAGATTATCCATCATGCGGACCTAATATTCCAGGATATGAACCACGGGGATGTCCTCGGGGAGCTAGTTTCTCTTGGTATGAATACAGTCCCGTTCGAATTAAGTATCCATATATTCGTGGCAAGTTATGGGAGCTTTGGACTGCTGCCAAGAAAGAACATGAAAATCCCTTAGATGCGTGGGCAAGTATTGTCGAAGATCCAGAAAAGTCTAAAAAATATAAGAAGGTCCGAGGACACGGTGGCTTAATTCGTGTTCATCGTTATGAAGCATTAGAAATGATTTCAGCTGCTTGCTTATACACAATTAAGAAGTATGGGCCTGACCGCATTGGTGGTTTTACCCCAATTCCTGCAATGTCAATGATGAGTTTTAGTGCCGGAGCACGGTTCATTGCCTTAATGGGTGGGGAACAAATGAGTTTCTACGATTGGTATGCTGATCTACCGCCTGCATCTCCCCAAGTTTGGGGTGAACAGACTGATGTTCCAGAATCTGCAGAATGGTATAACAGTTCCTATATTATTATGTGGGGATCAAACGTTCCATTAACTCGGACACCAGATGCACACTTCATGACAGAAGTTAGGTACAAAGGAACAAAGATTGTAGCAGTTAGCCCTGATTATGCTGAAAATGTGAAATTTGCTGATGATTGGCTTGCACCAGAACCAGGTAGTGATTCTGCTGTTGCTCAAGCGATGACCTATGTAATTTTAGATGAATTCTACCAAAAGCACCCAGTTAAACGTTTCATTGATTACTCCAAGCGATTTACTGATTTACCATTTATGGTTGAATTGGAACCAAGTATAGCAAATGGTGATCACTATACACCAGGTCGCTTCGTCCGGATTAGTGACTTAGTTGCTGATGATACGATTGTCAATCCAGCATGGAAGACAGTGGTTTATGACCAAAATAACCACAAGATTGTTGTTCCAAATGGAACGATGGGACAAGAATATAATGCTAAGGAAAAATGGAATCTTGAATTATTAGACCAAAATGGTAATAAGATTGATCCGGCACTTTCTATTAATGATCAAGATGGCGAAACTGAACAAATTATTGCTGATTTTCCAGCGTTTAGTAATGACGGAAACAGCGTTGTGCAACGTCATTTACCAGTTAAAAAGCTCAAATTCACAGATGGCAAAGAACACTTGGTAACTAATGTTTATGATCTGATGATGGCTCAAATGGGAATTAATCGGACTGGTAATGATGAACTTGCTGCTAAAGATGCAATGGATGCTGAGAGTTACTTTACTCCTGCTTGGCAAGAAAGCCGTTCGGGAGTAAAAGCAGAGCAAGTTATTCAAATTGCTCGTGAATTTGCCCAAAACGCGGCCGAAAATGAAGGGCGGAGTATGGTAATCATGGGTGGTGGGGTCAACCACTGGTTCAATGCCGATATGAACTATCGAAACATTATTAATATGCTGATGCTGTGTGGTTGTGTTGGTATGACTGGTGGTGGTTGGGCTCACTACGTTGGTCAAGAAAAGCTCCGTCCACAAGAGGGTTGGGCAAATATTACTTTTGCTAATGACTGGGAAAAAGGTGGTGCCCGTCAAATGCAAGGTACTACTTGGTATTACTTTGCAACTGATCAATGGCGTTATGAAGAAATTGATAACCAAGCTCAAAAATCACCTGTTTGGAAGAGTAAACATTCCTACTTACATAATGCTGATTATAATCAAATGGCAATTCGTTTAGGATGGTTACCATCATACCCACAATTTGATCGTAATCCGTTATCTTTTGCAAAAGATTACAATACAACTGATATTAATGAAATTTCAAAGAAAGTTGTCGATGAATTGAAGAAGGGCTCTTTACATTTTGCTGCTGAAGATCCTGATGCTAACCAAAATCAACCCAAAGCGTTCTTCTTATGGCGTTCAAACTTATTTGCTTCTTCTGGCAAAGGTGCCGAATACTTTATGAAACATTTATTAGGCGCTGAAAATGGATTGCTTGCTAAACCTAATGATCGAGTTAAGCCCCAGGATATGATTTGGCGTGATAAAGGAGCAATTGGTAAGTTAGATCTTGTTGTTGATATGGACTTCCGAATGGTTTCAACACCAATGTACTCCGATGTTGTCCTACCAGCTGCTACTTGGTATGAAAAGAAGGACCTTTCATCAACTGATATGCATCCATTTATTCACCCATTTAATGCAGCAGTTAGTCCAATGTGGGAATCAAAGTCTGACTGGCAACAATTCAAGCTCTTGGCTAAGACTGTTTCTGAAATGGCAAAGAAATACATGCCGGGAACCTTCTATGATCTTAAGAGCGCACCACTAGGACATAATACTCAAGGGGAAATCGCTCAACCATACGGGGAAATTAAAGATTGGAAGAACGGTGAAACAGAACCAATCCCTGGAAAAACCATGCCTTCTTTAAAATTAGTTACCCGTGATTATACTAAGATCTATGACAAATACATCACTCTTGGCCCTAATATAGTAAATAATTATAACTATAAAGTTGATGATCAATATGATTACCTCAAAGACATGAATGGAATTGCTAGTGAAGGCATTGGTGCAGGCTGTCCATTACTTGATGAAGACGAAAAAGTATGTGATGCAATCTTACGGATGTCAACTGCTTCCAATGGTAAACTCGCTGATCGAGCTTGGGAAAAGAAGCAAGAACGGACTGGTGAACATTTGACAGATATTGGTCGCGGTCATGCTGATGATTCAATGTCGTTTAAGCAAATCACTGCTCAACCACAAGAAGCTTATCCAACACCAATCGGAACTTCTGCTAAACATGGTGGAGCTCGCTACACACCATTTTCATTAATGACTGAGCGAAATATTCCTACATTTACTCTTACAGGTCGTCAGCATTTCTACATTGATCATGAAATTTTCCGTGAATTTGGTGAAAATATGGCAACTTATAAACCATCCTTACCACCAGTTGTAATGGCCCCAGGAGATGTTGATGTTCCACCAGTAAAAGATGAAGTTACACTTAAATATATGACTCCTCATGGTAAATGGAATATTCATACGATGTACTACGATAACCTTGAAATGTTGACATTATTCCGGGGTGGTCCAACTATTTGGATTAGTCCCCAAGATGCCGATAAGATTAAGGTAAAAGATAACGACTGGATCGAAGTTTATAACCGTAATGGGGTTGTTACTGCGCGGGCGGTTGTTTCTGTTCGGATGCCTGAGGGGTCAATGTACATGTACCATGCCCAAGATAATGAAATTTACGAACCTCTTTCTACCATTACCGGTAATCGTGGGGGATCACATAATGCACCGACGCAAATCCACATTAAGCCAACACACATGGTTGGAGGATACAGCCAATTGAGTTACGGTTGGAATTACTATGGACCAACTGGAAACCAACGTGATCTTTATGCAAATGTAAGAAAGTTGAAGAAGGTGAACTGGAGTGAAGATTAAAGCACAAATCAGCATGGTCTTAAACCTCGATAAGTGTATTGGTTGTCATACCTGTTCAGTAACTTGTAAGAATACATGGACAAATCGTCCAGGCGCTGAATACATGTGGTTTAATAATGTTGAAACTAAGCCAGGTGTCGGTTATCCAAAACGCTGGGAAGATGAAGATCAATACCATGGAGGGTGGACTCTTAATTCAAAAGGTAAATTAAAATTACGTGCTGGAAGCAAATTAAATAAAATCGCTCTTGGTAAGATTTTTTACAATAATGATATGCCAGAGTTAGATAACTACTACGAACCATGGACCTATGACTATAAGACATTATTTGGTCCTGAACAAAAGCACCAACCCGTTGCTCGTCCTAAGTCGCAAATTACTGGCGAAGGAATGGAATTAACCACTGGTCCTAACTGGGATGATGACTTAGCGGGATCAACTGAATATGTCCAACAGGATCCTAACATGCAAAAAATTGAAGGGGATATCAAAAATAACTTTGAGCAGGCATTTATGATGTATCTTCCCCGATTATGTGAGCACTGTTTGAATGCACCTTGTGTAGCCTCTTGTCCATCAGGCGCAATGTACAAACGAGATGAAGATGGGATTGTTTTAGTAGACCAAGAACGCTGCCGGGGATGGCGTTTTTGCATGACTGGATGTCCATATAAGAAGGTCTACTTTAACTGGAAAACTCATAAGGCTGAAAAATGTACTTTTTGTTATCCGCGAATTGAAGAAGGTCAACCAACAGTTTGCGCCGAAACCTGTGTCGGTCGAATTCGATATATTGGTGCTATTCTATACGATGCTGATCGAGTAGAAGAGGCAGCATCAACTCCTGATGAGAGTAAGCTGTATGAAGCACAACTTGGCTTATTCCTCGATCCCAACGATCCTGAAGTTGTCAAGCAAGCACTCAAGGATGGCATTTCTGAAGAGATGATTGAAGCTGCACAAAAGTCACCGATCTATAAAATGGCAGTAAAAGAAAAGATTGCCTTCCCACTTCATCCAGAATACCGGACAATGCCAATGGTTTGGTATATTCCGCCGCTATCACCAGTTATGAGTTACTTTGAAGGACGGGACTCAATAAAGAATCCTGAAATGATCTTCCCAGGAATTGATCAAATGCGGGTGCCTGTTCAATACTTGGCAAGTCTATTAACTGCTGGAAACGTTCCTGTCATCAAGAAAGCCTTATATAAACTTGCAATGATGCGGCTATACATGCGTGCTAAGACTAGTGGTCGGGATTTTGATAGCAGTAAACTAGAACGAGTTGATTTAACAGAAGAACGGGCAACATCACTTTATCGTTTACTGGCAATTGCTAAATATGAAGACCGCTTTGTTATCCCAAGTAGCCAAAAGGCAGAAATGGAAGATGCACAAACTGAACAAGGTAGTCTTGGCTATGATGAATGTGAAGGCTGTGCATTAGCTCCCCAACACAAGAGTATGTTTAAGAAGGCAGAAGCTGGCAAATCAACTAATCAGATTTATGCTGATAGTTTCTATGGAGGGATTTGGCGTGATTGATTTTAGACGATTAATAGATTTAAAAGATACATTTGCCATTCTTTCACGCTTGATTGACTATCCTGAGACGGAAACATTTTCACCAGAGATTCGCCAATTATTACTTACAGATAACGCATTATCAACTGCAACGCGGGGAGAATTATTAAGCCTCTTTGATGAATTAGCTGCATTATCTCCAATCGAAGTTCAAGAGATGTACGCTCGCCTTTTTGAAATGAATCGACGCTATACTCTTTATATGTCATACTACAAGATGACTGATTCCCGTGAACGAGGAACCATTTTAGCACGGTTGAAAATGCTATATGAGATGTTTGGTATATCAGAGGCGACTAGTGAACTTTCTGATTATTTGCCTTTATTGTTAGAATTTCTAGCATATGGCGATTATACTAATGATCCGCGTCGTCAGGATATCCAATTAGCATTAAGTGTGATTGAAGATGGAACTTATACCCTTTTAAAAAATGCAGTGATAGATAGTGATAGTCCCTATATTCAGTTAATCAGGCTTACACGTTCATTAATTGGTTCGTGTATTAAAATGGAGGTGCAGGAAGATGCATAGTGGCTGGTCAATTTTCTTATGGGTTATTTATCCATATATAATGTTGGCATCATTTTTCATTGGAACATTTGTTAGATTTAAATATTTCCATCCCTCAATTACTGCCAAATCAAGCGAACTTTTTGAAAAGAAATGGCTAATGATCGGAAGCGTTACTTTCCACATTGGAATTATTTTAGCTTTCTTTGGTCACTTCTTAGGAATGTTTATTCCAGCAAGTTGGACAGCTTATTTTGGGATCACTGAACATATGTACCACATCTTTGGGTCATTGATGATGGGAATTCCAGCAGGGATCCTTGCATTTGTGGGAATTGCGATTCTTACTTATCGACGAATGACTTGTTCTCGTGTTTATAAGACAAGTGATATCAATGATATTATTGTCGACTGGGCTTTACTGATTACAATTGCATTAGGTCTAGCAAGTACTATTACGGGTGCATTTATCGATTACAATTATCGAACAACGATTAGTCCATGGGCAAGAAGCCTCTTTGTTCTTAATCCTCAATGGCAATTGATGCGTTCAGTGCCATTAATTTATAAAATTCACGTTCTCTGTGGATTAGCAATTTTTGGTTACTTCCCATACACCCGGTTGGTTCACGCTTTAACGCTACCTTGGCAATATATTTTCCGTCGTTTTATTGTTTATCGTCGACGCGCAAGAGTTTATTAATATATAAGAAGATATAATAAAAGCATCAGATTTCTTCACAGAGGAATTCTGATGCTTTTATATTAATGTCTTTAGACCTGGTTGAGTGCGCGAGCAGAGCGAGTGCACGAAAC
>NZ_LN887382.1:0-38860 GCF_036621895.1 Limosilactobacillus reuteri subsp. porcinus
ATGAAAACTTGACAGATACCCACTTCGACAAGTGGGGGATGAATCGCCCTCTGATATGATATAATTCAACTAATTAAACTGGTTCTAATACATCGAAAATAAAGCTGTTAACATTGCTTCACCATGAGGACACTGAGCAATTTCGTATAGAGTAACTTCGAGTTTGTGCTGAGACAACGCCACGAGTTGCAATCAGGCTAAAAATAGCTGGCGAAAACCAAGCCAGTATGTATTTTGAACACGTACTTAGGCGGTAGTCCGATGAAACTACTAGGCCCGGGACGGGCCTTGGTCAATAGTCGTAACCTCTGCTCGAAAGTTCACTTAGAACCGGTAGAGTAAGTATGCGATGTTCCCAGAATCTCCCACTTCAAGCGTCAAGCCGTAGGCTTAGCTAAGTGGGAGTAGTTCAATAAAAATGACTACCGAATAACGATAGCCACATTTTCTGCCGGATAGAAGTATTCTGTATATTTTCTGTACCAAGACTTAAATTTCACAAATAAAATCCTAATATAATAGGTAGAAACTAGTTGCTTGTGTACCATTTGTTCAAATCTTGTAATTCCGATAAGTTAAAAAGACTGTTATCCTCTTCTATAATAGAAGAGATAGCAGTCTTTTATTATTAACTTCCGAAAACAGTTAGAAAGAAAATGCCAACCAGCGCTCCATATTTGAGGCGCTGGCTGGCATTTTGTCGTTTGATTATGCGTTGAAACTGTCTTTTATAAACTTTGCAATTTGATCTACTGGAATTTTTTCCATATTATCATAAAGATCAATGTGCTCACAGTCTTCTACGATCAATTTTTGCTTTGGTTGGTTAGCGAGGTAATAAGCTCTCTCGGAATAAGAACGGGAGTGAGCATTGTCTCCATAAATAAATAGGATTGGTCGTGGTGAAATTTCTTTAATATAGTCTAACGCAGAAAATTCAAGCATTGCTAAATTAGAAGTGGTTGTTGCAGTTCCACGTGCATTTGGATGGAAGCCACGTTTAAGAGCGTAAAAACGAAGCCACTCATTTGTTAATTCATCATGATTTGGTAAATCGTCAATACTATCATATGGTTCTTCTGGGGAGGAAGGATGATAGTTAGGCTGCCCATTTTCAAAATCGTCCCACCGTTGCTTTGATAATTGATCTTTAAGCTGGAATAATTGTTCAGGAGCAAGATTAGCCATCTCACGAATATCTGTCATATCATACATTGAAATTGTTACAACAGATTTAATTCGTGTATCAACAGCCGCAGCGCTAAGAGCAGAGCCTGCCCCTCCACTGATACCGATAACACTTATTTGTTCGCGATTGACATGCTTTGCTTTTGTACCTAGATAATCAACTGCGGCACTAAAAGATTCCGCATATAAGTCTGGAGAAGCAACATGACGAGGTTCGCAGCTGATTCGCCCATGTATACTTGATCAAATGTAAGGGTAACAAAACCTAATTGAGCAAACGTATTTGCATAAATTGCTGCTGCCTGTTCCTTTGTGCTTCCGTAAGGTGTCCCGATTACGATGGCTGGTAACAATTTGTCTTCTTCTAGATTCTTAGGGGTGTAGATATCAGCAGCAATTGCCGTTCCATAACGATTATTGTAACGAATATGTTGCCGCTCTACATTTTCACTTAGCTTGGTGATATATCCATAAGACATTATTATACTCACTCCTTTGTCTAATTGATTAAATTATAATATCCATATTAATAGGGAGCATCTAAAATTGTAACAGTAAAGTTTTAGTGATAATTAGTAAGTGATTTACTATACAATATTAAAAGAATTAATTTTCCGGGCATTATCATTGTTATATCAGTGTTTTAAATAAAAAATAAAATTATTAATTTCGTTAAATGTGCAAATTTTCACTTTAAATTTGTCTAGGAGTTGTGGTACTATAAGCATTGTAAAAAGTAATTTGTTTATTAATAAAGGAGATCTTACCTTATGAAAGCTGCTGTTATTAATGATCCAGTAGACGGTTTTGTTACTGTTAAAGATGTTCAACTTCGGGATTTGAAGCCCGGTGAAGCTTTAGTTGACATGGAATATTGTGGTCTTTGTCACACTGATTTACACGTTGCTGCTGGGGACTTTGGTAAGAAGCCCGGTCGTATTATCGGTCACGAAGGGGTTGGTCGTGTATCTAAGGTTGCCCCTGGCGTTACTTCCTTGAAAGTTGGCGACCGTGTATCAATTGCATGGTTCTTCAAGGGCTGTGGACACTGTGAATATTGTTTAACTGGTCGTGAGACTCTTTGTCGTAACGTTCTTAATGCAGGTTACACTGCTGATGGTGCGATGGCTGAACAATGTATTGTACCAGCTGATTACGCTGTTAAGGTTCCAGAAGGTCTTGACCCTATCGAAGCTACTTCATTAACTTGTGCCGGTGTTACGATGTACAAGGCATTGAAGGTTGCTGACATCAAGCCAGGTCAATGGGTATCAATCGTTGGTGCTGGTGGTTTAGGTAACTTGGGTATCCAATTTGCTCACAACGTATTCGGTGCTCATGTTATCGCCGTTGATGGTAACCCTGATAAGCTTGAAGCTGCTAAGAAGAATGGTGCTGAAATTTTAATTAACCGTCATGACGGTGATGTTGATAAGCAAATTCAAGAAAAGGTTGGCGGTGTTCACGCTGCTGTAGTAACAGCTGTTTCTGCATCTGCATTTGATCAAGCTGTTGATTCACTTCGTCCAGATGGTAAGCTTGTTGCCGTTGCTCTTCCACAAGGTGACATGAAGCTTAACATTGCTAAGACTGTTCTTGATGGTATCATCGTTGCTGGTTCATTAGTTGGTACCCGTCAAGACTTAGCTGAATGTTTCCAGTTTGGTGCAGAAGGTAAGGTTCACCCAATCGTTAAGACTCGTAAGTTAAGCGAAATTAATGATATGATCCAAGAACTTAAGGATAACAAGGTTGTTGGTCGTAATGTTGTTGATTTTGTTCACAACGATAACGATTAATTAAAAAAGTTAGTTCATATTTAATTCTCTAAAAGGCTAGTGTTGCACTTGAATGCTTCACTAGTCTTTATTATTTCCTTAAATGTATGGGTATAGAAGTAGGCTATCGCTCTAAAAGTGTGTTAAAATAATGGTCAAGATTAGTCAAAAGAGCCGAGGTGATATAATGGAGAATAAAAGTATTTCAGATATTATCGAAGCATACTTAAAAGAAATACTTGGTGACTCAGCTCAGGTCGAAATTCGTCGTTCTGAGATTGCTAACCAGTTTGATGTAGTACCGTCACAGATTAATTATGTTATTAAGACGAGGTTTACTATTCAAAATGGTTATTTAGTAAAAAGTAAGCGTGGGGGCGGCGGGTACATTCGAATCGAGCGAGTTAATTTACTTGATGATGTAAATGTGCTAAACTCACTTATTCAAGCAATTGGCGACTCGGTTCGTGAACGTGATGCTTTTGATATCGTTCGAACGTTATATGAAGAAGACGTGATTACGAGACGTGAAGGAGACCTTATGCTTGTTGCATTATCTAAACAAGCGCTAGCAGTTAATGATAGTAAGGTTGAAGATCAACTTCGCGCCCGGATATTAGTATCATTCTTGAATCGACTTCGCTATGAAAGTTAAAAGGGGGATTGTACATGGATAATATGTTCACGCCAAGTGCAAAGCATGTTCTAGCAATTGCACAAGAACAAGCAAAATACTTTAAACACCAAGCAGTAGGGACTGAACACCTTCTGCTTGCCCTCTCAATGGATAAAGATGGGATTGCTAATAAAATATTTGAACAATTTTCTATTACAAACGATGATATTCGTGAAGAAATTGAACGCTTAATTGGCTATGGAACGATGGAAAATCTGGGAGCTTCAGATTATCTCCCATACTCACCAAAAGCAAAGCAAGTATTATCGTTAGCAGGTAAAGAAGCCCAACAAATGCATGCATTGAAGATTGGCACTGAACACTTATTATTAGCCTTAATCGCTGATGAAAGTGTCCTATCTTCACGGATTTTATATAGTCTAGATGTTGTGCCAGGACAGATGAGAAAAGTAATTTTACGGCGGTTAGGGATTGCTGATAGTCAGCAACGCAATCCTAATCGTCAATCATCTCGTCGACGGATTCAGCAAACTGGTACACCAACATTAGATAAATTAGCTCGTGATATGACAGAACTTGCTCGGAATGGTCAGCTTGATCCTGTAATCGGTCGAAATAAGGAAGTTAAACGTGTGGAGCAAATTCTTAGCCGTCGTACCAAGAACAATCCTGTGCTAATCGGCGAACCTGGTGTAGGGAAGACGGCGATTGCTGAAGGACTTGCTCAGCGGATTGTTGAGAGAAAAGTCCCAGCTGAATTGGCTAATAAACGTTTAATGATGCTAGATATGGGATCATTAGTTGCGGGTACCAAGTATCGAGGAGAATTTGAAGATCGCCTTAAGAAAGTGATTGATGAGATTCAAAACGATGGGCATGTGATTCTTTTTATTGATGAACTCCATACCTTAATTGGTGCTGGTGGTGCTGAAGGGGCAATTGATGCATCTAATATTTTGAAACCAGCCTTAGCACGAGGCGAGCTGCAAACAATTGGTGCTACTACCCTTGATGAATATCAGAAATATATAGAATCTGATGCGGCACTTGAACGACGCTTTGCTACTGTTCAAGTTGATGAGCCGACTACTGACCAAACCCTGCAAATTCTGCGAGGACTACGACCAAAGTATGAGGAGCATCACCATGCTAAGATTACTGATGAAGCGCTGGAAGAAGCAGTTAAATTGTCGGATCGTTATATTTCAGATCGTTTCTTGCCGGATAAAGCAATTGATCTTATTGATGAATCGGCAGCTATGGTTCGGATTGATGCTGAAGATAAGAAAAATCATCAGCCTTCATTAGAAAGTCAGTTAGAAGATTTGCGAACCCAAAAAGAAGAAGCGATTGATAATCAAGACTTTGATCGTGCAGCTACTCTTCGTCAACAAGAATTAGCACTCAAAGATAAGATTGATCGCAAAAAGCAACGTACTCAACAAAAGGATTCCCATAACTATAAATTGAAAGTAACTGGTGAAAACATTGCACAAGTTGTTGCTGAATGGACAGGAGTTCCTTTGACTCAATTGAAAAAGAGTGAGAGTGAACGATTGGTTAACTTGGAAAAGGTTCTGCATCAACGAGTAATTGGTCAAGATGAAGCAGTTACCGTAGTCGCTAAGGCAATTCGGCGTGCACGAAGCGGTCTTAAGGATCCTAGTCGGCCGATTGGTTCCTTTATGTTTTTAGGACCGACTGGGGTAGGAAAAACAGAGCTTGCCAAGGCATTAGCTGCTGCAATGTTTGGCTCGGAAGATAATATGATCCGGATTGATATGTCAGAATATATGGAAAAATATAGTACTAGTCGCTTGATTGGTGCTGCTCCAGGATATGTCGGTTATGACGAGGGTGGCCAATTAACTGAAAAAGTACGGCAACATCCATATTCAGTTGTTTTATTAGATGAAGCTGAAAAGGCACATCCAGATGTATTTAATTTATTACTTCAAGTTTTAGATGATGGTTACTTAACTGATGCAAAAGGTCGGCGCGTTGATTTTAGAAATACCATTATTATTATGACTTCTAACCTTGGAGCAACTCAGCTTCAGGATGAAAAAGAAGTTGGTTTTGGGGCAAAAGATATGTCACAAGACTATAATGCGATGGCGGCGGCGATTAAGCAACAAATGAGGTTATACTTCCGACCAGAATTTCTTAATCGGATTGATGAAACGATTATCTTCCATTCATTACAAAAGAAAGAACTTCATCAAATTGTTAAACTCATGGTTAATGATTTAAATAAGCGGGTAAGCGAGCAAGGGATTAACTTGAAAGTTACGCCTGCTGCAATTGATGTAATCGCAAAGCTTGGTTACAATCCAGCTTATGGAGCTCGTCCACTTCGTCGTGCTTTACAAGATCATGTTGAAGATGATTTGAGTACTGGCCTGCTTAGTGGTGAAATCAATGTTGGGGATGACGTAACAGTAGGTGCGCATCAAGGTAAAATTACTTTTAAAGTAAAGAAGCCGGATGAAGATAAAGCTGTTGAATTAAAATTGAATAAATAAAAGAAACGGTATGAAAATGCAGAGTAATTTACCGTTTTTGCATTCTAGCTTTGTTAAATTTGAAATACACAAATAAATATTTCACATTTTATATCGCTTAAAATCACCTATAATTGCCACCGTTGTTCTCTGATGATAATAGAAAAAGGAGCTGCCAAATTGCATTCATTTATCACATTTGATGATTATTTTTCTAAAACAGTTGTCAAAAGATAAGTTATAGTCTTATAATGTGTTTATCAGATAATTAATGATAAAAAATAGGGGATGAACAATAAATGAAGCGAGCGGAACAATTAGAAAAGACAAGACAAGCAATCTTAAAAACCGCTACAAAATTATTTTTACAAAAGGGATTTGGTGAAACTTCAACACGGGGTATTGCCAAACAGATCGGAATTACTCAACCGGCTTTATACCACCACTTCAGCGATAAAGAGGTTTTATATCTGGATGTAATGACAAATTTATGTGGAAAAGTTCGCCAAGATATTAATAAAGTAATGCGTAAACATGATTTGTCACCGAATGAACAATTATGGCAAATCACCAAGACATTAAAAAAACATCATCCATTAAGTATTTATGACCAATACAATCAAGCAATGCGCCTATTATCGAAAAGTGCACAGCAAAAGCTTAATATGATTTTTACAATGGATTATCTAGAACCGATTGCAGCATTCTTCCGTCAACCAGATGTAGGGTTACGGCCTGATATTCTTCCTAAAGAAGCTGCTGAATTATTTATTGCCGGATTAACTCCAATTTTTGGTACTTCTCAATTAATTGGTGGCCATTCAATTACACCAGAACAACGTGACCAATTAATCCTAGACTGCATTATTAACGGTTTATCAAATTGGGGCGGAAAAAATTAAAAAATATAAAAATAATTGTTGACAAAATTTAATAGAACTTGTATACTTTAATAGTATGTAATTGTGAGTTCATTTGAACCTGGTGATCTATTGTCCATCAGATTCTGCATAAAGGCCAAAGACAGTCGCTGAACTGTTTTTGGATTTTTTTTGCCCAAAAGTCGTATTTTAGGCAAATTGTAATCAAATTGTAACATTTAAATGAGCTCGCGGAATAAATTAGAGAGGTGAACAGTTTGGCTGGACATTTAGTTAAATACGGTAAACACCGTACCCGTCGTAGCTACTCGCGAATTAAAGAAGTTCTCGAATTGCCAAACCTTATTGAAATCCAAACCGATTCTTACAATTGGTTTATGGAAAAAGGTTTACGGGAAATGTTTGATGATATTATGCCAATTGATGATTTTCAAGGAAAGCTTTCTTTGGAATTCGTTGACTATCAACTTTTAGAACCTAAGTATACTGTTGACGAAGCTCGTGAACACGATGCTAATTACTCAGCACCACTTCATGTTACTTTACGGTTAACTAACCATGAAACTGGTGAAATTAAGTCTCAAGATGTATTCTTTGGTGACTTCCCACTAATGACTGACCAAGGTACATTCATTATTAATGGTGCCGAACGGGTTATTGTTTCACAATTAGTTCGTTCACCAGGGGTCTACTATAGTGAAGAAAATGATAAAAATGGTCGGCCAAACTACGGTGCTACCTTTATTCCAAACCGTGGTGCATGGTTAGAATACGAAACTGATGCTAAGAATGTTTCATATGTTCGAATCGACCGGACCCGTAAGTTGCCAATGACTGAATTAATTCGTGCATTGGGCTTTGGCTCTGACGATGAAATTATTGACATGTTCGGTGGCGATAGTGAGACATTATCATTAACCTTGGATAAAGATGTTCATAAGAACGCTGAAGATTCTCGGGTTGAAGAAGCCTTAAAGGACATTTATGAACGGCTTCGTCCTGGTGAACCAAAGACCGCTGATTCAGCACGGAGCTTATTAACAGCTCGTTTCTTTGATCCAAAACGTTATGATATGGCACCAGTTGGTCGTTACAAGACAAATAAGAAGTTAATGCTTAAGTACCGTTTACTTGGACAAACTTTAGCTGAAACTTTAGCTGATCCTGATACTGGTGAAGTATTAGCACAAAAAGGTGATACGGTAACCAAGGAATTGCTTAATAAGCTTGAACCTTACTTAGACCGTGATGACTTTAAGACTATTACTTACACTCCATCAGATGAAGCGGTTGTAACTGAACCAGTTAAGTTACAAAAGATTTTAGTATATTCTAAGACTGATCCTGATCGAGTTGTACCTATTATTGGTAACGGTCATATCCCATTAGAATACAAGCACATTGAACCAGCTGATATTCTTGCTTCCTTAAACTACTTCTTTAACTTACAAGAAGGTATTGGTAGTACAGACGATATTGACCACTTAGGTAACCGTCGTATTCGTTCAGTTGGTGAATTACTTCAAAACCAATTCCGGATTGGTCTTGCACGGATGGAACGGGTTGTTCGTGAACGGATGTCAATTCAAGATCCTGACACTGTTACCCCACAGCAATTAATCAATATTCGTCCAGTGGTTGCTTCTATTAAAGAATTCTTTGGTTCATCCCAACTTTCTCAGTTCATGGACCAAACCAACCCATTAGGTGAATTAACTCATAAGCGTCGTCTTTCAGCTCTTGGTCCTGGTGGTTTGACTCGTGACCGGGCTGGATATGAAGTGCGGGACGTTCACTATACTCACTATGGCCGGATGTGCCCTATTGAAACACCAGAAGGTCCTAACATTGGTCTTATTAACAGTCTTTCATCTTACGCACGGGTAAATAAATATGGATTCATCGAAACTCCATACCGTCGTGTTTCCTGGAAGGATCACAAAGTAACTGATAAGATTGATTACTTAACCGCTGACGAAGAAGATAACTTCATCATTGCTCAGGCTAACACGCCATTAAATGATGATGGTTCATTTGTTGACGATCAAGTAATGGCTCGTGATAAGGATGACTACATCGAAACCAGTGTTGAAAACATTGATTACATGGATGTTTCTCCTAAGCAAGTTATTTCTGTTGCCTCTGCATGTATCCCATTCCTTGAAAACGATGACTCTAACCGTGCTTTGATGGGTGCTAACATGCAACGGCAGGCTGTTCCGTTGATCAATCCTCATGCTCCATTGGTAAGTACTGGTATTGACTACAAGGCTGCCCATGACTCTGGGGTTGCAATGATTGCTAAGAAGCCAGGAACAGTTGAATATGTAGATGCTCGTGAAGTACGGGTTCGTGAAGAAGATGGAACACTTGATACTTACAAGTTAATGAAGTTCCGTCGTTCAAACGGTGGTAAGAACTACAACCAACGTCCAATTGTTAAGGTTGGTGAACATGTTGATGCTGATGACGTATTAGCTGATGGTCCATCAATGGAACAAGGTGAATTAGCTCTTGGACAAAACCCATTAATCGCCTTCATGACTTGGCAAGGATACAACTTCGAAGATGCCATCGCTATTAATGAACGATTAGTTAAAGACGATGTTTATACTTCTATCCACATCGAATCATACGAATCTGAAGCACGTGAAACCAAGCTTGGACCTGAAGAAATGACGCGGGAAATTCCAAACGTTGGTGACGATGCTTTGAAAGATCTTGATGAAAACGGGATCGTTCGTGTCGGTGCCGAAGTTCATGATGGAGATATTTTAGTAGGTAAGGTTACTCCAAAGGGAATGACTGAATTATCTGCCGAAGAACGCCTTCTTCACGCTATCTTTGGTGAAAAGTCACGTGAAGTTCGTGATACTTCATTACGTGTTCCTCACGGTGGTGGCGGAATCATCCAAGATGTTAAAGTCTTTACTCGTGAAAATGGAGATGAATTATCACCAGGTGTAAATACAATGGTTCGTGTTTACATTGCACAAAAGCGGAAGATCCAGGTTGGGGATAAGATGTCTGGACGTCATGGTAACAAGGGTACTGTTTCTATCGTTGTACCAGAAGAAGATATGCCATACATGCCAGATGGAACTCCGATTGATATTATGCTTAGTCCAATGGGTGTGCCAAGTCGTATGAACATTGGTCAGCTTCTTGAATTGCACCTAGGAATGGCTGCTCGTCGTCTTGGAATTCATATGGCTACTCCAGTATTCGATGGTGCATCTGATAAAGATGTTTGGGATGCTGTTCGTGAATCTGGATTCCCAGAAGACGGTAAGACAATTCTTTATGACGGTCGTACCGGTGAACCATTTGAAAACCGGATTGCTGTTGGTTCAATGCACTATCTTAAGTTAGCTCACATGGTTGATGATAAGATTCACGCTCGTTCAACTGGTCCTTACTCACTTGTTACTCAACAGCCATTAGGTGGTAAGGCACAATTTGGTGGACAGCGTTTCGGTGAAATGGAAGTTTGGGCTCTTGAAGCTTATGGTGCTGCCTACACTCTTCAAGAAATCCTTACTTACAAGTCAGATGATACTGTTGGTCGTGTTCGGACTTATGATGCAATCATCAATGGTCAACCAATTCCTAAGCCAGGTGTTCCAGAATCATTCCGTGTTCTTGTTAAGGAATTACAAGCATTAGGTCTTGATATGAAGGTTCTTGATGGTAACAACAAGGAAATTCAGTTAAAGAACATGGACGAAGATGATGATGAAGTTGTAAATGTTGATGCATTAGCTAAATATGCAGAAGAACATAAAACAGACGATAAGAAGAATGAAGAAGAAAACAAGTCTGAAGCAACTTCAACAACTACCGATGACAAAACTAATCAAAATTAATATTTAGGTTGCTACGGTTTACTGAAAGAAGGAGGAACATCCTTTGATTGATGTCAATAAATTTGAAAGTATGCAGATCGGTCTGGCATCTCCAGATAAGATCCGTAGTTGGTCATATGGGGAAGTTAAAAAGCCCGAGACTATTAACTACCGGACATTAAAGCCAGAAAAGCAAGGTCTGTTTGACGAACGAATCTTTGGCCCAACCAAGGATTACGAATGTGCGTGTGGAAAGTACAAGCGTATCCGTTACAAAGGTCGTGTTTGTGACCGTTGTGGTGTTGAGGTTACTAGTGCAAAAGTTCGTCGTGAACGGATGGGGCACATTGAATTAGCTGCTCCTGTATCTCACATTTGGTACTTTAAAGGAATTCCAAGTCGAATGGGACTTGTATTAGATATGAGCCCACGTTCACTTGAAGAAGTTATTTACTTTGCTTCATATGTTGTTCTTGACCCAGGTGATACTCCACTTGAAAAGAAACAACTTTTAACTGAAGCTGAATATCGTGATAAAAAAGCAGAATATGGTGACCGTTTCAAAGCTGAAATGGGAGCTGCTGCTATTCAAAAACTTTTAGCTGATGTTGACTTAGAAAAGGAAGCTGCTGAATTAAAAGAAGAATTGAAAGAAGCTACTGGTCAAAAACGGACTCGCGCTATTCGTCGTCTTGATATTCTTGAAGCTTTCATTAAGTCAGGAAACAAGCCTGAATGGATGGTTATGGATGTAATTCCAGTTATGCCACCTGACTTGCGGCCAATGGTTCAACTTGAAGGGGGACGTTTTGCTACCTCCGATTTGAACGATTTATATCGGCGGGTTATTAACCGTAATAACCGGTTAAAGCGACTTCTTAAATTACAAGCACCTGGAATTATTGTTCAAAATGAAAAACGGATGCTACAAGAAGCTGTTGATGCATTAATTGATAACGGGCGCCGTGGACGTCCAGTAGCTGGACCAGGTAATCGTCCATTGAAGTCACTTTCTCACTTACTTAAGGGTAAGCAAGGACGTTTCCGTCAAAACTTACTTGGTAAGCGTGTTGACTACTCTGGTCGTTCTGTTATTGATGTTGGTCCATCATTGAAGTTGAACCAAATGGGATTACCAGTTCCAATGGCACTTGAATTATTTAAGCCATTTATTATGCATGAATTGGTAAAGCGTGGTCTTTCTGCTAACGTTAAAGCTGCTAAGCGTAAGATTGATCGCAGTGATGATGATGTCTTTGATGTATTGGAAGATGTTATTAAGGAACACCCAGTTCTATTGAACCGGGCGCCTACTCTTCACCGGTTAGGTATCCAAGCTTTCGAACCAATCTTGGTTTCCGGTAAGTCAATGCGTCTTCACCCATTAGTATGTTCAGCATATAACGCTGACTTTGATGGGGATCAGATGGCTATTCACGTTCCATTATCTGATGAAGCTCAAGCGGAAGCCCGTTTGTTAATGCTTGCTGCTCACCATATTCTTAGTCCTCGTGACGGAGAACCTATTGTTTCACCATCACAGGATATGGTTATTGGTAACTACTACATGACTACTGAAGATAAGGGTCGTGAAGGTGAAGGAATGATCTTCAAGGATACTGATGAAGCTGAACTTGCTTACCGCAATGACTATGTTTCATTACAAACCCGTGTTGGAGTTCAAGTATCTGCATTCCCTGAAAAGCCATTTACTGATGAACAACGAGGCAAGATCATGGTGACAACTGTTGGTAAGCTTCTTTTCAACCGAATTATGCCAAAAGATTTTGCTTACATTAACGAACCAACAGATGCAAATATTCAAAATGGTGTTGATGATCGTTTCTTCCTTGAACCTGGTCAAGATATTCATGAATACCTTGAAAATGCACCATTAGTTCCACCATTTAAGAAGGGCTTCTTATCTGACTTGATCGCTGAAGTATACAAGCGTTACAAAGTTACGAAGACTTCTCAATTCTTGGACCGTATTAAGGACCTAGGTTACTACGAATCAACTATTTCTGGTTTAACGACTGCTATGTCTGATATTCATGATTTACCAGAAAAACCAGAAATTCTTGATAAGGCACAAAAGCAAGTTGCTTTAATTACTAAGCAATTCCGTCGTGGTTTAATTACAGACGATGAACGTTATGAACGAGTAATCGGTGCATGGAACGATGCTAAGGATGAAGTTCAAAACAAGTTAATTGAACACATGGATATCCATAACCCAATTAACATGATGTCCGACTCTGGTGCGCGGGGTAACATTTCAAACTTTACTCAGTTAGCCGGAATGCGTGGATTGATGGCATCACCAAACGGTAAGATTATGGAATTGCCTGTTAAGTCAAACTTCTATGAAGGACTTTCAGTGTTGGAAATGTTTATTTCATCACACGGTGCTCGTAAAGGTATGACTGATACAGCCTTGAAGACTGCCAACTCAGGTTACTTAACTCGTCGTCTGGTTGATGTTGCGCAGGATGTGGTTGTTCGTGAAAAAGACTGTGGTACTGATCGTGGACTTGAAGTTACTGCTATTACAAACGGTAACGAAATGATTGAACCACTTTATGATCGAATCATGGGCCGTTACACAATGAAGTCTGTCTTTGATCCTAAGACTGGTGAAAAGATTGTTGGTAAGAATGTCCTTATCGATGAAGAAATGGCTCAAAAGATTGTCGATGCAGGCGTAAAGAAGGTAACTATTCGTTCAGCATTTACTTGCAACACTGAACATGGTGTATGTGAACGTTGTTATGGACGAAATGCAGCTACTGGTGACCGTGTAGAAGCTGGTGAAGCTGTCGGAACTGTTGCCGCTCAATCAATTGGTGAACCAGGTACTCAGTTAACTCTTCGTAACTTCCACACTGGTGGGGTTGCTGGTAACGATGATATTACTCAAGGTCTTCCACGTATCCAAGAAATTGTTGAAGCACGTAATCCTAAAGGTCGTGCAACAATTACAGAGGTTACTGGTGAAGTTGTGTCTATCGAAGAAAATCCTGCTGAACGGACGAAGGATATTACGATTAAGGGTGAGACTGATACCCGAACTTACACCCTTCCAATTACAGCACGGATGAAAGTTGCTGAAGGTGATTTCATTCACCGTGGGGCACCACTAAATGAAGGTTCGATTGATCCTAAGGAATTAATCCAAGTTCGTGATGTTCTTTCTACTGAAACTTACCTCTTATCGCAAGTTCAAGGTGTTTACCGGATGCAGGGTATTGACTTGTTAGATAAGCACGTTGAAATTATGATTCGTCAAATGATGCGGAAAGTTCGTGTCATGGATCCAGGTGATACCGATCTTCTACCGGGTCAATTAATGGATATCAGTCAGTTCCGTGACGCCAACAAGGATACCTTAGTTGCTGGAAATATTCCTGCAACAGCTCGTCCTGTTATTCTTGGTATTACTAAGGCTGCCTTAGAGACAAACAGTTTCTTGTCAGCTGCTTCATTCCAAGAAACTACACGTGTATTAACTGATGCTGCTATTCGTGGTAAGAACGATCCATTAGTTGGATTGAAAGAAAATGTTATTATTGGTAAGATTATTCCTGCAGGTACTGGTATGAGTGCTTACCGGAACATCAAGCCAAAAGAAGTTAGTGTAGCTGCTTACTCAATTAAAGATATTGAGGCTAAGTTAAAAGAAGAAGATAAGCAAAACTAATTTATAAAAAAGGCAATGGTTAACCTGTGAGGGGGCCATTGCCTTTTTAGTTTAAAATGAGGTGATTACTTGGCAAAAAAATATCAGATAGAAATTCCTGACTCAGCATTTAAAAAGACAGATTTTTCTACGAATGAAGAACTTTCTCTTAGTGTTAATCATAAGCAAATAAACATTCGTCCAATAAATGTGAGTGATCAACTACCTAAAATTAGTATTTTCTGGTATGTGATTCCTTCAATTATTTTAGCTGCAATATTTTTAGCTTTTTTTAGTGCTAGAAAAATTAACACAGTCCCGATAACAGGTGATGATTATTCCATTGCCAATGGTGCTTTAATCTTAGGAGTATGTAGTGGAATTCTATCGTTTTTGATAACATTTATTATTACTAAAATTCTCGGAAAAGGACCTAGCAAGGACTTTCATTGGCGGAGTTTGCCAACAATTACGATTGCATGTGGACTAATCATTGCATTCTCACTATCGGCAATTTTCTGGCTATTTGGCCAGATGTTTAAGGATGCACGGTTTGATATTTATACAGCAACTGCTTTTGTATTTGTAATTATTGCGGCAATAAATTATATTATGATTAACTTGGCTTTAACATTATCATCGGGAGTTATCACCAATTTATTAACAATAATGATCATTGGTGGAATGCTTTTTTCAATGCTGACGAATTCTAAACGAGATTGGTGGCGTTATAATTTTAGTTTTTTAGGAACGGCAAAAAATTCCACCAGTTTGCAATTTAATATAACTTTGATTTTTACTGGATTACTAATGATTGCTTTAGTTGATTACTTGTTTGTAAATATTCAACGTCGGTATCACGGTTATAAAATTCAAGTATTGCGGTGGCTATTAATTATGCTGGCTATCTGTATTGCTTCTATTGGCCTTTTTCCCAATAATCCAGAATTTCACGTTTTACATGACCGAATTTCAATGTGGCTTGTTTATATTATGCTAATTCTGATTGTAGTTATTAGGTGGGTTCTACCCGAAGTCACTAAACAATTTTTGGTGATTTCTTATACGATTGGAGCCGCAATGAGTATCGAATATATTGTTTTTAAGTTAACTGATTATCTTTCTTTAACTGCATTCGAATTATTTGAATTTGGCTTAGCTTTTTCTTGGTTGCTTTTATTACTACAAAATATTGAAAACCTCGCTCAATTTGGGCAAAACTTATTTGTAGTAAAACTCAAACCAGTAAAAGATGATACTAATTAAATATTGTAAAAGACTAGGTTATCCTGGTCTTTTATTTTTAACAGCCTTGTATAAAAAGACACAGAATAGTAACAAGGGATAGGGCGGGGATAAATGGTAGTTTCTTTTTTCTTGTAAATACAAAGATAAATAGCATGATTAAAGAGCTCCATTGGATAATTAAAAGCGTTTGATACCATCCCCATATCAGACATGTTACAAACAAAAATTCAATATCACCAATTCCTAGTGTCTTAGTAAAAGTAGCAAATAATAGTAAACTAACTACTAGAATACAGGCAAAAATCAAGTTATAAAAATAATTTTGTGGAATGGATAGTAAGGAAATAGGAAATAGTCCCAATAGGGAATAGGAATAGATTACATGACTAAAAAAATCAGTAGAAGTTAAGAAGATTAAGCTAGTGAGAAAGAGAAGAATGATTAAGTCATGAATAGGTTCATAGCTGATGAAAGTGATAAAAGCAATCCCAGATAAGAATTCAATTATAGGCAGATATAAACTAATCTTTTGCTTACAATAAAAGCATTGACCGCGAAGGATAATAAAACTAAAAATAGGGATGAGATGCCACCATCGCAAAATAGAATGGCAATTGTCACAATATGACCGCTGAGGAATGATTAAAGAGCAATTATTGCCTAGACGATAGCAACAAGAAGTAATAAATGAAGCGACAGAAGCACCAAATAAAAATAATAAAACTAACATGAAAAACCTCCCAATAAATAAATACGTAATTTTTAATGAAATTCACTTTTAAATTAACGATTTAAAAGAAATCGATAAGGATACGTTGACATTCATTTGTAAGCATGATAACCTATCTAAGGTGCTTTTTTAGCAACGGAGTGTCTGTCGTTGGGCAGATGCGTCAACGAAGGCACAAAAATTGTATAAATACATACAGGACTTTTTTTATCCATAAAAAAGAACCGCCTGGATGTGTGGACTTAAATTAAGGAAGGGGAAAAAATAATGCCAACCATTAACCAATTGGTACGTAAAGGCCGTAAGAGCCACAAGGGCAAGTCAAAGTCACCAGCTCTTGGTTATGTTTACAACACTTTCAAGAAAGAAGAAATTAAGACTCCATCACCACAAAAGCGTGGAGTTGCTACTCGTGTGGGTACTATGACTCCTAAGAAGCCTAACTCAGCTTTACGGAAGTACGCCCGTGTACGTCTTTCAAACTTAATCGAAGTTACTGCTTACATTCCTGGTATTGGACACAACCTCCAAGAACACTCAGTTGTTTTAATTCGTGGTGGTCGTGTTAAGGATTTACCTGGGGTTCGTTACCACATCATCCGTGGTACTCTTGATACTGCTGGTGTTGAAGGCCGTATGCAATCACGTTCTAAGTACGGTGCTAAGAAGCCTAAGGATAAGAAGTAATTTTAAGGAGGAGTTAAGTAATGCCACGTAAAGGACATGTACAAAAGCGTGAAATTTTACCAGATCCAATGTACAACTCAAAGTTGGTTACTAGCTTAATTGATCACTTAATGATTGATGGTAAGCGTGGAACTGCTACTAAGATTTTATACGCTGCTTTTGATGAAATTAAGAACGAAACTGGTAATGATCCAGTTGAAGTATTCCAACAAGCAATGGAAAATGTTATGCCTGTCTTGGAAGTTAAGGCTCGTCGTGTTGGTGGTTCTAACTACCAAGTTCCGATTGAAGTTCGTCCAGACCGTCGTACTACATTAGGTCTTCGTTGGATTGTTCAATACGCACGTTTGCGCGGTGAACATACAATGGTTGAACGTCTTGCACGTGAAATCATCGATGCTTCAAACAATACTGGTGCTTCAGTTAAAAAGCGTGAAGATACGCACCGTATGGCAGAAGCCAACCGTGCATTCGCACACTACCGCTGGTAATAATCACTGTCATTTGATTCTGGTTATTTAACTAGTTTCAGTGAAGGGGTGACGTTCAAACATCGATTACGTCACCCCTTTTTGAAAATAATGGTAAAATAAGTATAACCATATTTCGGAAGGAGATACTCTTTTAAGATGGCTAATAAACGTGAATACCCACTTGCTAAAACTCGTAACATCGGTATCATGGCACACATCGATGCTGGTAAGACGACTGCAACTGAGCGGATTCTTTACTATACTGGTAAGATCCACAAGATTGGTGAAACCCATGATGGTGCTTCACAAATGGACTGGATGGATGAAGAAAAGGAACGTGGTATCACTATTACTTCTGCAGCTACAACTGCTGTTTGGAATGACCACCGTATCAACATTATTGATACTCCAGGACACGTGGACTTCACTGTCGAAGTTGAACGTTCACTCCGGGTTCTTGATGGTGCCGTAACCGTTCTTGATGCGCAAGCTGGTGTTGAACCACAAACTGAAACTGTTTGGCGTCAAGCTGACGATTTCAATGTTCCTCGGATTGTTTTTGCTAACAAGATGGACAAGGTTGGGGCTAACTTTGATTATTCTGTTCAAACTATTAAAGACCGTTTGAACGTTACTCCTCTTCCTATTCAAATGCCAATTGGTGCTGAAGATGACTTTATCGGTTTAGTTGACCTTGTTAAGATGGTTGCCTATGTTTATGATGAAGACAAGCTTGGTACTAACTGGGATACTGTTGAGATTCCTGATAATATGAAGGAAGAAGCTCAAAAGCGTCATGACGAAATGGTTGAAACATTAGCTGATATTGACGATAACTTAATGGAAAAGTACCTTGAAGGTGAAGAAATTTCTGTTGATGAAATCAAAGCAGCTATTCGTAAAGGTACTTTGGAAGAAAAGATCTTCCCTGTATTAGCTGGTTCAGCTTACAAGGATAAAGGTATCCAAATGATGCTTGATGCTGTTATCGATTACTTGCCATCACCACTTGATGTTAAGCCTTTCGTTGCACATGATGCTGAAGGAAATGAAGTTGAATTAACTGCTGGAGACAACAAGCCTTTCGCAGCCTTGGCATTTAAGATTGCTACTGACCCATTTGTTGGTCGTTTAACATTCTTACGTGTCTACACTGGTTCACTTCAATCAGGTTCATACGTTCTTAATGCCACTAAGGGCAAGCGTGAACGTGTTGGTCGTTTACTTCAAATGCACTCTAACCAACAACAAGAAATTCCAGAAGTGTTCTCTGGTGATATCGCTGCCGCTATCGGTTTAAAGAATACTACTACTGGTGATTCTTTAACTGATCCTGATAATCCACTTCAACTTGAATCAATGGACTTCCCAGAACCAGTTATTCAAGTTTCTGTTGAACCTAAGTCTAAGGCTGACCAAGACAAGATGGACAAGGGACTTCAAAAGCTTGCTGAAGAAGATCCAACCTTCAAAGCTGAAACTAACCCTGAAACTGGTGAAACATTAATCTCTGGTATGGGTGAATTACACTTAGACATCATTGTTGAACGTCTTCGTCGGGAATTCCATGCTGAGGTTACTGTTGGTAAGCCACAAGTTTCCTACCGTGAAGCATTTACCAAGCAAGCAAGTGCTCAAGGTAAGTTCGTTCGTCAATCTGGTGGTAAAGGTCAATATGGTGACGTATGGATCGAATTTACACCACTTAAAGAAGGGGAAGGATTCGAATTTGAAGATGCCATTGTTGGTGGTGTTGTTCCTCGTGAATTTATCCCTGCTGTTGAACAAGGATTAAAGGAAGCTATGCAAAATGGTGTTCTTGCAGGTTACCCACTTGTTGACATGCATGCTAAACTTTATGATGGTAGTTACCACGAAGTCGACTCTAGTGAAGCCGCCTTTAAGGTTGCTGCATCATTAGCACTTAAGAATGCTGCTAAGAAAGCAGATCCTGTTATCCTTGAACCAATTATGAAGGTTGACATTGTTGTACCACAAGACAACATGGGTGATGTTATGGGTCAAGTAACAGCTCGTCGTGGTACCATTGATGGTATGGAAGAACGTGGTAATGCTCAATTAATCCACTCATTTGTTCCACTTTCTGAAATGTTTGGATACGCTACTGCATTGCGTTCAGCAACACAAGGTCGTGGTACCTTCACTATGACTTTCGATCACTACTCAGCTGTTCCTAAGTCTGTTCAAGAAGATATTATTAAGAAAAACGGTGGCAATAACTAATTATTGACATTGTGATCTCAAATCCATCAAAGAGCTACAGTTTGATTACTGTAGTTCTTTTTTTGTTTGGTAATAAAAATTCAAAAAGCATTTTAATGAGTTTTGTCAAAACGAATAAATTACTTTTTAGTACATTAGAAAAATTAATGGTATTTTAGTATCGCTAATTTTTAACTAACTTAGGAAGTAAATTTTACAAAAATATTTCAATTGAAAATATTCGAAAATTTCCCTTGATCTAATTACGTTTCTTTAGTATTATGGATAGGTGCTTGAGCTTTGGAGGTAGATTTGCCTTACCCCCTATTAAGTGAAAGCTGCGAAGCGTTGATGCGGAAGGTTGCGACACACCCGGCCGCTTTGCCACAGGATGTGGCGGTAATTTCCGCGGAGCTAGTCAAATTTCAAATCTGACGAAGGAGGGAACATAATGGCAAAACAAAAGATTCGTATTCGGTTAAAGGCTTATGAACACCGTATTTTAGATCAATCTGCTGATAAGATTGTTGAAACCGCTAAGCGGACAGGTGCTCAAATTTCAGGTCCTATTCCGTTACCAACTGAACGGACTATCTATACTGTTATCCGTTCACCACACAAATTTAAGAAGTCACGGGAGCAATTCGAAATGCGCACACACAAGCGTTTAATCGATATTGTTGACCCAACACCTAAGACCGTTGATTCATTAATGAAGCTCGATCTTCCTAGTGGTGTTGATATTGAAATTAAGCTTTAATTGTTAGAATAAGAATAATACATAAAACATAAAATTGGAGGTGTACTCATGACCAAAGGAATCTTAGGTAAAAAGGTTGGAATGACTCAAGTATTCACTGACAATGGTGAATTAGTTCCAGTTACTGTTATCGATGTTACACCAAACGTTGTAATGCAAATTAAGACCGTTGAAAACGACGGTTACAGTGCTGTACAACTTGGTTTTGATGACAAGCGGGAAGTTTTGAGCAACAAGCCTGAACAAGGTCATGCAGCAAAAGCAAACACGACCCCTAAGCGCTTCATCGGTGAAATCCGCGACGCTGAATTAGGGGACATTAAAGTCGGAGACGAAGTTAAGGCTGACGTTTTCGCAGAAGGTGAAACTGTCGACGTTACGGGTACTACCAAGGGTCATGGTTACCAAGGTAACATCCATAAGGATAACCAATCTCGTGGACCTATGGCACACGGTTCTCGTTACCACCGTCGTCCTGGTTCATTGGGTGCCATTATCAACCGGGTTTTCAAAGGTATGAAGCTCCCTGGTCGTATGGGTGGCAAGACTGTTACCATGCAACACTTACAAGTTGTTAAGGTTGATCTTGACAACAACGTATTACTCATCAAGGGTAATGTTCCTGGTGCAAACAAGTCTTACGTAACTATTAAGAACTCAGTTAAGGCTAATACTAAGAAGAGTCTTAGCAAACAACACAATAAATAAGAAGAAAGGAGGAAGTAAATAATGACTAGCGTTAATTTGTATAAACAAGATGGTAGCCAAAACGGTACTGTTGAATTAAACGATGCAGTATTTGGTGTTGAACCAAATGAAAATGTTGTATTTGATGCAATTTTGCGTCAACGTGCTTCATTACGTCAAGGTACACATGCTGTAAAGAATCGTTCTGCAGTTAGCGGTGGTGGTAAGAAGCCATGGCGTCAAAAGGGTACTGGTCGTGCTCGTCAAGGTTCTATCCGTTCTCCACAATTCCGTGGTGGTGGTATTGTTTTTGGACCTACTCCACGTTCATATAAGTACAGCCTTCCTCGTAAGGTTCGTCAACTTGCAATCAAGTCTGCCCTTTCCCAAAAGGTTCTTGATAACAGCTTTGTAGTAGTTGATGCATTAAACTTTGATGCACCAAAGACAAAGGAATTCGCTGATGTTATGGGTAACTTAAACGTTGCTGAAAAGACATTAGTTGTTGTTACTGATGACGACAAGAATGCTGCTTTATCAGCACGTAACTTAGCTAATGCTACAGTTGTTACTCCAGCAGGTGTTAACATCTTGAACGTTGTTGATAACCAAAAGATTGTTATCACTAAGTCAGCTCTTTCTCAAGTAGAGGAGGTGCTCGCATAATGGAAGCACGCGACATTATTTTACGTCCAGTAGTTACTGAAGCTTCAATGGCTGGCATGGACAACAAGCGTTACACTTTTGATGTTGATTTACGAGCAACTAAGACACAAGTTAAAAATGCTGTTGAAGAAATTTTTGGCGTTAAAGTTGTAAAAGTTAACATTATGAATGTAAAAGGTAAGTTAAAACGCCAAGGTCGTTACGAAGGATACACTAAGCGTCGTCGTAAGGCTATTGTTACTTTATCTGCCGACTCAAATGAAATTAAGTTGTTTAACGACAACAACGAAAACTAATCATTAAAAAAAGGAGGAAAAAACAGTGGGAATTCGTAAATATAAAGCAACCACTAACGGTCGCCGTAATATGAACGGTTACGACTTCGCTGAAATCACGAAGACAACACCTGAAAAGTCATTATTGGCTCCGTTAAAGCACACTGCTGGTCGTAACAGCTATGGTCACATTACTGTTCGTCACCGTGGTGGTGGTACAAAGCGTCAATACCGTATTATTGACTTTAAGCGAATTAAAGATGATGTTCCAGCAACTGTTAAGGCAATTGAATACGATCCAAATCGTACTGCAAATATTGCTTTACTTGTTTACGCTGATGGTACTAAATCATACATCATCGCACCTAAGGGCTTGAAGGTTGGCATGACCGTTCAATCTGGTCCTGATGCTGATATCAAGGTTGGTAATGCTCTTCCTTTAAAGAACATTCCAGTTGGTACTGTTATTCACAATATTGAATTAAAACCAGGTAAAGGTGGTCAACTTGCTCGTTCAGCTGGTGCCTCAGCTCAATTACTTGGTAAGGAAGAAAAATACGTATTAGTACGTCTTTCTTCTGGTGAAGTTCGTATGGTCCTTGCTACTTGCCGTGCTACTATCGGTACTGTTGGTAATGATGAACACGCCTTGATTATTAAAGGTAAGGCTGGTCGTACTCGTTATGCTGGTCAACGTCCACACGTTCGTGGTTCTGTTATGAACCCTAACGATCACCCACATGGTGGTGGTGAAGGTAAGCAACCAGTTGGTTTACCATCTCCTCTTTCTCCATGGGGTAAGAAGACTGTTGGTAAGAAGACCCGTTCACACAAAGCTCGTTCAAACAAGTTCATTGTTCGTGGTCGGAAGCGCGGTCCACATACTCGTTAATATTTATATACGTTCTAATACCCGAGAGGAGGTACACTAAATGGGTCGTAGTTTGAAAAAAGGACCTTTCGCTGATGCTTCATTACTGAAGAAGGTTAAGGAGCAAGAAGGTTCTGAAAAGAAGACTGTCATCAAGACATGGTCACGTCGTTCAACCATTTTTCCAAGTTTTATTGGTTACACATTTGCAGTATATGATGGTCGGAAGCACGTGCCAGTTTACGTACAAGAAGACATGGTTGGTCACAAGTTAGGTGAATTTGTTCCTACTCGGACTTTCCATGGTCATGCTTCTGATGACAAGAAGACAGGTAAGTAAGGAGGGTGAAATAACATATGGCTGAAAACATTACGTCAGCTAAGGCTACTGCCAAGATGGTACGGGTTTCTGCTCGTAAGGTTCGTCTTGTATTAGATGCCATTCGTGGCAAGAGTGTTGCCGAAGCATTTGCTATTTTGAAGTTCACCCCTCGTGGTGCCGCTTCAGATGTTGAAAAAGTATTAAAATCTGCTGTTGCAAACGCTGAAAACAATTTCGACTTAGATCGTGCTTCATTGGTTGTAAGTGAAGCCTTTGCTAACGAAGGACCAACTCTTAAACGGTTCCGTCCTCGTGCTAAGGGTTCTGCTTCTCCAATTAACAAGCGGACTAGTCATATTACAGTGGTTGTTACAGAACGATAGGAGGAATGAATAGTGGGTCAAAAGATCAATCCTAATGGTTTTCGTGTTGGGGTCATTCGTGATTGGACTGCAAAGTGGTACGCTGACAAGGACTTTGCTGATTACCTTAACGAAGACCTTCGAATCCGTAAGTATATTGAAAAGCGACTTGCTGATGCCTCTGTATCAACCGTTGAAATTGAACGTGCAGCTAACCGCGTAAACGTATCAATTCATACTGCCAAGCCAGGAATGGTTATTGGTAAAGGTGGTTCAGAAGTTGAAGCACTTCGTAAAGAACTTAACAAATTAACTGGTAAACGTGTTCACATTAACATTGTGGAAATTAAAAAGCCAGATTTAGATGCTCACCTTGTTGGTGAGAGTATTGCACGGCAATTAGAAGCTCGTATTGCTTTCCGTCGTGCTATGCGTGGAGCTATGCAACGTGCTATGCGTGCTGGAGCTAAGGGTATTAAGACTCAAGTTGCTGGTCGTTTGAACGGTGCAGATATGTCACGGATCGAATCATACTCAGATGGTACTGTTCCATTACATACACTCCGTGCTGATATCGATTATTCTTGGGACGAAGCTAACACTACATACGGTGTTCTTGGTGTAAAGACTTGGATTTACCGTGGTGAAGTACTTCCTACTAAGAAGAACTCAAACAATGATGAACAAGGAGGGAAGTAACACATGTTAGTACCAAAACGTGTAAAGCACCGTAAGGTTCAACGTGGTCATATGCGCGGTGAAGCTAAGGGTGGTAAAACTGTTACTTTTGGTGAATTTGGTTTACAAGCTCTTGATTCACATTGGATTAGCAACCGTCAAATTGAAGCTGCTCGTATCGCTATGACGCGTTACATGAAGCGTGGTGGGAAAGTTTGGATTAAAATCTTCCCACAACTCTCATACACTAGTAAAGGTGTTGGGGTCCGGATGGGTAACGGTAAAGGTGCTCCTGAAGGATGGGTTGCTCCAGTAAAACGTGGCAAGGTAATGTTTGAAGTAGGGGGCGTTTCTGAAGAAGTCGCTCGTGAAGCTTTACGTCTTGCCGGTCACAAGTTGCCAGTTCGCACTAAGATCGTACAACGTGAGGAAGTAGGTGGACAATCTAATGAAAAGTAAAGATTATGTACAAGAACTGAATGGATTAACCACTGATAAGCTACTTGACCGTGAAAAGGAACTGAAAGAACAATTGTTTAACTTACGTTTCCAATTAGCAACCGGCCAGTTGGAAAATACTGCAAGTCTTAAGCAAGTACGCAAAGATATTGCACGGGTTAAGACAGTTCTTCGTCAACAAGAATTAAACAAATAAGAATACGAAAAGGAGGATTAGCGCATGAGTGAAGAACGTAATGCACGTAAGGTTTACCAAGGCCACGTTGTTTCTGATAAAATGGATAAGACTATCACTGTTGTAATTGATACTTACAAGAGTGCACCTATCTATGGTAAGCGTGTTAAGTACTCAAAGAAGTACTATGCTCACGATGAAAACAACGAAGCTAAGACCGGCGACACTGTACAAATTATGGAAACTCGGCCATTATCAGCTAAGAAGCGTTTCCGTCTTGTAAAGATTGTCGAAAAAGCTGCTACCCTTTAATTTAGCAGATAACTCTAAAATTATTCGTATTCTAATTCTTATTTGTAAATGGAAGGAGGACATTAACCGTGATTCAACAAGAAAGTCGGTTGAAGGTCGCTGATAACTCCGGTGCTCGTGAAATCTTAGTTATTAAGATTTTAGGTGGTTCCCGAGTTAAAACAGGTAATATTGGTGACACCATTGTTGCTACTGTAAAGCAGGCAACACCAGGTGGCGTTGTCAAAAAGGGTGACGTTGTTAAGGCCGTTGTTGTACGGACTAAACATGGTATTCACCGTAAGGATGGTTCATACATTAAGTTTGATGAAAATGCCGCTGTTTTAATTAACAACGACAAGAGCCCTAAGGGTACCCGTATTTTTGGCCCAATCGCTCGTGAGCTTCGTGGAGACGACTTCATGAAGATCGTTTCATTAGCTCCAGAAGTTCTCTAAAGATTTTACCGAAAATAAGGAGGTGCACAATCAACATGTTCATTAAAACAGGTGATAAGGTTCGCGTAATCGCTGGTAAGGATAAGGGCAAAGAAGGTACTATTAAAAAGGTACTTGCTTCTCAAAACCGCGTTATCGTTGAAGGTGTAAATATCGTTAAGAAACACCAAAAACCAAGCAACTCAAATCCTAATGGTGGCGTTATTGATACAGAAGCTGCAATTAATGCTTCAAACGTAATGCTGATTGATCCTTCAACAAATGAACCAACTCGTGTAGGTTACAAGTTCGTTGATGGTAAGAAGGTTCGTGTTGCGAAGAAGTCAGGTAAGACACTTGACTAATTTTTAAGGAAGGGAGGAATAACTTCTAATGGAAAACCGTTTGAAAGCTAAATACGAAAATGAAATTCGTCCAGCATTGATTGAAAAGTTTAACTACTCTTCAGTTATGCAAGCACCAAAGATTGACAAAATCGTTTTAAACATGGGTGTTGGTGATGCAACTACTAACTCCAAGAATCTTGACGAAGCTGTTGAAGAACTCGGCTTGATTTCTGGTCAAAAACCTTTAATTACTAAGGCAAAGAAATCAATCGCTGGTTTCCGTCTTCGTGAAGGTATGTCAATTGGTGCTAAGGTAACCTTACGTGGTGAACGTATGTATGATTTCTTAGATAAATTAGTTAATGTGGCATTGCCACGGGTTCGTGATTTCCATGGTGTAAGTAACAAGGCATTTGATGGTCGTGGTAACTACACTCTTGGTATTCATGAACAATTAATTTTCCCAGAAATTGATTATGATAAAGTTAACCGAGTTCGTGGTTTAGATGTTGTTATTGTAACAACTGCACAAACTGACGAAGAATCCCGTGAATTACTTGCTCAACTCGGTATGCCGTTTGCTAAATAAAGGAGGTTCCACAAATTGGCTAAAAAATCAATGATTGCTAAGTGCAACCGTCCAGCTAAGTTCTCAAGTCGTGAATACACGCGTTGTGCACGTTGTGGACGTCCGCACTCTGTTTACCGTAAATTCCACCTATGCCGGATTTGCTTACGAGAACTTGCCCACAAAGGACAAATTCCTGGTTTGAAGAAGGCTAGCTGGTAAACAAAAAAACCGACAAAAGGAGGAAAACATCGATGTCTATGAGTGATCCAATTGCAGATTTCTTAACTCGTATTCGTAATGCTAACATGGCTCAACACGAATCAGTAGAAGCACCTGCATCAAAGATGAAGAAGGACATCGCTGAAATCTTAAAAAACGAAGGTTTCATTCGCGATGTTGAATACGTTGATGATAACAAGCAAGGCATCATCCGTGTGTTCTTAAAGTACGGTAATGACGGTCAACGTGTTATTTCTGGCTTAAAGCGTATTTCTAAGCCTGGTTTACGTACATACGTTAAGTCAGATGCTGTGCCTAAGGTTCTTAACGGATTAGGTATTGCTATCATTTCAACATCTGAAGGTGTTGTTACTGATAAAGTTGCTCGTGCCAAGAAAATTGGTGGCGAAGTTATCGCTTACGTTTGGTAAAAAACGAATATTAGATAGGAGGTGCAAAGATGAGTCGTATTGGTTACAAAGAAATTGATTTGCCAAGTGGTGTTGAAATTTCTCAAGATGGTAATGTAGTTACTGTTAAAGGTCCTAAGGGTACGTTATCTCGTGAAATTTCACCATTAATCAAAATGACTATTGATGGTAACGTTGTAAAGTTTGATCGTGATGCTGACACTAATAAGTTAAAAATGTTACACGGAACTACTCGTGCTAATGTTAACAACATGGTTGAAGGTGTTGTTGATGGTTACAAGAAAGTTCTTAAGCTTGTTGGTGTTGGTTACCGTGCTCAACTCAAAGGTAACAAGTTGATTTTAACTGTTGGTTACTCAAACCCAGTTGAAATGGATAAGCCAGAAGATGTTGAAATTAATGTACCTGACAATACTACTATCGAATTAAGCTCAATTAACAAGGAACACCTTGGAAATTTTGCTGCTGAAGTTCGTGCTGTACGTTCACCTGAACCATACAAAGGTAAGGGTATTCGTTACGAAAACGAACACATTATCCGTAAGGAAGGTAAGACTGGTAAGTAATCTGAAAAGATTATTTAACATTCTTTTATTTAATAGAATTAATATAATAAGAGGTGACTGTTGTGATTTCTAAACCAGACAAGAACAAGATCCGTCAACGTCGTCATTTACGCGTTCGCGGTAAGATTTCTGGTACTGCGGAGCGCCCACGCTTAAGTGTTTACCGTTCAAACAAAAACATTTACGCTCAATTAATTGATGACGTAAAGGGTGTGACGCTCGCAAGTGCCTCCACAAATGATAGTGAAGTAAGTGGAAAGACTAAGACTGAACAAGCTAGTGGTGTAGGAGCATTAATTGCTAAACGCGCTAACGAAAAGAACATTACTGAAGTTGTGTTTGATCGTGGCGGATACCTTTACCATGGACGTGTTCAAGCTTTGGCTGAAGCTGCTCGCGAAAACGGACTTAAATTCTAAAAAAAGGAGGAATAACCTGCAATGGCATCATCAGAATTCATTGATCCAGCAAAGTTGGATTTAGACGATCAAGTTGTAGCCATCAACCGGATTACTAAGGTTGTAAAGGGTGGACGTCGTATGCGTTTTGCTGCTTTAGTAATTGTTGGTGACCATAAAGGTCATGTTGGTTTTGGTACTGGTAAGGCTCAAGAAGTTCCAGAAGCTATTCGTAAAGCTCAAGCAGCTGCTGAAAAGAACTTGATTACTGTTCCTATCGTTGGAACTACTATTCCACACGAAGTTATTGGTGTATACGGCGGTGGAAAGATCATGTTAAAGCCAGCTGTTGAAGGTTCTGGAGTTGCTGCCGGTGGTGCGGTTCGTAATGTTATGGACCTTGCCGGTGTTGCGGACGTTACTTCTAAACGTCTTGGCTCTAACACACCTGTTAACGTTGTTCGTGCAACGTTTGAAGGTTTGAAGCAATTAAAGAACGCTGAAGAAGTTGCAAAGTTACGTGGTGTTTCAGTAGACCACTTAGCAGAATAAGGAGGGCACTAAATTATGGCTCAAGTAAAAGTTACCTTAATTCACAGTGTTGCCCACCGACAACCTACTCAACGTCGTACTGTTAAGGCATTGGGATTAGGTAAGATCAATAGCTCAGTTATCTTACCAGATAATGCGGCAACACGCGGTCAAATTTTTAAGATCGCTCACTTGGTTTCTGTTGAAGAAGTTAAGTAATTAAAATTAAATAATAAGGAGGTGCCTACTAATGAAGTTAAACGAATTGAAGCCAGCTGCTGGTTCTCGTTCTAAGCGTCTTCGTAAGGGTCGTGGACTTTCATCAGGACACGGTTTTACATCTGGACGTGGTACTAAGGGGCAAAAGGCTCATGGAAAGACCCGTTTAGGATTTGAAGGGGGTCAAATGCCACTTTACCGGCAAATTCCAAAGCGTGGATTTACCAACATTAACCGGAAAGAATACGCGATTGTTAACTTGGCATCATTAAACAAGTTTGATGATGGTACAGAAGTTACTCCACAATTATTGATGGAAAGTGGCTTAGTTAAGAACTTGAAGAGCGGCATCAAAATTCTTGGTAGCGGTAAGCTTGAAAAGAAATTAACTGTTAAGGCTAATAAGTTTTCTGCTTCTGCAGTTTCTGCAATTGAAGCTGCCGGTGGTAAAACTGAGGTGATGTAGTTTGTTCACAGCCGTCAAAAATGCATTCAAGGTAAAAGATATCCGTAAAAAGATTTTCTTTACATTGTTTGTATTGATTGTCTATCGGATTGGGGCAGCGATTACCGTTCCTGGAGTTAACGCTGCTGCTTTGCAGGAAATCTCCTCAACCGGTTTAGTATCAATCCTCAATACCTTTAGTGGTGGTGGATTGGAGAATTACTCTTTATTTGCAATGGGAGTGTCTCCATATATTACTGCGCAAATTGTTGTTCAACTATTACAAATGGATATTGTTCCGCGTTTTGTTGAATGGAGTAAACAAGGAGAAGTAGGACGGCGAAAACTTAATCAAGCAACCCGATGGTTAACGATTGTACTTGGATTTATTCAATCAATCGGTATTACCGCCGGGTTTAATGCATTGAGTACTATTCGTTTGGTTAATCACCCTGGAGTTCAAACGTATTTAACAATCGGTTTAATTTTAACTGCAGGTACAATGTTTGCTACTTGGATGGGAGACATGATTACTGAACGTGGCTTGGGTAATGGTGTTTCCATGTTAATTTTTGCTGGTATTGTTGCGCAAATGCCAGGTGGAATTCGTCAGTTATGGGATGACCAAATTGCTGGTGAATCTGGTTCTGCTTTGTGGATGGGAATTGGATTTGTTACTCTTGTTATTGTTGCAATTTTAATTATTGTAGCGTTTGTCACATGGGTCCAACAGGCGGAAAGACGTCTACCAATTCAATACACAAGACGGACCACTACTTCACCATCCAGTAGTTATCTTCCCTTGAAGATTAACGTATCAGGTGTTATTCCTGTTATTTTTGCTGGTTCTTTTATCTCAACCCCGCAAACTATTCTTATGGCTTTCCAGCAAAACCATGGTGGGGATAGTTGGTATCAAATCATGACGACCATTTTTAACATGCAATCTGGTCCTGGGATCGCACTGTATGTATTTTTGATTGTTGTATTTACCTTTTTCTATGCCTTTGTTCAGGTTAACCCAGAAAAACTTGCTGAAAATTTACAAAAGCAAGGAAGTTATATTTCTGGAGTACGTCCTGGAAAAGGTACACAAGACTATATTTCTTCATTGTTAATGCGATTGAGTACAGTAGGTTCATTATTCTTAGGATTAATCTCCTTAATTCCGTTAATTGCAAGTAACGTATGGAACCTAAGTCAGTCAATTGGTTTAGGTGGTACAAGCTTACTGATTATCGTACAAATTGCTTTAGATGTTGTTCGACAGTTAAACGGACTAACAATGAAGCGCGAATATATTGGATTTATTCGAGAACCTAAAGGAGGAAATGACTAATGAGTATGAATCTTGTATTAATGGGTCTTCCAGGTGCCGGTAAAGGTACTCAAGCTCAAAAGATCGTTGAAGATTTTCCAATTTCTCATATCTCAACTGGAGATATTTTTCGGGCAGCCATGAAGAATGAAACTCCCATGGGAATTGAAGCTAAGAAATATATTGATAAAGGTGAACTTGTTCCGGACGAAGTTACTAACGGTATCGTTAAGGAACGGTTAGCTCAAGATGATACTAAAGATGGCTTTATGCTGGATGGATTTCCTCGTAATCTTAACCAAGCAGCAGCTTTGGATGAGATGTTAGCAGAGAGTAATCGGCATCTTGATGCTGTGATCAATATTCACGTTGAACCGGATGTATTGGTAGAACGTTTAAGTGGACGTTTTATTTGTCGTAACTGTGGAGCAACATATCATAAACTTTATAATGCTCCTAAAGTTGAAGGCACATGTGACGTTTGTGGTCATCATGAATTTTATCAGCGTGATGATGATAAGCCTGAAACGGTTAAGAATCGTCTAGATGTTAATATTAAGTTGAACACACCACTGGTAGACTATTACCAAAAGAAAGGTGTTTTGCACGAAATTAATGGTGAACAAGATATCGATAAAGTTTATGAAGATATCAAGAAAGTATTAACAAACCTAAACTAGATAATAGTTATCTCTTGCGAAGTTTGTAAACATATGCTAAACTATGCAAGGTTTATCTATCTGAGTAGTGGGAAGTTTTATACTTTCCACCATTTTTACGTAATATCTAGAATAGGTAAGGAGGTACTATTTCGTGGCAAAAGCCGATGTAATTGAAGTAGAAGGTAAAGTAACTGAAACTTTGCCTAACGCAATGTTTAAAGTTGAATTGGAAAATGGAGCAGAAATTTTAGCACATGTTTCTGGCAAAATTCGGATGCACTACATTAAAATTTTACCAGGAGACCGTGTTAAAGTAGAAATGTCTCCATATGACCTTACAAAGGGTCGGATTACTTTCCGGTTCAAGTAGTTATTGATCATTTACTCTCAATAGGAGGATTTTAGAATGAAAGTAAGACCATCTGTTAAAAAGATGTGTGAGCACTGCAAGATCGTTAAGCGTAATGGTCGTGTTATGGTTATTTGCTCTGCTAACCCAAAGCATAAGCAACGTCAAGGTAAGTAATTTATTTTATAGAGAAATGGAGGTGTAGCTCATGGCTCGTATTGCAGGTGTCGATTTACCTCGTGACAAGCGAATCGTAATCGGCTTAACATATATTTTTGGTATTGGTGATTCTACTGCTAAGAAGATTCTTGAAAATGCTGGTGTATCAGAAGATATCCGTGTTCGTGATTTGACTCCAGATCAAGAAGAAAAAATTCGTGCACAAGTAGATCAAATTCAAGTTGAAGGTGATTTACGGCGTGAAGTTTCAATGAACATCAAGCGTCTTCAAGAAATTGGATCATACCGTGGTATGCGTCACCGTCGTGGCCTACCTGTTCGTGGTCAACATACTAAGAACAATGCTCGTACTCGTAAGGGTAAAGCTGTAGCTATCGCTAATAAGAAGAAGTAATTTAACTTTATAAAAAAGGAGGTTAGTACTAGATATGGCAACCAAAAAAGGTACGCGTAAGCGTCGTGCAAAAAAGAATGTTGAAACTGGTGTTGCACACATTCACTCAACATTTAATAACACTTTGATCATGATTACTGACGTTCAAGGTAACGCTGTAGCATGGTCCTCAGCTGGTGTTTTAGGCTTTAAGGGAAGTCGGAAGTCCACTCCATTTGCTGCTCAAATGGCTTCAGAAGCTGCTGCTAAGCAAGCTATGGAACATGGTATGAAGACTGTTGAAGTTGAAGTTAAGGGTCCAGGTTCAGGTCGTGAAGCTGCTATCCGTGCACTTCAAGCAACTGGATTGGAAGTTACTGCTATTCGTGATGTAACACCTGTTCCTCACAATGGTTCTCGTCCTCCAAAGCGTCGTCGTGTTTAATTGACATTGCTGGAGACAATTATTTCCATCAATTGCCTTTTTGTCTCAAATACGAACCACGTTTTGAAAGGGGTACAAAGATAGAATGATCGAATTTGAAAAGCCAAATATTCACAAAGTTGAAGAAACAGATAACTACGGTAAATTTGTCGTAGAACCACTTGAGCGCGGTTATGGAACCACTCTCGGTAACTCGTTAAGACGTGTATTAATTGCATCTTTGCCAGGTGCAGCGATTACGAGTATGCAAATTGATGGTGTTTTACATGAATTTAGCACTGTTGAAGGTGTAACTGAGGATGTTACGCAGATTATCCTAAATCTAAAGAAAGTTTCTTTGAAGCTTGATTCTGAGGATCAAAAGAATCTTGAATTAGATGTTAAAGGACCTGCTGAAGTAACTGCAAGTGATATCCAGGGTGATAATGAAGTTACAATCTTAAATCCTGATCTGCATATTGCAACTGTTGCTGATGGCGCAGAATTACACATCAAGTTAACTGCTGATAAGGGTCGCGGTTACCTTTCTGCTAACGATAATAAGGCCCGGATGGATGATTTAGCAATTGGTGTTTTACCGATTGATTCCATCTATACCCCAATTGAACGTGTAAATTACACTGTTGAAAATGCACGGGTTGGTCAGCGTAACGATTATGACAAGTTGACGCTGGATGTTTGGACTGATGGTTCATTAACACCAACTGAAGCAGTTAGTCTAGGTGCGAAGATTTTGACTGAACACTTAGCTATGTTTGTTGATTTAACAGAAACAGCTCAAAATGCTCAAGTGATGGTTGAAAAAGAAGAAACACACAAAGAGAAGATGCTTGAAATGACTATTGAAGAGCTTGATCTCTCTGTACGTTCTTACAATTGTTTGAAGCGAGCTGGTATCAATACTGTTAAGGAATTAACTGATCGAACAGTGTCTGATATGATGAAGGTTCGGAACTTAGGACAAAAGTCGTTAGAAGAAATTAAACTTAAATTAAATGATCTTGGTGTTTCATTTCGCCAAGACGACTAATTAGTATACCAATTGCAAAGGAGGGAACCACTTTATGAGTTACCGTAAATTAGGACGTACAAGTTCACAACGTAAGGCTTTATTACGTGATTTAACTACAGATTTAATCGTTAATGGTCGTATTACCACTACTGAAGCACGTGCTAAGGAAGTTCGTAAGACTGCTGATAAGATGATTACGCTTGCTAAGCATGGTGATTTAGCTTCTCGTCGTAAGGCTGCCGCTTTTGTGCGTAATGTTGTTGCTGATGTTAAGGAAGATGGCGATAATATTCGTGTACAATCTGCTCTTCAAAACCTTTTTGAAGAACTTGCTCCAAAGTATGCAGATCGTAACGGTGGTTACACACGCATCTTGAAGACTATGCCTCGTCGTGGTGACGGTGCACCAATGGTTATTCTTGAATTAGTGGACTAATTAATTCGTTCACATAAACTAAATACGTAATAAAGAATCACTATCATTGATAGTATAGAGCGTTACGATGGTGGGGAAACCCTAGTCTAGCTTGAATGCGGGAAACCCTCGCGCACTTCAATGGTAAGTGATTTTTTATTTTAAATTTAATTTTGATAGATAATTCTGTGGACTTTGCTAAAATATACTTATTAACTAAAATTGAAAAGAGGAAATACTGTGACTGGAATAAAAATTCGAAAGCTTGTATTTACATATCCAGACAGTAAATACCCCGTTTTAAACAATATCAATCTAGATTTTGAACTATTTTCTTGGACAGCAATTATTGGTCATAATGGTAGCGGAAAGAGTACATTAGCCCGATTAATTGATGGATTACTCAGTCCTACTGCGGGATCGATTGAAGTTGACGGAATTCAAGTTAACGAAAGTTCTTTAGGTCAGATTCACCAGCAAATTGGATTCGTTTTTCAAAATCCTGAAAATCAATTTGTTGGAGCAACTGTTGCTGACGATGTTGCATTCGGACTTGAAAACCGACAAGTAGCCCAAAATGAAATGGAGGAAAAGATTGATAAAGCTTTAAAGATGGTGGGAATGAGTGATTATAAAAACACAGCTCCTATTAATCTCTCAGGAGGACAAAAGCAACGGGTAGCACTTGCAGGAATCCTTGCATTAATGCCTAAGATAATAATCCTTGATGAGGCCACTAGTATGCTTGATCCTTTAGCACGGCAAGAAATTTTGTCTTTATTGCGAAGATTAAAAAATGAATATAATCTTTCAATTATTTCGATTACGCATGATCTTAAAGAAATTGAGCTAGCGGATAAAATAGTTGTATTAAATGATTCGCAAGTTGTAAAGCAAGGTACTCCATCCGAAATTCTTAAAGATAAAGAATTATTACTTGAAATTGGAGTAGGAGTTCCTGCGAGTCAGCAACTGCAGAAATTATTGGTTGAACGAGGAATTAATATTCCAAATAGATATTTAAATTTAGAGGAGCTAAAAAATTGGCTAAAGCAGCAATTACAGTAAAAAAACTCCACTATACATATCCTAATTCTACTAATGAAGCCTTACATAATGTCTCATTAACAATTAAAGAGCAAGAATTTGTTGCTATTATTGGACAAACCGGAAGTGGAAAGTCGACATTGGTTTCATTAATTGATGGATTAATAAAGCCCAGTAGTGGGGAACTTAATGTAGCAGGTTTAGAAATTAATGCAACGATAAAAGCTGAATATTTAAGTAAAATCCACCATCAAGTCGGTTTTGTATTCCAATTTCCTGAACAGCAACTATTTGCAGAAACAGTTGCGGAGGATATTGCTTTTGGGCCTCATAATTTAGGGTGGTCTGCAAAAAGAATTGAAAAAGCAGTTGATGAAGCATTAAAAATGGTGGATTTGCCGTTAGAATTAAAGTCACACTCCCCTTTTGCACTTTCTGGAGGACAGATGAGGCGAGTAGCGATTGCTGGCGTTTTAGCAATGAATCCTAAAATTTTAATTCTTGATGAACCAACAGCGGGACTGGATACTCAAGCAACTAATGATTTATTTAAACTTATTAAAGAACTTAATAAAAAGGGAACAACGATTATAATGGTTACTCACCAAATGGAGCAGGTAGCCTACTATGCTAACCACGTAATTGCAATGAGCAATGGGCAGGTTGTTGCGGATACTACTCCTCAGCAATTATTTAGGGATGCTCAACGATTAAAAAAACTATCATTGACGTTGCCTGTTTCCGTCGAAGTTGCGCAATTCCTTAGTAAAGATGGGATAACCTTAAAAAATACAGAACCGCTTACGCTTGATGCATTAGCAGATGAAATAGCAGAAGCGATGAGGAGAAAAGAAAATGAATAGTAAAATCGTATTTGGTAGTTATGTACCAGTAAAATCGATCCTTCATCGTCTTGATCCACGAATAAAACTAATCATGTGTATTATTTACGTTATTTTAATTTTCTTCGTGAATAATTTTCTAGCTGCTATATGGCTTTTATTAGCGCTCCTTGCGGCAATTAAGTTAAGTAATGTTGGATTAAGACAGTATTGGCAAGGAATTAAGCCGTTATTTTTAATTATTTTGATAACAGTAGCGTTTCAAATTTTATTTAGTAGTGGCGGAAAGATGTATTGGCATTGGGGAATTATGGCAATAACCCGTGACGGTCTTATTAATTCATTGATTATTTTCTATCGTTTTATTGTGATTATCACCGCCTCAACGATCTTAACTGCCACCACGCAAACTTTTCAAATTGCGGATGCCTTGGCATGGTTAATGAAACCATTACAAATAATTAAGGTTCCTGTCAATCAAATTACGTTAATGCTTTCCATTGCGTTGCGCTTTGTTCCAACTATTATGGATGAAACTAATAAAATTATGAAAGCTCAGCGGGCCCGGGGGATTAATTTTAACGCTGGAAATCTTTTGACACGGATTAAACATTTAGTTCCGATTCTTATCCCATTGTTTGTCAACTCGTTTAAGCGGGCAGAAGAATTAGCAACGGCAATGGAAGCACGAGGGTATGATCCTAATGCACCACGAACTCATTATCGTCAATTAGTTTGGCATAAAAATGATGCCTGGGCTGGCTTAGTACTATTGATTGTAACAGTTGGTCTAGTTTGCATCCGAATATTTTTCTAAATTAATAAGGAAGTAAAAAATGTATCGTTATAAAATAACCTTTGCTTATGATGGAACCAATTTTTCCGGTTTCCAAATTCAACCAAATAAGCGGACAGTTGAACAAACATTAAAGAATGCAGTAAATAAAATTGCTAAGCACCCAACTCCTGCTATTCCCGTTATCGGCTCAGGAAGAACAGATGCAGGGGTTCATGCTCTGAATCAGGTTGCGCACTTTGATATTCCCTATCATTTAAGTAATGAATCGATGAGAAAGGCCCTCAACAGCATTTTGCCGCTAGATATTTTAATTAAGAAGGCCGAATTAGTGGATAATGATTTCCATGCGCGATACAGTGCTCATCGTAAGACTTATCGTTACCGGGTTGATCAGGGGGAATTTGTGAACCCATTTAAACGCAACTATACTTCTCATTTTAAATATCCTCTTAACTTAGAAAAGATGAGAAAAGCAGCTAATGATTTAGTTGGAACTCATGACTTTACAAGTTTTGTTGCGTCGGGGAGTCAAGCAAAAAGCAATGTACGGACGATTGAGAATATTACAATTAGACGAGACGAATTAAGAAATGAAGTCGTCTTTGATTTTACTGGTAATGGTTTTCTTTATAACCAAGTCCGAATAATGGTCGCTTTTCTCTTAGAAATCGGAAGTAATCAGCGGCCAGTAGATGACGTGTCTCGAGTCCTTGAAGCAAAGAATCGGACATTGGCACGGATGACGGCTCCAGCAAGTGGTTTATATTTAGTTAATGTAGATTATGGAACAAATGATGAAAAGGATTGACGAAAGTACTAGAAGAAGGTATACTAGCCATTGGTATTTCTTTTCCATCTAATAACTCGGTACACTATTATATGTAAAAGAAAAACAAAATTGGAGGACTTAATCGTGAGAACGACATACATCGCAAAACCTGGTGAAGTTGAACGCAAATGGTACGTTGTCGATGCTAAGAATGTCCCAATGGGTCGTTTAGCATCTGCAGTAGCATCAATTTTGCGCGGTAAGAACAAGCCAACATTTACTCCACACGTTGATACTGGTGATTACGTTATCGTTATCAACGCTGCGCAAGTTAAGTTAACTGGTAAGAAAGCATCTCAAAAGATGTACTACCGTCACTCAAACTACCCTGGTGGTTTGAAGCAACGGACTGCTGGTGACTTCCTTGCAAAGGAACCAGAGAAGTTATTGGAAACTGCTATCAAGGGTATGCTTCCACACAACTCTCTTGGTCACAAGCAAGGTTTGAAGTTACATGTTTATGCTGGTGAAGACCACAAACATGCTGCACAAAACCCAGAAGTTTTAGACATTACTAACTTAATCTAAGGAGGGAATGGAATTGGCTCAACAAGTACAATACAGTGGTACTGGTCGGCGTAAGGATGCAACCGCACGTGTTCGCTTAGTACCAGGTTCAGGTAAGATTACGATGAACGGCAAGGCAATTGAAGACTACATTCCATTTGCCAACTTACGTGCTATCGTTAACCAACCATTTGCTATTACTAAAACAGAAGGTCAATACGATGTTTTAGCTAACGTTAATGGTGGTGGATTCTCTGGTCAAGCAGGTGCAGTACGTCACGGTATCGCCCGTGCACTTCTCGCTGTTGATCCAGACTTCCGTGACGCTTTAAAGAAGGCTGGTCTCTTAACTCGTGACCCTCGTATGAAGGAACGTCGTAAGCCAGGTCTTAAGAAAGCTCGTAAGGCTGCTCAATTCAGTAAGCGTTAATATTTCGATTATCGCTTCCAGAGACATCAGTATTTTGCTGGTGTCTTTTTTTATATGTGCGCCCGGCAT
>NZ_LN887383.1:0-3908 GCF_036621895.1 Limosilactobacillus reuteri subsp. porcinus
CGAGGATAGGACGTTGCCACGCTTATGGAGGATTAGCTCAGTTGGGAGAGCATCTGCCTTACAAGCAGGAGGTCACAGGTTCGAGCCCTGTATCCTCCATTGAGCGATTAAGCTCATGAGCCGTTAGCTCAGTTGGTAGAGCATCTGACTTTTAATCAGAGGGTCGACGGTTCAAGCCCGTCACGGCTCATTATCAGATACTATATCTGATAATAAAAAATAAAGTGTCAATTGCCGACTTAGCTCAGTTGGCAGAGCACCTGTCTTGTAAACAGGGGGTCGGAGGTTCGAATCCTCTAGTCGGCACTTTCATATGCGGAAGTAGTTCAGTGGTAGAACATCACCTTGCCATGGTGGGGGTCGCGGGTTCGAATCCCGTCTTCCGCTTTGCCAGTTCTATAATGCCGGGGTGGCGGAATTGGCAGACGCACAGGACTTAAAATCCTGCGGTTAGTGATAACCGTACCGGTTCGATCCCGGTCCTCGGCACTTATTATGCACCCATAGCGCAATTGGATAGAGTGTCTGACTACGAATCAGAAGGTTGAAGGTTCGACTCCTTCTGGGTGCATTTTTCGGGAAATAGCTCAGCTTGGTAGAGCACCTGGTTTGGGACCAGGGGGTCGCAGGTTCGAATCCTGTTTTCCCGATTTATAAAATTAATATATTATTAGTTTTTTCGCGGTGTAGCTCAGCTGGCTAGAGCGTCCGGTTCATACCCGGGAGGTCGAGGGTTCGATCCCCCCCGCCGCGATTGGCTGGCTGTTTTGGACCTTTAGCTCAGTTGGTTAGAGCAAGCGGCTCATAACCGCCCGGTCGTAGGTTCGAGTCCTACAAGGTCCATCAGAGATTAGCTTTGATGAATCATTATTGTTTAATCTTATTAATTCATTATGGAGGATTACCCAAGTGGCTGAAGGGGGCGGTCTTGAAAACCGCTAGGCCGTGAGAGCGACGCGAGGGTTCGAATCCCTCATCCTCCTTATATTATCGCGGGGTAGAGCAGTCTGGTAGCTCGTCGGGCTCATAACCCGGAGGTCGTTGGTTCAAATCCAGCCCCCGCAATTTTGGTCCGTTGGTCTAGTTGGTTTAGGACGCATCCCTGTCACGGATGAGATCACGAGTTCGAGTCTCGTACGGACCGTTTATATTTGGCTCGGTAGCTCAGTTGGTAGAGCAACGGATTGAAGCTCCGTGTGTCGGCGGTTCGATTCCGTCCCGCGCCATTAACTTAATATTATGCGGGTATAGTTTAGTGGTAAAACCACAGCCTTCCAAGCTGTTGTCGCGAGTTCGATTCTCGTTACCCGCTTTTAGATATGGGCCTATAGCTCAGCTGGTTTAGAGCGCACGCCTGATAAGCGTGAGGTCGATGGTTCAAGTCCATTTAGGCCCATTGGAGAAGTACTCAAGTGGCTGAAGAGGCGCCCCTGCTAAGGGTGTAGATCGCGCAAGCGGTGCGAGGGTTCGAATCCCTCCTTCTCCGTAATGACCCGTTAGTCAAGTGGTTAAGACACCAGCCTTTCACGCTGGTATCGTGGGTTCAAATCCCGCACGGGTCATCTTTATTATCGCGGGGTAGAGCAGCCTGGTAGCTCGTCGGGCTCATAACCCGGAGGTCGTTGGTTCAAATCCAGCCCCCGCAATTTTGGTCCGTTGGTCTAGTTGGTTTAGGACGCATCCCTGTCACGGATGAGATCACGAGTTCGAGTCTCGTACGGACCGTATTAATTAGTGATAGATAAAAACTTCCTACGTATAGGTGGGGGAGTTTTTTTATTGGCCAAAGTAAACAGTTGATAAAAATACAGATCAAAAAAACAGGACCATGAATTACCGAAAATGCTAATTCATGGTCCTGCTGTAGGTATCAGTTAAATACCATTGGCAAATGCCCTTATGTTATTCTACTTATTAAAAAATGGGTTTGTAAATTTCATCATAGTAACTATTGTCTGACCCAATACTGGTGAAGTTCTTTAAGGATGTAAAGGTTTCGCTTTCCTTCCATGCAGTTAAGGCTTCAAAATCAGCCCAAGCAGTCAGTAAAACTAAAGTAGTAGCTTCCGCTTTATTATCAACGCTAAGCATATAACCACCATTCATGTCAGCTGGTTCAGTTAATACCTTTTGAAGTGTATTATAAAGTAGCTTTTGACGGTCACCGTTTACTTGAAATGATTGGTAGTAAAACATTCCATTTAATTGAGCATCTAGCGTTGAATCAAGAGTTGTTAATTTTACTGGTGATTGAAAAATAGTATCTTTTCCAGAAAGGTCAAATAATGCTAATTTTCTTGTATGAGTAGTTGCCTGCATTAATTTAAAATGACGTTCGGGATATTTATCAATGATTGATTGTAAAATTTGTCGTGAACCAAATGTTAAGCTAATTTTTGTTAACATATTAATTCCTCCTCAGAAGTTAGTAGTCATACTTATTATAGTACAACTTAATGTAAAATAATTAAATTGTAAATTTTATCTACTTTATTTTTGATAAGACATAAATGGAAAATATAATAGTAAGATAGCTTACAAAAAGTCAATAATTTTTGTTATATCGCTTTAATATTAATTGAATAGGGAGTATAATAAACAATGTATTAATGAATGTTCTAGTTTAACTTAATAAAGGAGGCCACTAAACGAAATGGTTACACTATATACGTCTCCAAGTTGTACGTCTTGTCGTAAAGCACGTGCCTGGCTAAAAGAACATGATATTGCTTTTAAGGAACGGAATATTTTTTCTGAACCATTGTCTTTAAATGAAATTAAGAATATTTTACGGATGACTGAAGATGGTACTGAAGACATTATTTCAAAGCGGTCTAAAGCTTACCAAAAGTTGAGCGTAGATCTTAATGACTTGTCGATGAAGGATCTGTTTAAGTTAATTAGTAAAAATCCAGGATTATTACGACGTCCGATTATTATTGATGATAAACGGCTTCAAGTGGGTTACAACGAAGACGAAATCCGTCGCTTCTTACCTCGAAAGGTTCGTGAACTTGAACTAGTAGAAGCTCAAGAAAAAGCAAATATGATTTAACTGATAGAATATGGAAAGTGATATGCTTTCCTTTTTTTATTCTTTTAACCGAGTAACTTTACTTTTAAGCGAAAATCCTTACAATAGAAGTAACATCTAGTTTTGGTAAAAGGAGGTGCTGCTCAATGGAGATGGAACGCATTAATGAAAATACTATTCGCGTTTTGGTAGATAATGATGATTTATCTGCTCGGGGTATCACCATTCTAGATTTGCTTGGCGATCATCAGCAAATTGAGGATTTCTTTTATAGTATCCTGAAAGAAGTAGATACTGATCACCAATTCCAAAACAACGATGCGGTTACTTTTCAGGTGATGCCCACTAATAATGGCTTAGAATTATTTATTAGTAAAAATGATTCTAATTTTGCTGGGAATGAACAGCATGGACCAATTAATGACCAGGTGTCCAAATATATTAAGCAACATTTGATTCAAAAAAATAGTCCGGATCAAGATCAAAGGAAAACAGCGGTTAATGATTCAGAGGATAATGAGATTCAACATACTAACTGGCAAGTAATTACATTTGATTCTTTTGAAGATTTGATTGATTTTGCGAAAATTGCTGAGAGTGATGATGTTTCATCATATTTATATAAGTACAATGATTTGTATTATTTAGCAATTGCTTATTCTGATTCTATTTTGAACAGTAATGATGTTAAAGATCAACTTGCTCTTGCTTATGAATATGGAAACCCCACGGCAACAACGGTTGATTTTCTAAGTGAACATGGAAAGAAAATAATGTCAGTATCTGCCTTGCATTTAATTCGACACTATTTTGAATAAGCTGCGTTTGAGTTTATACTCAACGTAGCTTTTTTGTAAGCAGTCCATATTGACAC
>NZ_LN887384.1:0-30659 GCF_036621895.1 Limosilactobacillus reuteri subsp. porcinus
ATTATCTCCTACTCGATTATTATCGCTAATGACGGAAAGTGTTGATATATCAAGAATGAAAAGCAAAAAATATTGAGAGGTATATTCCTAAACAATTTATCAGTATTGAAATAAGAATGAAGTATATTATACTCGATATTAAATAATAGTTATCGAATTATAAGAGTATTTAAGGGGGAGAAAAAAGATGCTTGATACAGATGAGATCAAAAAAAATAAGGTAATTGGTGTTGAGCTTGCCCCAGTTGAAACTGTTGATGGACAAGTGAAATTAGGGGATAAATCTGCTTCAAGTGTTGCTTCACTCAATAGAACGCCATTATTGGAAAAAATGCTTAAAGCAGCGCCGAATTTTGCGGCTCAACAACAAAAATTGAACGGCCAAGAACCAGTAATAAAAAATAATCCAGCATTAGGTGAATATCAACTAATTGATGATTTAGGTGGCTTAATGCATGGGACTTACTTACAGGCAACTAATAGTGAAAGTCAGGATAAAGATCGTTCGCTTGTTAGTCGTAATTCAATGAGTGAAACGGCATCATTAATTAATTATCGCGCAGCCACTGATTTTAGTGGATATGGTCATTTGGAAAATAATACAGAAACTACCAAATCAGTTGAAGTTGTCTATACGCTGCCTACATTTGAAGGGAAGCAAGGAACGGCACAAATTGTACTTGATGGGGCGCGGATTAATGAATTTGACGGTCTTGAATATAAGGATGAAAAGGGAAATGTAATTCCTGGATTTGATATTACCTATAGTTACCAAGGACACGAAGGAGAGTATTCAACGATTGATACTCTTAAGCAACGTGATGATTTTAGCTGGGAAAAAGTAACAGCGGTTATGGTATTTGGTTCTTTATTGCCAAACAGTTCTTACCGTGTTGAATTTCCTTTTAAGATTACAAATCTAGAAAATATTAATACTCAAGAGCAATTTAATTTAAATGAATATGCCTTTTATGATTTAACAGTTAATAAGCATACAACGTCACAATTAAACTTCCGCTTAAGCACGCCTGTTTTTGCCCATGATGCCTATCAAAATATCCCATTCATGGCACTCAGCCGAACTGAAGACGGTGATGAGGTATTTCCAGAAGATGTTCAAGCAATGATGCCAACTTTGGGTGAAGTACCATATGCAATCAGTAACTTTAACGATGAAGTTTCGTTTGAGATTGATGGAGATAATGTAATGTGGCAAGGCGGTCAATACTTCTTTAAGCTGGCCGCTATTCAAGGTGCGATTCAAGAAAAGGGATTTTCAGTCGATGTTGATAAGACAGGGAGAAAGTTAATAGAGGCCTCTGCCTTTATGGTTCAACCTACTTATCTTGATTTTGAAAGTTTTGACTTCATTCCTTATGTTGTCATTCACCAACTTCTTATTACTAAATCATTTACGCTTAAGGCAGAGGCAAAAGATGATTGGAATTCATTTGGCGGGATTGAAAAAGTTTGTGGTCTCTCCGCAACTAATGAGGAACTTCCGGTTAGTCCTGAGCAAACATTTATTGTGGATGATTCTGAATTAGTCGATGCAACCCCTGGTGATTATAATGTCATTATTGGTTATTTCCTTAACGGGAGTGAGGACAATGATATGTTAATCACTTCGCCGGCAAAGGTAAGGATGGTTGAAAATAAACAGACAATTAATGTTTACTATGTTGACTTGGTTAATATCCCCGATAAAACCAAAGATGATTTACAACCAAGTGACGGAAAGATTCTCGAAAATCAAACCCAAACTTTTACCGGTCAAGGTGATGAAGATTATCATAATGAACTCTGGGGTGAAGAAAACGGCTTTGAGATTTATGAATATGAACAAGGCGCTAAATTAGGAACCTATGTTGGGGGACAACCAGCTAAAGATTATTATGTTTACCTTATTCATAAAATTGAAAAAATCGATGAAGATCATCGAGTAACACGAACAATTACTTTTAATATGCCAGATGGATCCAAGCAGATCATTAAGCAAACTGGAAAAATTCAGCGTTTTGGAATTACTGATAAAACGACTAATGAAAAAACATGGAGTGATTGGAGTAAAGCTACTCTCCCTGCAGTTACCGCACCCCATGTTCCTGGATATACGGGTAAAAACGTTGACGCTGAACCAATTTCATTAACGTCAAAAGATAGCAATATTAATGTTATCTACCATACCAAAGCAAGTTAGTGTCAAAATTAAATATGTTGATGAAACTGGGGATGTAATTGATGAGCAAATAGTTTCTGGACTTGCTGGCGACTTGATCAGTCATAAGCCAACAGTTGAAACTGACCGTCTTGCTGATGAAGGTTACGTGATTTTTAATAATGAATTGCCACAAAATGCTCGCTTAATGGCCGAAGACAGCGATCAAGAAAAAGAATATAAGGTTATTATTAGTAAACAAGATTTACAGACACAACAAATTACCGTCTTTTATGTTGATGTCCCTGATAATCGATTACCAATTGTCAAGCCTTCTTCTGGGCGGATTATTGATAATCGGACCCAAAGATTAAATGTTACAGAAGGACAAACATATAGTAATGAACTATGGAATTTTGAAGATGACGGGTATGAATTGTTTAAGGCTGACAAAGGGGCATTAAAGGGTAAGTACTTTGCTGGTAGTCCAGAACAACAATATTATGTTTACCTCACTCACCAAACTACTCCCTTAAAGAAGGAACATCACGTAACACGAACGATTCAGATTACAATGCCTGATAAAACACAACAAGTTGTAACTCAGGAAGCAATTGCTACTCGTTTTGGCGTTCATGATGAAGTGCTTGGTAGTGACATTTGGCAAGAGTGGAGCAAAGGAGTGATCCCTGAATATATTCCAGCACCAATCGCGGGATATGATGCACCTACAATTCCTGCTGAACAGATTGATGAAAATGCGAGTGATCGAAACGAAAAGATTGTTTACACTCCACAACTAGCTAAAATTCTGGTTAAATTTATTGACCAAACAGGTGCAGAATTAACATCTGAAGAACTTACTGGGGTAACTGGTAAAGAATTTAACTATGATCCAACTCCCCAAATTAAATCATTTGAGGATGAGGGCTATGTTCTTGATGAGAATAGTTTTCCAGCTGATCATCATTTTGCAGCCGGGGCACAAACCTATACTATTACCTTAAAGAAGTTAATGGCGGTGACTCCTCATGGCAATAGTGAGACGGAATCATCAATGGAACAAATTAAGTCGACCGATGATGATAAAACTGGAAATAAAAAGGGAATCTTTGCTGCATTTAAAGGTTATTTTAAATAAAATGAAATTAATAAAGAAGTACAGAAGGAATAAACCGCTGATGGTAAATTCTTTCTGTACTCCTTTTTAAGTTAAAAAATTAATTGTCATAATTGCCGGTGATTGGGTTCATTTCATGGATTTGGTTTGTAGCGGGGTCATATTGATAGGTACCAGTAAGATGAGCTACATTTGGATCGCCGCCTTGGTTATTGCGAACTTCAATTTGATAATTATTGTTTTGATTATTCTTAGTCATGTAATAATGATTGCCATCTTGTTGAATGCCACTTGTCTTCACAAAACTTGTTAGGACTTGTTGATCATTTTGTGATGAGGAAGTAGTAGTTGCTGATTGGCTGCTAGGATTACTAGTTACTGATGAACTAGGAGCTTTTACCGTTTGATTAGTTGATTTTGCTGAATTGTTAGTTATTGTGGCCTTTGAACTTGCACTTGTTGAGCTTGTATTTATTGAAGAAGTGGACTGTGCACTAGTAGATGTGGAGGCTTGACCCTTTGCTTTTTCGCTACTAGTAGAGGAGGCCGCCTTCTTACTTGTTTGTTGACTTACTTTTGTCGCGGAAGTAGATGTTTTTGTTGGGGCTGCTGCACTATTCGTACACCCAGCTAGTCCTAGGGCGGCTAAAATTACTAACGAACTTGCTAAAACTTTATTTGTCATCTTCATCATTTTAATGACCCCCTCAACTTCTCTTTTTTATAAAATTCTTATAACTATATTATACCGTCTTTTGAAATGATTTTGTAATATTTTTAACTTATTTGTCACAATTAACCAATTATGTTTAATAATTTCTTAGATATTTTTCCTTTGTCTGATTTACGTTAAAATAAACTCTATTGAGGAAGTGAATTAAACGATGAATAAATACGATTTAACAATTACCAAATTACATCAAATGGTTAAAGAAGGGATTGTGCCGGGAGTTAGCTATTTAATTTTTGACCGTCAACATACAATTAAGGAAGTAACAGGGATGGCCCAAGTGTATCCTGAAACTGAAATATTAAAACCTGGTATGCTCTATGATGTTGCTTCATTAACAAAAGTAATAGGAACAGTTCCAGTTGTTGCCATGCTTATTCAGAAAGGAGCATTGTCTTTAGATGATCCGGTAAAAAAGTTCTTACCAGAATTTAATGATGACCGACCAACTATTCGCAATCTTCTTACCCATACTTCTGGGATTACTGGTTATATTCCACATCGTAATGAGTTAGATGCCGTTGAACTAAAGAAGGCTTTCTTGACGAAAATGCATGTGGAGGATAGCTTAAATCGTCAAATCAAATATGCAGATGTAAACTATTTGTATTTAGGATGGATTATTGAACGAATTTATGATCAACCGGTTCAAAATGTTATTACAGAACAGGTTCTCAAACCATTGAATCTGCCAACTGCAACATTTAATCCTATCCCGGCTAATTGCGTGCCGACAGAAGTACAAACAAAACGTGGCTTGATTAGGGGAACAACCCATGATCCTAAAGGGTACATTTTGGGAGCAAGTTGTGGATGTGCTGGCCTTTTTGCATCGTTGAAAGATTTGGAGATTTTTAGTCATGCGCTGATTGAAAATAATTTAAATGATCTTCTTATACCTAAAATAATTGATTTGCTTTTTAAAGATCAAACACGAATTCCAGGTCCGCATAGCCGTTCGCTGGGCTGGAAATTATTTCATGCTAAAGATGGCCACCTTGTGATTAGCCATACTGGATTTACAGGAACCTGGATGGTGCTAGACCGGCAAAATGACCAAGGTTTTATTGTATTAACCAATCGTGTCCATCCAAGTGCCAAAAATCAAGAATTTTTAGATGCTCGTGACCAACTTTTGGCAATTTATTTAAAAGAAAAAGAAAAAACTTTGTGAAATTTATATTCACTTAATCGAATAAGCGCTTTCACGGAATATGCGTTTTGAGTTCAAAAAATGTATAAAAACTGTCGATAATTTATATTAATAACTTCTTTTTATATAATTCACTAAATATTGATACGACGGCATTTGACAACGTTTACATAAACTAATATGATGTAGTTGTAGTCAAGTGATACTTCAAAAAGGAGTGATATTGTATGCAAAGTCCAATTCACGTTACATCAGAAATTGGAAAGCTTAAGACAGTTATGTTGCATCGACCAGGTAAGGAAATCGAAAATGTTTATCCTGAAATTCTTCACCGGATGCTCGTAGATGACATTCCATACTTACCGATCGCTCAAGAAGAACATGACCTTTTCGCCCAAACGTTACGCGATAATGGCGCTGAGGTATTGTATCTTGAAGATTTATTAACAGACGCACTAGCAGATGATAATATCAAAGATGAATTTCTTGAAAGAATCATTGCTGAATCTGGTTATGCTGCTGGAGCAATCCATGACGGCTTAAAGGAATTCTTACTTAGTTTCAGTACTAAGGACATGGTTAACAAGATTATTGCTGGTGTACGTAAAGATGAGATTAAAACTAAGTATGCTTCTCTTGCGGAATTAGCAGAAGATAAGGATTACCCGTTCTATATGGATCCAATGCCAAATGCATACTTTACTCGTGATCAACAGGCATGTATCGGGGATGGAATTACCATTAATCACATGACCTTTAAGGCACGTCAACGCGAATCTCTCTTTACTGAGTACATCATTAAGCACAATAAGCGTTTTGCTGACAAGGGCGTTGAGGTATGGCGGAACCGTTACCCTGAAGGCCGGATTGAAGGTGGAGACGAATTAGTTCTCAGTGATCATGTATTAGCAATTGGTATTTCTCAACGAACATCTGCTAAGGCTATTACAGAATTAGCTGAAAGTCTCTTCGAAAAGTCTGACTATGATACAGTAATTGCAATTCATATTCCTCACAATCACGCAATGATGCACCTTGACACTGTGTTTACAATGATTAACTATGATCAATTTACAGTTCATCCAGCAATCTTACGTGATGGCGGACATGTTGATGCATACATTATGCACCCAGGTAACAATGGTGAAATTTCAATTACTCATGAAACAAATCTTAAAGAAATTTTGAAGAAGGCACTTGATAAGCCGGCAATTGATTTGATTCCTACTGGTGGCGGTGACCCAATTATTGCCCCACGTGAACAGTGGAATGACGGTTCTAACACGCTAGCAATTGCCCCTGGTGTAGTTGTAACTTATGATCGGAACTATGTCTCAAACGATTTGCTGCGTAAGCATGGTATTCTCGTTCACGAGGTTCGTTCAAGCGAATTATCACGGGGTCGTGGTGGTCCACGGTGCATGTCATGTCCAATTGTTCGTGAAGATCTCAAGAAATAAATAAGATAATAAAAGCAGCAAATTTATCTGAGTAATCTAGAAAGGGTATAATTTTGCTGCTTTTTCTTGTATCATTTTAGTGTAATTAACATGATAAGAAGGGAACACGAATGGATCGAAAGGCAAGAAGAAAATATATTGAACAAGTGGTTAATGATCGTAAAATTGAGACACAAGAAGAATTGCTTAAGCTGTTAACTGAGGCGGGTTTCGAAACAACACAAGCAACAATTTCAAGAGATATTCATGCGTTGAATATCGTTAAAGCAAATGATGGCGATGGTCATACCCATTATGTTCAACTTCATGTGACACCCGAACATAATTTTGAGCGATTATACCAAGGGATTCATGATAATGTGCGGACAATTGAAACTGTTCAATTTATGAACGTGATCAAAACTGCACTAAATTCTAGTTATGCGACGATTCTGGCTGGAATGTTTGATGAACTTGATATTCCGGAAGTTGTGGGCACGCTTGCTGGAAACGACACCTTGATTATCATCAGTAAAGATAATGATGATGCTAAAATGGTCTATGACTTAATCATTCAACACATGCATTCATAAACTGCATAGGAGGGATATTTATGGATGAACAAAAGAAAGGTATTGGTAGAGGCGAATTAATCGCCTTAATTGTAAGTTCATGTATCGGTACCGGAATATTTGGTATCACTAGTGATGTAGCGGCGGCGGCAGCGCCAGGACCTGCATTATTGGCCTGGATCTTTGTTGGAATTGGCTTTTTAATGCTGGTTCTCTCGCTAAACAATTTATCCGAAAAGCGACCAGATCTTACTTCAGGGATTTTCTCATACGCTGGTGCCGGCTTTGGACCATTAGGTGAATTTATTTCTGGATGGTCTTACTGGTTATCCGCATGGCTGGGAAACATTGCTTTTGCCACCATGTTGATGAGCTCGATTGGAACGTTCTTTCCAACATTTAAAGGTGGTCAAAACTTACCATCAATTATTGTTGCCATCATCTTCTGTTGGCTATTGACAATCTTAGTTAACAATGGTGTTGAAAGTGCATCCTTTGTTAACATGATTGGGACAATCTGCAAGGTCTTGCCATTGGTTATCTTTATTATCATGATGGTTGTTTGTTTCAAGGCCGGGATGTTTACAGCAGATTTCTGGGGACGGGTTGCTAATAATGCTTCTCGCGGTACCACAACTGGTTCTGTTTGGGAACAAATGAAAGGTACCCTAATGACATTAATTTGGGTATTTATCGGTGTTGAAGGTGCCTCTGTTATGGCAAGTCGTGCTAAGTCACTTACAGCCGCTCGTGAAGCTTCTCTTATTAGTTTTGGCCTTTTAGTAGTTATCTATGTATTGATTTCGATTTTGCCTTATGGTGCATTAACTCGGGCAGAATTAGCTGGAATGGGTCAACCAGCTATTGGTCATGTTCTTCAAGCAACTGTTGGTAGTTGGGGCTCAATTTTAATCAATGTTGGTTTAATCATCTCAACAATTGTTTCCTGGCTTTCTTGGACAATGCTTCCAGCCGAAACAACGATGTTAGTTGCCGATGATAAAGCAATGCCAAAAATTTGGGGAAAGGTTAATGCCAAAAAGGCCCCAACTGCTTCCTTGATGATTACAGCGGTATTGCAAACAATCTTCTTGTTCTCGTTGCTTTTCACTGATAAAGCCTATGAATTCGCATATTCCTTATGTAGTGCAGCAATTTTATTCTCATACTTATTTGTTGGACTTTACCAAATGAAATACAGTTCTGCACACCAAGAATGGGGACAATTTACAATTGGTTTGCTCTCTGCTGCATTTATGTTCGCATGTATGTTCCTTGCTGGATGGCAAGAAGTATTATTAGTTTCAATTAGTTTTATTCCTGGATTCTACATTTACTACTTAGCATGTAAAGAAAATGATCGTAAAGTTACAACTGCTGAAAAGTGGACAATGGCGCTGATTTTAATCCTAAGTATCATTGCAATTTGGCTTGTTGCTAATGGAACTATTGCCATTGGCTAGGTAAATAATGTATAATTATTCCACATTTTAAGAATATTTATAAGTGAGGTGATTAAGGTGAAGGAAAAGAAATTAAATCTCTTCCTCTTAATCACCTTAATTGTAGGAACAATTATTGGTGGTGGGATTTTTAATAGTCCGACCGATTTAATTTTGAAAGCAAATCCAATGGCTGCGTTAATTGCATGGTTAATTGGTGGCTTCGGAATTTTGATGTTAGTATTAGTCTTTTACAAGCTTTCTGTTGTCAAACCGGAGATGAACGGTGGAATTTATACTTATGCAAAGGAAGGCTTTGGCAACTATATTGGTTTTAACTCCTTTTGGGGATATTGGATGGGAGCAGTTTTTGGTAACATTGCTTTTATCTCGCTCTTTTTTAAGACCTTAAATAGTATGCTCGGGACGCATCAACTTTCGCCATTAATGTGTTTTATCGGGGGCTCAATTATTCTGTGGGGATACACAGCGATTACATGGTTTGGTGTCCGCGAGGCAAGTATTCTCAATGCCGTTATTACGATTATTAAGGTCTTACCGCTTTTATTAGTTGTTATTGTTGGTGTTTTTGCATTTCAGCCGCATGTTTTTAATGTTCCTGATTGGACAAGCATTCTTGCTGTTAATCAAACGCATGTCCCATTTAAAGACCAAATTAGTGGTGCGATGAGTACTATTGTGTGGTGTTTTGTTGGGATTGAAGCAGCTGTTTCAATGTCACGTCGGGCAAAGCAGCCACGTGATGTGGGGTTAGCAACGATTATTAGCTTTGTAATTGTATTGGTCCTCTATATTTCAATCTCTATTATTCCAATGGGGATTCTACCTGCTAAAGAACTTAGCCAGACTTCAGTTCCACTGGCAGCAGCGCTTAGTCATACAGCATTAGGAATAGTAGGGAGTCTTATTATTAAAATTGGCTTACTGATTTCTCTATTAGGGGCATTATTAAGTTGGTTTATGATTGGACCAGAAATTGCATATGTAACCAGTTATGATCGGGATATGCCGCGAGCATTTAAACTTGTTAATCGCCATGGTGTTCCTGGGTTTGCATTAGTTGTATATACAATTATTATGCAAGTATGTTTACTAGTTTTACTGCTTCCACAGCTTCAAATGGCCTATACAATTGCATATACTTTAGCTGCGACGATGACCTTAGTTGCTTACCTTCTCTCTGCGTTATATGGGTTGAAATTAGCAATTAGCGAAAAAATGGGCCTTGGCTTTAAGATTATTGCTACGTTAGCTTCTCTTTATTCCGTCTATATGTTAGTTGCTTCGGGACTTGAATATGTATTTGCGAGTGCGATTATTTTTGCGCTAGGAATACCATTATTTGCCGGGGCTCCTAATAAAATGAGTAAGAAAGAAAAGTGGTTAGCAACAATTATCGCCTTAGCAGCTGTGATTGCGCTGATGCTGATTATTACTGGAAAGATTAATTTTTAAAATATAAAAGGGATGAGATTAGAAGGAATTTTACTTTTCTTCAATCTCATCCCTTTTTGTATTCTAATCTTCGCTAGTCATCTTACTTTTCATGTTATCCATTCGCCAGACAACATAGGTTTCAATCAATGTGATTAGGCTTACCCATAAAATCGTGAAATTTGATGAAGTAAGAAATAGTAAGATGATTAAAATCCAAGATATCCAGTTCCAACGACGCTCCAGACGGATAACTTTGGCAAAGCGTGGTGGGATTCTAGTTGGATTTTGAATGGCTAGTGCTTGTAGTTGGGAGAAAAGACGGACTTCCCAAAAACTTTCTAGCAAAAAAATAATGGTAAATACAAATGTTATGGTTTGGTTCACTGTTTGTCACCTTAATTAAAATGTAGGTTTAATTTTTAGGGCTTTTTGACTGCTTAAGTCGGCATCGGGGTATTTATGCTCAAGAGCTGCTAAAAGAATCTTTTTGGCAATCTCACCATTTCTTGTAAGAATGGGACCGTGGAAATAAGAGCAATAAGTGTTTTTATAGATTGCTCCTTCGGTATGATCTTCACCGTTATTTCCATTACCAGAAATTACTTTACCAAGCGGACGTTCACCTTTTCCTAAGAATGTGCGGCCGTTGTGATTTTCAAAACCATGGTACTCTTGATTGCTTTCTTCATTTTTGATGGTAATATCCCCAATGAAACGGTGATTATCTTGACTTAAAGTATAGTGATCAAGGATTCCAAGCCCTGGAATCTTCTCACCATCAGCACCAATATAGTAGTGACCAAGAAGCTGGTATCCTCCACAAATAGCAAGAAGCGGTTTGCCATCGTTAATAAATTGGTCAATCCCCGCCTTTTTATTTGGAAGATCTTTGGAAACGACAAGTTGTTCGTAATCTTGACCACCGCCGAAAAGAGCTAAGTCAAAATCTTGCGGATTAAAGTCGTTGTCGATACTAATGACTTTGACATCAATATCGGCATCCATCTGCTTAGCGTAATATTGAAGGGCAATAATATTACCGACATCACTGTAAGTATTTAATAAATCGCCGTAGAGGTGGGCGAGGTGTAAGTGATATTTTGCCATTAGTCCATTCCTCCTTTAATATAGCCTTTTTCTGCTAGTTGTTTCCGCAATTGCAGAACGGCTGTATAGGTTGCCAGAATATAGACATGTTCAGTCGGCATTTTCTTGATCTTATCAATTACTTGGGTAAGGTCTGGTTCATGCCACATATCTTTTACTCCAGCCATTGTTAATCTGGTGGTAATATCTTTGTAGCGTTCTCCCCCTGTCATGTATTGCGGAATTTGATGTTGGGTAAGTTTTTCAAAGTCACCGTCCCAGATCCAGCTAGTGTCAATTCCATCAGCGTAGTTAGCGTTTAGCAAGAAAGCAAAACTAAATGGCTTGTCATCCGTCTCAATCATATCTAAAACTTGATTAAGGCCAACTGGATTTTTAACTAAGATCAAAGTAACCTGTTTTCCGTCGATATTAATAACTTCTTGGCGACCAAATACTCGTTCGTCTGATTCAAAAGCATCTTTAATTTGTGCTTGGCTCACTCCGAGAAAACGGCCAAGAGAGTAAGCAGCAAGAGCATTATAAATGTTATATAAACCACCAATTCCGATGGTGTATTTTTGCCCATCAATTTCAAAAGTTGAATGCGTTGGGGTAAGCTTATCAATTTTGGTAACAGCGTACGTTAATTCTGGTCGATGGAAACCACAATTTGGACAGAAATAGTTTCCTAAACCTGCATAAGTCCGCATTCGATACTTTAGAATGTGTTGACATTTAGGACAGAGGAGACCATCAGTGTTAGCTGGGGCGTTAAAGGGTTCTTTTTCTTCGTGGTTGAAGCCATAATAGATGATTGGATTAGGCAAGTCCCTGCTGTTAAAGAGCTGTTCATCCCCGTTAGCAATGATGGTTGCTTTTGGTGCTAATTTAACCCCCTTTAAGATCTTGTTATAAGTGGTGTAAATTTCACCGTAACGATCCATTTGATCACGGAAAATGTTGGTGAAGACAAAGGCAATTGGGGTGATGTATTTACATACTTTAACTACATTTGCTTCATCGACTTCGAGGACGGCCAGCCCTTTTTTCTTTGGACGGGGAGCCGTAATAAAGGTGGTTACGATTCCTTGCTCCATGTTGGAACCAGTCGGATTAGTAAGAACTTGGTCATACTTTTCTCGTAAAACTCGTACGCTTAATGCGGTGGTTAATGTTTTTCCATTGGTCCCTGTTACAATAACAAGGTCGTACTTTTTGCTAAAGGCTTGGAGAATATTTGGATCAAGCTTTAAGGTTAATTTTCCTGGAAGGGAACTTCCTCCGTTCATAAAAGTATGGAGAAACCAATAGCTTGACCGCCCGGCAAATTCGGCAAATGAACTTCGAACTGTCATGAATATATGTATTCCTTTCGTGTCAATTGTAAGTGATACAATAGTGATGATTAAAATTACCGTTTAATTCTAAACTTTACGATAACAAAAAGAAAGTTATTAAACTGAAATTATTATAAGATTAAAGTTATTCAATGTAAAAAACTCTTTCCTAATGTGGAAGTATTTAAATGACACAAATTTTTGGATATAATGAAGAGTACTATGCAAACAAAAAGGAGCAATTGTAGTGGCACAACTATTCTTTAAATATGGCGCGATGAATTCTGGTAAGTCAATCGATATTTTGAAGGTTGCTCATAACTATGAAGAACAAGGGAAACCGGTTGTTTTAATGACGAGTGGTGTTGACGATCGTTCTGGTCGAGGCATCATTGCTAGTCGGATTGGCCTAGAGCGTAAGGTAAAACCAATTATGGATGATACCAATATTTACGATTATGTTAATAAGATGGACCGTAAGATATATTGTGTATTGATCGATGAAGCACAGTTTTTAAAGAAAGAGCATGTCTTACAATTAATCAAAATTGTTGATGAGCTAAATATTCCGGTAATGGCTTTTGGACTAAAGAATGACTTTCGAAATGAATTATTTGAAGGTTCAAAATATTTACTGATTTATGCTGACAAAATTGAAGAGATGAAAACAATTTGTTGGTTCTGCCCTCATAAAGCTACAATGAATTTACGGATTCATAATGGCAAGCCAGTATATGAGGGAGAACAAGTCCAGATAGGGGGAAATGAATCATATTACCCAGTATGCCGGAAGCACTATTTTCATCCCCAATTAAAACAATAGGAGGAATAATCAAGAATGGAAATGGAAGAAATTTTCGATAAGCTTCAAGCAGTTGCTGATCGTTACGATGAACTAAATGAATTGATCAGTGATCCAGAAGTAATTGCCGACTCGCAACGTTTTATGAAGCTTTCAAAAGAAGAAGGAAGCTTACGTGAAACAGTTGAAAAATATAATCAATATAAAAAAGTCACACAAACGATTAGTGATGATGAAGAACTATTACGTGAAACAAATGATGATGACTTAACGGCCTTAACCAAGGAAGAGTTAGCGGAAGCGCGCGAAGAACAAGCACAATTAGAAAAAGAGCTTGAAGTTCTACTAATTCCTAAAGACCCTAATGATGATAAAAACATTATCATGGAAATCCGTGGAGCTGCCGGAGGGGATGAAGCAAGCCTCTTTGCTGCTGATCTGTATAACATGTACCTTCGTTATGCTGAAAAGCAAGGCTGGAAAGTAGAAGTTGTGGATCGAAATGAAACTGAAGTCGGTGGCTTTAAGGAAATTGCCTTAATGATTACTGGGGATAAAGTTTATTCTAAGCTTAAGTTTGAGAACGGTGCGCATCGTGTTCAACGGGTTCCTGTTACTGAATCTGCTGGACGTGTTCATACGTCAACTGCGACGGTTGGGGTAATGCCAGAAGCTGAAGATGTGGATGTAGATATCGATCCTAAAGATATCCGGGTTGATGTTTACCGTTCAAGCGGTGCTGGTGGTCAGCACGTTAACAAAACTTCATCAGCTGTTCGAATGACCCACTTGCCAACAGGGATTGTTGTTGCAATGCAAGATGAGCGTTCACAACAGCAGAACCGGGCTAAGGCAATGCGGATTTTGAAGTCACGGGTTTATGATTATTACCAACAACAAGAACAAAGCGCCTATGATCAAAAGCGGAAAGACGCAATTGGGACAGGTGATCGGTCAGAACGGATTCGTACTTACAATTACCCACAAAACCGGGTAACAGATCACCGAATTGGGTTAACATTAAACAAGCTTGATAAGATTATGGCTGGTGACCTCGATGAAATTATTGAAGCATTGATTGTTGCCGACCAAACGCAAAAGTTGGAGCAATTACGGAATGAGTAGTTTCGTACCGACCAACTATTTTATGGCTCAGCGATGGGCAAAAGAACAATTACAAGGAACAGATATTGATCCAAGTGCCCCCCAGTTTTTACTTCAGCAATCACATGGTTGGGATGCGACTCACTTACTTTTACACAATCGTGATGAGATGCCGGCTGACGAAGTAGACTGGTGGAAGGATGCCATAACAAGATTGCTTAATCATGAGCCTGCTCAATATATTGTTGGGCAGGCCCCATTTTATGGACGAACTTTTAAGGTTAATGAAAATGTTTTGATTCCAGAAGCTGAGACAGCAGAGTTAATCGATTGGGTGTTGCAAGAAATGCCATCTCGCCCATTAAAGGTCCTTGATTTAGGAACGGGGAGTGGGGTGATAGGCATTACCCTTGCACTTGAACGGCCAAATTGGCATGTAAGTTTAAGTGATATTTCACCTGCTGCGCTTGCTGTTGCTCAGGAAAATATGGCTAACTTTAACCTGGAGTTGCCGTTAATTAAAAGCGATCTATTTGAAAATATTGATCAGCAATATGATTTAATTGTGACCAATCCGCCTTATATTGACCCAGACGATACTGGTGAAATTGACCAAGCAGTCCTTGAAAACGAACCAGCCCTAGCCCTATTTGCTAGTGAACATGGGTTAGGATTCTATCATCGCTTATTCAAGCAAGCAGGGCAGTACCTAACTATGACTGGTCAAATATTTGGCGAAACTGGTTATGATCAAGAGGAGTCAATTCAAGAATTACTACATCAAACCGATGAACACGCACAGATATGCCCACGACATGATGTGGCAGGAAAAATGAGGATGATACACGCATGGGATTTTTCAAACGCAGGAGGAAGATAGTAAGAATGGATACGAAGATTTTTCGACATGGTGAGATTGCCCAAGCAGCAGCTGCGATTAAGCGCGGTGAATTAGTGGCTTTTCCAACCGAAACTGTTTATGGATTAGGGGCTGATGCAACCAATGAAAAGGCCGTTAAGAATGTTTATTTAGCAAAAGGGCGGCCAAGTGATAATCCATTGATTGTTCATGTTAACTCCATCGCAATGGTTGAAAAGTATGCTGCCGAGATTCCTGATAATGCCCGAAAGTTGATGGATGCATTTTGGCCTGGTTCTTTAACCATTATCTTGAAGATTAAGAAGGGCGCACTTTCAAAAACCGTCACAGGTGGTTTAAAAACGGTCGCCTTTCGTTACCCTGACTGTCAACCAACCCTTGATTTGATTGAAGAAGCTGGTGTTCCGATGGTGGGACCATCTGCTAATACTTCTGGGAAACCGAGCCCGACTACTGCCCAACACGTTTACCATGACTTGCATGGTAAGATCTCTGGAATTGTAGACAATGGTCCGACACGGGTAGGAGTTGAATCCACTGTCCTTGATATGTCAACAGACCATCCTGTAATTTTACGTCCTGGTGCTGTTACGAAGAAAGACATTGAAAAAGTGATTGGATCCATTGACCTTAATCATCATAAAGTAGGCAAAAATGAAACTCCTAAAGCACCCGGAATGAAATACAAGCACTATGCACCTAAGGCCCAAGTATATATTGTTGATGAAGATACTGATTGGGATAAAGTTGTTGAATGGATACGACAACAGCCATTTGACGTTGGGATGATGGCTGAAGAAAAGGTCCTCCAACAAGAAGTATTGCCGATGAACGCTATTCAATTTTCATTAGGGAAAAATGTTCAAGATGCCAGTGCTCGTCTATTTGATGGCTTACGACAATTTGATGATCAGCCTAATGTTAAAGCAATTGTCACTCAGGCGTTCCCAGCTCATGATTTAGGAGGTGCATACATGAATCGGTTAAATAAGTCTGCTGGTGGTATGCACTTTGATAGGAATGCGGTAAAATAATAAGGGAACATAGTGGAAGAGGTACCACTCCCTAATTAAAATCTCAATAAAATAGTAAAGAGACTGAGTAGCTTCCCAGCCTCTTTATTTATAACCAGAGGAGATGTTGTAAATGAACTATGGTAAAAAATCACCCCAATTATGGGCAGCCATTGAAAATGAAGAACAACGCCAGCAAGATACGATTGAGCTAATTGCCTCCGAGAATATCGTTTCAGATGCTGTTCGTGAAGCGCAAGGGTCAGTTCTAACAAATAAGTATGCTGAAGGATATCCTAATAAGCGGTATTACGGTGGTTGTGAGTTTATCGATCAAGTTGAACAATTGGCAATTGATTATGCTAAAAAGTTATTCAATGCAGCATATGCTAATGTTCAACCTCATTCCGGATCACAAGCTAATATGGCAGTTTACCAAGCACTCCTCAAGCCCGGAGATATGATTTTAGGGATGGGGATGGATGCTGGTGGGCACCTAACTCATGGAGCAACAGTTAATTTTAGCGGAAAATTATATAAGACGTATGGCTATGGCTTAAATCCAGATACTGAAGAGCTTGATTATGATGAAATTATGGCTTTAGCTAAGAAGGTAAAACCACAATTGATCGTTGCGGGAGCGTCTGCCTATAGTCGGATTATTGATTGGCAGGCATTTCGCAAGATTGCTGATGAAGTTGGGGCTTACTTGATGGTTGATATGGCCCATATCGCCGGATTAGTAGCAACTGGTGCCCATCCAAGTCCGCTTCCAATTGCTGATGTCGTTACTACTACTACTCATAAAACTCTTCGGGGCCCGCGGGGAGGAATGATCCTCTCTAAATCGACTGAGTTAGGACGGAAAATTAATTCAGCAGTTTTCCCTGGAATCCAAGGCGGACCACTGGAACATGTAATTGCCGGGAAAGCTCAAGCACTTTATGAGGACTTGCAACCGGAATATGCGGAATATATCCAACAAGTTATAAAAAATGCTCAAGCAATGGAAAAAGTATTTAATACTAGTAAACAAATTCGGGTGGTTTCCGGAAAAACCGAAAATCACCTTCTCGTTCTAGATCTTACTAAGACTGGTTTAACAGGAAAAGATGCGCAAAATCTCCTTGACCGTGTTCACATTACAACTAATAAGGAGGCCATTCCGAATGACCCACGAAGTCCATTTATCACAAGTGGTTTGCGAATTGGGACTCCTGCTATTACTAGTCGCGGATTTAAGGAGGAGGATGCGCAAAAAGTTGCGGAATTAATCAGTACAGCCTTAACTAATCCCACCGATGAAGAGCGGTTACAAGAGGTCGCAAAAGGGGTACACGAACTAACCACAAAGTATCCGCTTAACTAAAAAATTAGAACATAAAAAGTTATTAAGATCCTTTGTCATGACTTGATTTTTTTGGTAGAATAGTGAAGAAATTCAAAGGAGTGTATAGAGGCATGGGTAAATTTGAAGTGTTAGATCATCCATTGATTCAGCACAAGCTAACAATGATTCGGGATAAAAATGTTGGGACAAAGTTTTTCCGGGAAACGGTCAAAGAAATTTCAACTTTAATGGCTTATGAAGTTGCACGCGACATGCCATTAAAGGATGTTGAAATTGAAACGCCAATTGCTAAAACGACCCAGAAAGAATTGGCTGGTAAAAAGGTAGCGATTATTCCAATTCTTCGGGCCGGAATCGGAATGGTGGATGGGATGACGGACCTTATCCCAGCAGCTAAAATTGGTTTTATCGGAATGTACCGGGATGAAGAAACCTTAAAGCCACATGAATACTTTGTTAAGTTACCTAATGATATTACAGAACGGCAATTATTCATCGTTGACCCAATGCTGGCAACTGGTGGTTCAGCAATGATGGCAATCGAAGCCTTAAAGAAGCGTGGTTGCTCAGAAAAGAACATGAAATTTGCTTGCTTAGTTGCAGCCCCTGAAGGAGTTAAGGCTGTGCGCGACGCTTATCCAGATGTTGATATTTATACAGCAGGACTTGATGATCATCTTAATGAAGATGGATATATTGTTCCTGGGTTAGGCGATGCTGGTGACCGTCTTTTTGGTACTAAGTAGATTATTAAGGATTAAAAGCATGATCTGTAGAAAACTTTTTAGCTTTCGCAAATCTTGCTTTTATTTTTTATTTGTGTTGAAAAGGCTTTCGCTTATAATAGGTACTATACCAGAAAAGGGGAATTGATTAATGGAGACCCAAATTAATGGAATTGCAGCCAGTGATGGAGTGGGAATTGCACCTGCTTACTTATTGACGAAGCCTAATCTTAGTTTTGAAAAATATCATATTAGTGACCCCGATAGTGAAAAAGCGAGATTACGCCGTGCTTTTGAGAAGATCATTCAGAAACTAAAGGAAACCAAAAAGAAGCTTGTTGATAAACTTAATGCAGAAGATTTGACAATTTTTGATACTCATATTGCAATCCTAAACGATCCGGAAATGATTAAACAAGTTGAAAACCGGATCACAAATCAACGCTTAAATGCAGAATCGGCTTTTGCAGAAGTAATTACTAAGATGATCAAAACTCTTCAGGCGATGACTGGGAATGAATATATGCAAGAGCGGGCATCTGATTTTCAAAATATTCAAGACCAGGTTTTAGCAGAGTTAGAAGAGAAGAAGCTCCCTAATTTGCGCGAATTAGATCACCCTGTCATTGTAGTTGCCCATTCGATTGGTCCGGCCGATACTTCACAGATGGATGGCCGCTTTGTTAAGGGAATTATTACTGATTTGGGTGGGCGGACTAGTCACGCAGCGATTATGGCTCGTTCTTTACAGATTCCAGCAATTGTTGGGTGTAACGACATAACCAAAAAGGTGCAAAATGGCCAACGAGTAATTGTTGACGGCTTTGAAGGCAGTGCAATTGTTGAACCATCAACAAATGATGTTAAACAATATCAAAAAATTGCTGATAAGTTTATGAATGTCCGTCAGCAATGGAAAAAAATGATTAACCAGCCCTCAGTAACCGCCGATGGTCAACGGTACAAGATTTCAGCTAATATTGGTTCTTCAGTGGATATTTCGTCAGCAATAGAAAATGGTGCTGATGGTGTTGGCCTATTTCGAACTGAATTTCTTTATATGAAAAGTGACCACCTCCCAACCGAAGAAGAGCAGTTTAATGCTTATCGCCGAGCTGTTGAACAGTTAAATGGGAAACGGTTAGTGGTTCGGACCTTAGATATCGGTGGCGATAAACCACTTCAATTTATGCCCTTACCCAAAGAAATGAATCCATTCCTTGGGTACCGGGCTATTCGGATTGCTCTTGATCGACCAGAAATGTTTAGGACTCAGCTGCGGGCCTTACTCCGCGCATCCGAGTTTGGGAAGATTAATATTATGTTTCCAATGATTACCACGCTTGAAGAATTACGAGCAGCTAAGAAAATCTATTATGAGGAGCAGCAGAAATTAGCTGTCGATCATCCTGGGATTGGCCGCGATGTCAATCTTGGGATAATGATTGAAGTTCCATTAGCCGCGTTAAATGCTGATCGCTTAGCTGCAGAAGTTGATTTCTTTAGCATTGGAACTAATGATTTAATCCAATATTGTTTTGCGGCTGATCGTGGTAATGATTCAGTTTCGTACCTTTACCAGCCGCTGAATCCAACTTTTTTAAAATTAATTAAGCACATTATCGATGCTGGGCATGCTCATGATACAACTGTGGCGATGTGTGGAGAAATGGCAGGAGATCGTTATGCCTTGCCACTATTAATCGGGATGGGATTGGATGTCTATTCGATGAGTGACAGTTCTATTTTACGGACACGTTCAATGATGAAACAATTAGACAGCAAAAAATGTCAGAAACTCTACCAACAGGCTGTTACAACTTGTGATTCAATGACCGGTGTGAAAAAGTTAGTTCAAGATTGGTTGGTAGCAAACTAAAAAGGATTTAGGAAAAGTAAAGATTTTTCTTAAATCCTTTTTTTGTTGCTTGTTAAGAGTAAAATGGCAATAGTTTTGCTGTACTAAGGGGATGTAAAGTTGTGATTAAGCAATACTGGACAAAGCAAAGAATCTGGTTGTTAATTTTTTTAGTGGTTGTTGGAATTGGTGCTCTCTTATTTACCAGCCATAATGAACAGTTTTATCAACAACCAATTGCTAAAGTAATCAGCGAAAAAACGGTGAATAGGCAAAGGGTAAAAGACCAGTTTGATAATGTTGACCATCAATATAATCAACAACTCCAAGTAAAACTAATGAATGGTAAATATCGTGGGCAAGAATTAACAGTCCAAAATACATATAGCGATTCGCAACCGATGGATCAACGTTATCGGGCAGGGAATGAAGTGTTTTTAACCCAGCTTCGTAAACGAGGCGAAAAACTAACCGCCAATGTTAACGGTTATAAGCGGGACACAGTAATCGTCTTTTTACTTTGGCTTGTTGTCTTGATGCTGCTTCTCCTTATGGGGCGTTCAGGACTGTTTGCATTTTTAAGCGTAGTAATTAATGCTCTTTTGTTTATAATTGCAATTGAGATCGACTTAAAGCAAAATGGTCAGCATATCATGCTGCTTTTTAGTGTTCTTGCCATAATTTTTACGTTTATTAGCTTATTATTAGTTCTTGGTTTTAGTAAAAGGATGCTGGCGACTTTTGCGGCAACAGTTATTGGAACATTTGTTGCCTTGGGAGTAAGTATGCTTGTATTTATGTGGACGCATGAACGGGGGATTTACTATGAATCAATGGAATATGTTACGCAAGTTCCTCGACCGCTTTTCTTAGCTGAAACATTGTTGGGGTCTTTAGGAGCGGTAATGGATGAATCAAGCGATATTATTGCCACCCTTTTTGAGTTAAAGCAGTTAAATCCTGCTATTACCCGCAAACAGTTATTTATCTCTGGACGCAATGTTGGTAAATCAATTATGGGACCGCTAATAAATGTTTTGTTTTTAATTTTTATGGTGGATACCTTTACCGGTAGTCTTTTGTATATCAAAAACGGTAACTCGTGGGGATATACTTATGCAATGAATATGAGCTTAGGGACTATTCAGAGCCTGATCAGTGGGATTGGAATTGTCCTTTCAGTTCCCCTTGTCAGTCTATTTGGGGCATTATTATTAGGGAAGAAGGTGCAAAGATGACGACAATTACGGGCCTTGGCTTAGTATTGCTAATTTTGATGGTCCTTGTGGGAGGAAAACAGGGCTGGACAGCTTTTTTAAGCTTGCTTCTTAATTTTGGCTTTTTATATTTTGCAATTATTTTAGTCGCGTTTCATGTTCCCCCGTTATTTGTAACGGTAACTATTGGGATTACAATTTTGGCAATAACTATTTTCATGGGGGAAGATGATTTGCGGACAACCGTGACGGCATTTTATGCTTCACTCATCGTGCTATGCTTAATTTTAGTGCTGATCTTTATTGTCGAGCACTGGGCAATGGTGCAGGGCTTTGGAACAGAAGATAGTGATGAGTTAGAAGGGATGTCAATTTTAATTGGAATTAGTTATTTCAAAGTTTCTGTTACTACTACTATTTTGAGTTCACTCGGAGCGATTGCAGAAGCGGCGATGGCGATCTCCTCTGGACTTAAGGAAATCCTTGAGAATCATCCTGAAAGAACTAATCGTCAATTAATTCATAGCGGGATGGCAATCGGGCAACAGATTATTGGAACAACATTTAATACGCTTTTCTTTGGCTTCTTTGGAGGATTCTTAGCACTATTTATTTGGTTCTTAGGTCTCCATTATTCCTTTGGTACAATTATGAATAATAAAATTTTTGTGGCAGAAATGATTGAAATTCTGATCTCTTTCATTGGGGTGCTGATCACTGTTCCCATGACCGCTTGGGTGATGACAAAGCGGCGTAAATCAGTTATTGACAATCATCCTAAAACAAAGTAATATACGAATAACTTATAAATAGACCTTTAATCGGAGTCCTGTGAGGCTTCAAAGGTGCGGATAAATTCTCAATGCTCTTTCCATAGATTTGGATTGAGTAGGGAAGAGACGACTTTGGAGCAGGGATTCCAAGGTCGTTTTTTCTTTAGGAGGATTTATATGGCGCACCGTGATAATGTTGTATTAGATGTAGATGAACGACCAGCACCCTGGCAGTGGTTTGGCTTATCTTTGCAACATATGTTTTCTATGTTTGGCTCCACTGTCTTGGTCCCGATTTTGGTAGGATTAAATCCAGGAATTGCTTTATTTAGTTCGGGAGTAGGAACCCTGATGTACTTACTCATTACTAAGCATAAGATTCCGGCTTATATGGGATCTAGTTTCTCATTTGTGGTCCCGATGATGGCCTTAATGAAAACTACTGGTTATCCGGGTATTGCACAGGGGACCATTGCAGTTGGGTGCGTATATTTAATCGTGTCAGTAATTGTAACGTTGGTTGGCTCGCAATGGATTGACCGCATTCTGCCACCAATTGTTGTCGGTCCGATTGTTGTTGTAATCGGATTGTCATTAGCAGGAACTGCCGCTAAAGATGCTACCATCAATTCGGCTACTGGCCATTATGATTTGCGCTTTTTTGCGGTTGCAATGCTTACGATGGCAATAACAGTTATCTTCAATATGTATTTTAAAGGATTCCTCGGTTTAGTTCCGATTTTGATGGGGATTGTTGCCGGCTATATTATTGCGGTCTTGTTTGGCATTGTGGATTTTTCTCCAGTTGCGCATGCCCACTGGTTTAGTTTGCCAGACTTTCAGATTCCGTTTGTTGATTATCATCCTCAATTATACTGGGGTGCGATTTTGAGTATGGCACCGATCGCTTTTGTTACCATGACAGAACACTTAGGTCATATTATGGTTCTGAATGAATTGACTGAGCGAAATTACTTCAAGGAACCAGGATTGAACCATACGCTTGCGGGAGATGGGACGGCTTCGATTATTGCTGGTTTCGTTGGCGGCCCTCCCGTAACTAGTTATGGTGAAAATATTGGGGTAATGGCAATTACGCGTGTCCATTCAGTTTACGTTATTGCTGGAGCAGCTGTATTTGCCATCTTCTTTAGCTTTATTGGTAAATTAAGCGCCTTAATTGAATCTATTCCTTCACCAGTTATCGGTGGGATTTCATTCCTACTATTTGGTGTGATTGCTTCTAGCGGATTGCGCGTAATGATTGAAAACAAAATTGACTTTAATGAAAAAAGAAATTTAATGATTTCATCGGTTATTTTAGTAATTGGGATTGGAAATGCCTATCTTCAATTAGGAAAATATCAATTCTCTGGATTAGCTGTTGCAGCTGTCCTCGGGATAATAATGAATTTAATCCTTCCCCAAAAAGCCAAAAGTGAAATGTAGTTTGGATTTTTAAGTAGAGTGAGAAAAGGCATCCGACCTCTTACTCTGCTTTTTTCGTATGATAACAAAACAAAAAAATTAAGCGGTCGTGGAAAAAAACAGATTGTAAGAAAAAGTTTATCGAAACTATGAAAACGTTTTCTTTCCGCTGTTATCAATTGATTAGTAGGTATATATAAACCTAATGTTTTTTTGAATTTTAACGAAATTAATGATATATTAACATTCGTAACTTGGGGTAGTTCGTTTTATTTGCAACGTTCATCCAATTTACAAGCCAAATTATTGTTATAAGGAAAGAGGTGGAATATGAATGGGCGGTGATGCTTTAACTTTTAAGCTTTTCGGACTCACGTTCAATACTACGAACATTGTTTCTGGACTGATTATCTACGCAATCGTGTTCTTCACTCTTTACGGGATGTCACGAAAGATCCAAATGAAGCCTACTGGTGCACAAAATGTATTTGAGTGGCTAGTTGACTTTACTAATGGAATTGTGCGAAGTCAGATGCCAGCATCCGAACAAGGGCACTATAGTTTCTTTGCCTTTGTTTTGTTTGTTTTCATTTTCTTTGCAAACCAATTCGGTTTAATTTTCCAATTCCATTGGAACGGAGCTGAAGTGCTTAGAAGTCCAACGGCAGATCCAGTTGTTACGTTAACACTTTCTTTAATGGTAATGGTATTAGCATTCGCTGCTGGAGTAGCACATAATGGCCTTGGTGGATACTTGAAAGGATACACTAAACCATTTACTTTAATGCTTCCTGTTAACATTATCGAAGACTTTGCTAACTTCTTAACTCTTGGTCTCCGTATTTTTGGTAACATTTTTGCCGGTGAACTTTTAATGAGTTTGATTGCTAATATGGCATTCTCACATGGAATCCTAACTATTATTCCAGGACTATTTTTGGAACTAGCATGGCAAGGGTTCTCCGTATTTATCGGTTCGATTCAGGCATATGTCTTTGTAACATTAACGACGGTTTATATTTCTCGGAAGATTTCCGAATAATAATCCCTAAGGAGGAATTTTAAAATGGCATTAGGAGCAATTGCTGCAGGACTCGCGGCTATGGGTGCCGCTATCGGTGGTGGTATCGGTGACGGTATCTTAATCGGACACACAGTTGACAGTATCGCACGTCAACCAGAATTACAAAGTAGATTACAAGCAACGATGTTTATTGGTGTTGGTTTGATTGAAGCCATGCCTATTATTGCCATCGTTATTGGCTTCCTTGTTATGAACAAGTAATTATTTTAAGTTTTTTATTTTAAGATAAGGAGGTGTCAATAGATGTTTGTAAACAGTGTGTTAGCTGAATCAAACAGTTTATACATTGGTGACTTGGTATTCTACATCGTTACTTTTATCATCTTGATGCTATTAGTTAAGCATTTTGCTTGGAAACCAGTAACAGATATGATGAAGAAACGTGCAGATAAGATTGCTAATGACATTGATAATGCTGCTCGTTCACGTGAAAGTGCTGAAAAGATGGCTGCAAAGCGACAAGCTGAGTTACAAAGCTCACGGCAAGAAGCTGCTGAGATTGTAAGTAATGCTAAAAAGTCTGGGGAAACTCAGCGAGCACAGATTGTTGAAACAGCGCAAAAAGATGCCCAAGCTCTCAAGCAACAGGCACAAAAAGATGCTGAGCAAGCACGTCGCGATGCATTAAACAGTGCTAAGGATGACGTTGCAAACTTATCTATTGAGATTGCTTCCAAACTCATCCAAAAAGAATTAAAGGCAAACGATCAAAAAGAATTGATCGATTCCTATATCGAAGGGTTGGTAGAACATGAGTCTTGATAAGAAGACAGTTGCTGATCGCTATGCGAAAGCACTGTTTGAATTGGTCGATGCTGATAACGAACTCGATCAAACTTATCAAGAATTGATTGCTTTACGCCAAGTCTTTGAGGACAACGAGGGATTGGACGCCGCACTTGCGGGAGTTCAACTGTCACTTGATGAAAAGAAATCATTGATTAAAGCTTTACAGCAAGGTGCTTCAAAGTACGTTGCTAACTTAATTCAAATGGTTTTCGATTACGGCCGTATTGACTGCATGGTCGCAATTATTGATGAGTTTGAACGGCGGTATGACCGTAAAATGAAGCGGATGCATGCTGACGTTACCACAGCGATCCAACTCGATAAACAACAAGAGGATCAACTAAAGGCTAATCTTGCAAAACGTTTTGGTGCTAATGAAGTTACCTTAACAGAACATGTTGATCCAGAAATTTTAGGTGGGGTTATTGTCCATGTTGATAATAAGACATTAGACGGTAGTCTCAGCTCAAAGATTAAGCAAATTCGTCGTTTACTAGTTAGATAAATATATCTTTTTTCAAAGAGGTGAGACCTTTATGAGCATTAAAACTGAGGAAATCAGTTCACTCATCAAAAAACAACTCGCCAACTACCAAGACAAAGTATCTGTCGAAGAAACCGGTACTGTTACCTATGTTGGTGATGGGGTTGCTCGTGCCGATGGCTTAGATAATGCTATGGCTGGTGAGTTGCTCGAATTTAGTAACGGGGTCTACGGAATGGCTCAAAACCTCGAAAGTAATGATGTAGGTATTGTTATTTTAGGGGATTACACAGGCATTCGTGAAGGAGACACCGTTAAGCGGACGGGTCGAATCATGGAAGTACCCGTTGGCGATGCATTATTAGGACGGGTTGTTGACTCATTAGGTCGTCCAATTGACGGTCTTGGTGAGATTAAGACAGATAAAACTCGTCCAATTGAACGTAAAGCTCCAGGTGTTATGGAGCGTAAGAGTGTTAGTGTGCCACTTCAAACTGGTATTAAGGTTATTGATGCCTTAGTTCCAATTGGACGTGGTCAGCGTGAATTGATTATCGGTGACCGTAAGACAGGTAAAACTGCCATTGCGTTAGACACCATTATTAACCAAAAGAACCAAGACGTAATTTGTATTTACGTTGCTATTGGTCAAAAAGAATCAACTGTTCGGGCTAGTGTTGAAACCCTTCGTAAGTATGGAGCATTAGATTACACAATTGTTGTTTCAGCTAGTGCTTCAAATCCTGCTCCAATGTTATACATTGCGCCATATGCAGGGGCTGCGATGGGTGAAGAATTTATGTTCAACGGTAAAGATGTTCTTATTGTTTATGATGATTTATCAAAACAAGCGGATGCATACCGTGAACTTTCATTAATTCTTCGTCGTCCTCCTGGTCGTGAAGCTTACCCTGGTGATATTTTCTATACTCACTCACGGTTGCTAGAACGTGCTGCTCGTTTGTCTGATGACCTCGGTGGTGGTTCAATGACCGCTTTACCAATCATTCAGACGCAAGCTGGTGATGTTTCTGCATATATTCCTACTAACGTTATTTCTATTACTGATGGTCAGATCTTCTTAGATTCAGATGAATTCTATGCAGGTCAACGTCCAGCTATCGATGCTGGTACTTCAGTTTCTCGTGTTGGTGGTGACGCTCAGATCAAAGCAATGAAGAAAGTTGCTGGTACTTTGCGTTTGGATATTGCTTCATACAACGAATTAGCATCCTTTGCTCAATTCGGTTCCGACCTTGATGCAGCTACGCAAGCTAAGTTGGCTCGTGGTCAACGGACTATGGAAGTCTTAAAGCAGGGATTACATGATCCGCTACCAGTAGAAGAACAAGTTGTAATATTATTTGCTCTTTCACGTGGCTTCATCGATAAAGTCGAAATTGAAGATGTTCAACGTTATGAAAGTGAATTGGCTGCTTACATGCATGCTAACCACCAAGACCTCTACGACACCATCAAGAAGACTGGTAAGCTACCAGAAGGCGATGACTTGCAAAATGCTGTTGCTAAGTTCTCTGAAACATTTCAAGGGACAAAAAAGCAAGCCGCTGAAGAAAAATAGTTAATGATGATTAGTCGAAAGGACGGTGAGATTTAGTGCCAGCTTCACTCGCTGCAGTTAAACATAAGATTGATTCCACTAAGAGTACGCGTCAGATTACTTCGGCGATGCAAATGGTTTCAACCGCAAAACTGAATCAAATTCAACACCACACTCAGACCTACGAAGTATATGCTGAGAAGGTTAAGCAAATGTTGTCTGATCTGGTTAAATCTCACAGCGCAACATCTGCAGCTTCGCAAGATGATGTTTACGCTGCACTGTTTAAAAAGCGCGCAGTTAAAAAGACTGGGGTGCTTGTGATTACGTCTGACCGAGGTTTGGTTGGTAGTTACAATAGTAATATTATCAAGCAAACGTTAGATATGATGGCTAAGCACAATCTTGATAAAGACAACACAGTATTTCTGACGGTCGGTAAAACAGGGACAGAATTCTTTAAGAAGAGGGGAATGAATGTCGTTTACGAATATTCAGGCGTTAGCGATGTTCCTACCTATCGTGAAGTTCACAGTATTGTGAAGACCGCTGTTCAAATGTACAGTGATCAAGTATTTGATGAAATGTATATGGTTTACAGTCATTACGTTAACCGGATTACATCAAATGTTATTGTTCACGATGTACTCCCAATTACTGAAAAGTCATTACTCAATGACGAAAATGAAGTACAAGAAAATACAGAATTAAATAATTCTGATGTAAGTACTGCGCATGTTTCAGCCGAGTATGAATTTGAACCGTCAGATACAGAAATCATTTCTGCATTGGTTGCCCAATATGCAGAAAGTTTGATTTATGGAGCGATTCTTGATGCCAAGACATCAGAACACTCTTCAAGTGCGAATGCAATGCGTTCAGCTACAGATAATGCTGATGACATTATCTCTACTCTCGAATTGCAATATAACCGAGCACGGCAAGCAGCAATTACCACTGAAATTACAGAAATTACTGGTGGTATGACTGCTCAAGAATAATTTTTTCTAACGTAGGAGGAAACAACATGAGTTCTGGTAAAGTTTTACAAGTTATCGGACCAGTTGTTGATGTTGAATTTCCCTTAGACGAAAAACTTCCTGAAATTAATGACGCTTTGAAGATTAAGGAAAGCGATGGTAAGACTTTAACAACTGAAGTTGCCTTGGAATTAGGTGATGGTGTTGTTCGAACAATTGCCATGGACGGTACTGATGGTCTTCAACGTGGTATGGAAGTTGAAAACACTGGCGCATCAATTAGTGTACCAGTTGGTGATGATACTCTGGGACGAGTATTTAACGTCTTAGGGGAACCTGTTGACAACGGACCGAAATTTGGTCCTGATGCAAAGCGGATGCCTATTCACCGCGATGCACCAAAGTATGATGACTTAAACAATGCTACCGAAATTTTGGAAACTGGGATCAAGGTTATTGATTTACTAGCTCCATATGTTCGTGGTGGTAAGATTGGTCTATTCGGTGGTGCCGGTGTTGGTAAAACCGTTTTGATTCAGGAATTGATTCATAACATTGCTCAAGGTCATAATGGTATTTCTGTCTTCACAGGGGTTGGTGAACGTACCCGTGAAGGTAATGACATGTACTATGAAATGAAGGCCTCTGGAGTTCTTGAAAAGACGGCCATGGTTTATGGTCAGATGAACGAACCACCTGGTGCCCGTATGCGGGTTGCCTTAACTGGTTTAACAATTGCGGAATACTTCCGTGATGTAAAGGGACAAGATGTTTTGCTCTTTATCGATAACATCTTCCGGTTTACACAAGCTGGTTCAGAAGTTTCTGCCCTCTTGGGTCGGATTCCTTCTGCCGTTGGTTACCAGCCAACATTAGCTACTGAAATGGGTCAGTTACAGGAACGGATTACTTCAACTAAGAAGGGATCTATTACGTCTATTCAAGCCGTTTATGTTCCAGCTGATGACTATACCGACCCTGCACCAGCTACGACATTTGCCCACTTGGATGCAACTACTAACTTGGAACGTCGATTAACCCAAATCGGTATTTATCCAGCCGTTGACCCATTAGCTTCAACTTCTACTGCTCTTACTCCAGAAATTGTTGGTAAAGAACACTATGAAGTTGCTACACAGGTTCAACACGTTCTTCAACGATACCATGAACTTCAAGATATCATCTCTATTTTAGGTATGGATGAATTATCTGACGAAGAAAAGACAATCGTTGCTCGTGCACGGCGGATTCAAAACTTCCTTTCCCAAAGCTTTAGTGTTGCTTCCCAATTTACAGGTTTACCTGGTAAATATGTTCCATTAAAGGAAACAATTAAAGGCTTTAAGGAAATTCTTGCTGGTAAGTATGATGATCTTCCAGAAGAAGCTTTCCGGTTAGTTGGACCAATTGAAGACGTTGTTGAAAAGGCAAAGAAAATGAAGGCTGAGACTGACGAAGATAGCTCAGAAGACTAGGAGGGATAATTATGGCTGAAAATACTTTTAAGGTCACTATTATTACTCCAGATGGCACCGTCTATGATAATGATAAGGTTACTATGCTCGTTATGAACACTGCTGGTGGACAAATGGGAATCATGGCTAACCACGTACCATTAATTGCTGCACTTGAAATCAGTACAGTTCGAATTAAACATTCTGAAGGCACTGATGAAGTTGCAGCGGTTAACGGTGGGATTATTCAATTTGATGGTCAAAATGCTACAATCGCAGCTGATAGTGCTGAAATGCCTGAAGCAATTGACGTTGAGCGGGCACAGAGAGCTAAAAAGCGTTCTGAGTCTGCAATCGAAGAAGCAAAGAAGAAGCATAACCAGAGCGATTTATCACGTGCAGAAGTTCACCTCAAGCGTGCAATTAATCGATTGAATGCTGCTTCTAAGCAACGCAATATCTAAGGTATAATATCAAAAAGAGGTTGGAGAAAATAATCCAACCTCTTTATTATGTGCGCCCGGCATGGGTATTAGCTAGGCGGTGAGAGTCCGCTATGGGCCGTAGTAGTCGGAACCATGAGCTGAGGACAAGGGTGTCCACTGTGAGGTGGAATCTGAAGGAAGTCTAAGGCAAAGTACTGCACCGATGAACAAGA
>NZ_LN887385.1:0-2706 GCF_036621895.1 Limosilactobacillus reuteri subsp. porcinus
AAATTGACATTTCGGGTGTATCAAAAATTACAACAAAATTTATTATTATCTTACAATATTTTAAACACTGATAACTGAAAATAAGGGTATCTATCGATTGGGTTTATAATGATAAACAAAAATTATACCAACACCAGTAAGTTCAACCCAGTAACCAAACTAGCCAAAACATATCCAAGGACGGTTTGCCATGGTGAATTAACATGTGGCCCCATCAGTTTCTTATTGCCCGTCAAAGCAACAAGGGGATAGAGCGTAAATGGCAAGGCGATACTGAGGACAATTTGCGCATAAATGATGAGTTGTTCAAATTGTTCTTCGTTGAAATTAATCATGAAGCCGATAATTAGGATTGGCACAAGGGTTACGGCTCGCGTAAGGAGACGCCTTTTCCAGAGTGGGAGGCGAATATTGATAAATCCTTCCATGACAATTTGACCAGCCAAGGTACTAGTGATAGAGGAGATTAAACCAGTTACCAAAAGGGCAAAGGCAAACAACCAACTCATTAATGGGCTAGCGAGGCTACCAACGATCTGAGGATTCTTTAGCCCGAAAAAGACATCCTCAAGACTACCGAGACTTGCTGCATGAAAGAAGAGGGTTCCCCCAAGGATAAGCAGAAGGGCGTTGACGACGAAGGCCGCAAAAAGGTGAATTAATGAATCCCAATTAGCAAAACGGAGCGTTTCTTTGACTTGCTTTGGATCATGTTCATCGTAGCGTCGACTTTGCGCCAGGGAGGAATGAAGATAAATATTATGGGGCATAATCGTGGCGCCGACAATCCCTAAACTAATTAGCAACTCACTGTGATTAGTAAAAATTGTGGAACGAGGAACAAAACCGTCCATGATCGCGGAAAATTCAGGGTGGGCCCGACAGACTTCAATCGCAAAGATGGCGCCGACAACCAGAATAGCAGTTAAAACGATAAATTCAATTCGGCGGATCCCAAAATGAAGGAAAAATAAGACAACTAGCACGTCCGCAATTGTTAGCAGGACGCCGATAAGTAAGGGCAGCTTGAATAACATGTTTAAGGCGACAGCAGTTCCTACTACTCCGGTTAAGTCCGTTGCCATCATTGCTATTTCATTAAATAACCACAAGGCAATACGGAGAGGGGTAGGTAAACGTCGTGCAATGGCCTGTGCAAGGTCGGTCCGAGTCGTAACCCCAAGCTTGATTGATAAAGATTGCATATACATAGCAATTAAAATGGCGGTAAAAAGGACCACTAATAGCTGGTAGCGGTATTGGCTACCACCAGCAAGAGATGTTAACCAGTTTCCTGGATCCATATAACCAACGGCGACTAAAGCACCCGGCCCACTATAAGCAAGAAATTTCTGCCAAAATGCACTTTGATAAACATTTGGAACATCAACACTCCCATTGATTTCGTCTAAACTTTTTCGTTCCATTTTTATCCCTTTCGTTGCACAAGATCAGTAATAAACTGAGCAAATTCTGGTGAGTCATTGAGCGAAGGCACCATTACAAGGTTATTTCCGCCGTTTTCACGAAAAACCTGATAGTTTTGTACTTGATCTTCTTCTAATGTTTCTAAACAGTCCGCCACAAATGATGGAGCGACGACTAACACATCACGATGCCCAAGTTGTGCCTCATTAAGTAGCGTATTCCGGAGGTAAGGTTTTAACCATGGCATTGGGCCAAACTTAGATTGGTAAGCCATCTTAATTTGCTTTTCGGGAATGTCAAGGCGTTTAATCAGTTCCGCGGTGGCCGCTTCTGTTTCATCGCGATAAGGATCACCATGATTAACCATGGCTGTCGGAATTCCATGGTACGAAATGAGTAATTTGTCATATTTCCCTTTATCCCATGCCGTTTGGATTTGTTTAGCCAATATGTCTAAATAATCTTCTTCTGCCGAGAAACGATCAATTATTTTCGCTTCTGGATCAGTATCTTTTACATTGTCAATAATCGTTTGTGTTGTACTTTTAGTGAAAAAAGGGAAGAGCGGCAAAACTGTAATATTTTGACATTCCTTTTTCATTTCGGTAATTGTGTCGCTAATTTTAGGCTTGCCATAGGTCATTGCCATTTTGACAACCCACTCCGGCATTAATTCCTGAACCTTAGCAACCAACCGTTCTGTGTAGACAATCAATGGGGACCCATCTTTTGTCCAGCAATTACGATAAAAAGTCGCTGATCGCCATGACCGAGTTGGAAGAATAATCCCACGAAGGAGTGGCTGCCATAATGCTGGGGGCATTTCAATAACATTCCGATCACTGAGGAATTCTTTCAAATAACGTTTAACGTCGGGAGTTGTTGGCGTATCGGGTGAACCGAGATTGACTAATAGTAGTCCGTTTTTTTTCATGTATAGCGCTCCTGTTTTATAAAATAATTCTTTTTTATTTTACACCTGTCTATGTAAATTTTCTTGACAACTTACTTTTAACTAGTTATTATTACTGTAATTTGAAATACGAGGAAATTACCAATGGAAAACAATTATTTTGTTAACGCAAATATTTGTTGTTGTGAATCGCGTCTTATGCGACTCACTTTTTGGTATACTCATTTTTAATTGAATTACTATCAAGTTGATAACACATAAGGCGCAAATCCAAGATTATTTCTTGAGTTTGCGCCTTTTTGTAGTGCGCCCGGCATGGGTATTAGCTAGGTGGTGAAAGTCCGCTATGGGCCGTAGTAGTTGGA
>NZ_LN887386.1:0-303 GCF_036621895.1 Limosilactobacillus reuteri subsp. porcinus
CTTAGTTTATTTTCGAAAGCTAACTGTGTTGTCATCGCTAAGTAACCCAGTGTCCACTTATGCTTTTCCTCCAATTCTAGAATTGCTTCAAGTAGCTCTGATTGTTCAACTTTATAATTACTTGGCTTTCTATGAAGCCACTTGTAGTAAGCATCTCTAGTTATACCAGCGATCTGACACAAGACACTAATTGGCCAGTCATGTTCTTGACTCAATTCTTTGATAGCTTGTTGTTTGAAGAATCGTTCGCCTCCCGATTGCGTATTTCCATTACTTTTTTTGAGTAGGCATCTTCCATTTCTT
>NZ_LN887387.1:0-23913 GCF_036621895.1 Limosilactobacillus reuteri subsp. porcinus
TTGACGGGTGGTTATGATTTTGGCTAAAATTGAATTGTTATGATAAAACTATGTAACAATTTACTGTGGATTGACAAATCGAAATTTGCCTCTGGTATAATAAAGGCTATAATTAATTGGCAGACGTGAATTTTTAAGAAGTGTCTGTAATTAATCTTAAGTACATGATAAAAAATGGAGGAACAATTAGTGTTTTCCAAAAGTAAACATGATAAAGTAAATCAGCAACTTGATATGGAACGTATTCCTAACCATATTGCAATTATTATGGACGGTAATGGTAGGTGGGCGCAGAAACGGCACCTTCCACGGGTTGCTGGTCATAAGCAAGGAATGCAAACAGTAAAAAAGATTACAATTGCTGCCAGTGAATTAGGGGTAAAAGTCTTATCATTATATGCTTTTTCAACCGAAAATTGGAAACGTCCTTCTTCAGAGGTAAGTTATTTAATGCAGTTGCCTGTCCGCTTCTTCTCAACATTTGTTCCAGATCTTGTCAAATATAATGTTAAGGTGACAGTGATGGGAGATATTACGCAACTGCCTGAAGCTACGCAAAAAGCTGTTAAAGATGCAATGGCTGATACAGCCCATTGTACGGGGATGATTCTCAATTTTGCTTTGAATTATGGGAGTCGAGATGAGATCACTCAAGCTGCTAAAGAGATTGCAGAAGACGTTCAAAATGGGAACTTGGCACTTGCGGATATTGATGAAGCTTCGTTTGGTAAGTACTTGATGTCAGCACAACTGGGTCAATTTGCGGATCCTGACCTGCTAATTAGAACAAGTGGCGAAGAGCGGATTAGTAACTTTATGCTGTGGCAAATTGCTTATAGTGAATTGGAGTTTGTTCCAGAACACTGGCCAGACTTTGATGAAGATTCATTACGGTCAGCAATAATTGCCTATCAAGGACGTCATCGGCGGTTCGGTGGACTAAAAAATCAATAAATAATAAGGGGATTTTGTTTTGAAAACAAGAATAACGACCGCGGTAATTGCACTTGCAATCTTTATACCGCTTATTATATATGGTCATTGGCCATTAACAATTGCAGCCGTTGCCTTAGGAATGGTTGCAATGTCAGAAGTATTGGTAATGAAAAAAATGTTTGTAATTTCGTTTGAAGCTTTGATCAGTTATCTGGGGGTTGCATTATTAATACTGCCGGATAGTTGGCTTGACTTCTTGCCTAGTGTTGCAACTCGATGGTTCGGATTCTATATTTTAGTTGTTTTACTTCTATTACATACGGTTATTCGAAAACAACGCTTTACTTTCGATGATGCTGGGGTTTTAACATTAGCAATGCTCTATATTGGAATGGGATTTCGCTATTTTATTGCTGCTCGTGCAATCAATTTTCAAACGCTATTATATGGAATGTTAATCGTTTGGATTACAGATAGTGGAGCATATTTAATTGGCCGAAAAATTGGTAAAAATAAACTCGCTCCTAAGATTAGTCCTAATAAAACTTGGGAAGGTTCAATTGGTGGTACATTAGCTGCTGTTATTATTTTGGCTATTTATTGCTACTTTATCCCTGTTGGTGCAGGTTGGGTAACAATGATATTCGTTACTTTGATTCTTTCAATCTTCGGTCAATTTGGTGACTTAATCGAATCATCATTAAAACGCTACTATGGTGTAAAGGATTCAGGAAAAATTCTTCCAGGCCATGGCGGAATTTTAGATCGATTTGATAGTATGCTAATTGTTATGCCAATGCTTCATTTATTAGGGATCATTTAATCAAACGTAAGGAAGAGATTTTTTGATAATAACAATTATTACATTTATTATTGTTTTTGGAATCCTTGTCCTTGTTCATGAATATGGTCATTATTATTTTGCTAAACGAGCAGGAATTCTGGTTCGTGAATTTTCAATAGGAATGGGTCCAAAAATTTGGTGGAAACGAAAAAATGGTACTACCTATACTATTCGAATTTTGCCCCTCGGTGGTTATGTTCGTTTAGCTGGTGCTGATGATGAGGACCAAGATGAGTTAAAGCCAGGTACCCCTCTAACGATTCAACTAAATGATCAAGATAAAGTTATTAGTATTAATGCTAGTGATAAAACAACCTTATTTCAGGGGATCCCCCTTCAATTAGTTGCTTGTGATTTAGAAGATGGCTTATGGATAAAAGGATATGTCAATGGGGACGAAGATCAGCTGAAGGTATATAGTGTTGACCATGATGCAATGATTATTGAACGAGACGGAACCGAGGTACAGATTGCTCCACGTGATGTGCAATTTCGTTCAGTAAGTCTGCCTGCACGGATGATGACTAATTTTGCTGGTCCAATGAATAATTTCATTTTGTCCTTAGTAGTATTTATCATTCTTGGTTTTACCTTAACGGGCGTACCAACTAATAGCAATCAGTTAGGGCAAGTGAATGCCGGTTCCGTAGCTGCCAAAGCGGGCTTAAAAGCAAATGATCGGATTGTTAAGGTTAACAGCCAAAAAATAAATAATTGGACTGACCTTTCAACTAATATTTCAAATAAGCCTAACAAGACAGTATCAGTAACGTATGAGCGTGGTAATAAGACATATCATACTAAGCTAACACCAAAAGCAGTTGAGCGAGGGCATCAGAAAGTTGGCCAAATTGGAATTGTTGAAAAGCAAGAGAGAAATTTAGCTGCTCGATTAAAGTTTGGTTGGCAACAATTTATCCAAGCGGGAACATTAATCTTTAGTGTTCTTGGTCATATGGTTACCCATGGATTTAGCTTAAATGACCTTGGTGGACCGGTAGCAATTTATGCTGGGACATCACAAGCCACCTCATTGGGAATCAATGGAGTTTTAAATTTCTTAGCCCTCTTATCAATTAATTTAGGAATTGTTAACTTATTACCAATTCCAGCATTAGATGGTGGGAAATTATTATTGAATATTGTTGAAGCGATCATTCGGCGACCAATTCCTGAAAAAGCTGAGGGAATTATCACAATGATTGGTTTTCTAATCTTACTAACACTTATGGTTCTAGTAACATGGAACGATATTCAAAGATATTTTATTCGGTAATTAAAAACAAAGGAGTATAGTTTTAATGAAACAGTCAAAGGTATTAATTCCAACAAAAAAAGAGGCCCCAAGTGATGCAGAAGCCTTAAGTCATAAGATGATGATTCGTGCCGGCTACATTTACCAAGTATCTGCAGGGGTATGGTCATATTTACCATTAGCTTACCGGGTTATTCGAAAAGTAGAAAATATTATTCGTGATGAAATGGATAAGGCCGGAGCGGTTGAAATGCTTATGCCGGGACTTCTTCCAGCTGATTTGTGGAAGGAATCTGGTCGTTACGAAAGCTATGGTGATAATCTTTTTAAACTTAAAGATCGTCGTGACCGTGACTTTATTTTGGGCCCAACTCATGAAGAAACCTTTACTGAAGTATTGCGTGATAGTATTAAGTCGTACAAGAAGCTGCCATTAGTAGTTTATCAATTACAAGATAAGTTTCGTGATGAAGATCGTCCTCGTTATGGAATTCTTCGTGGAAAAGAATTTGAAATGCTTGATGGTTATTCCTTCTCAGCAGATCAAGAAGGATTAGACGAAGCCTACAATAATCAAGCAAAGGCTTACCGGAACATTTTTGATCGGATTGGCTTAAACTATAAAGTTATTCTCGCTGATTCGGGAACAATGGGTGGTAAGAACTCACAAGAATTCTCTGCACCAGCTGAAGTAGGGGAAGACATAATCGCTTATACTGATGGAGATTACGCTGCCAATATTGAGAAAGCTGAAAGTAAATTTACTGGTGTACAACAAACAGCTGCTCCTGCACCAATTGAGAAAAAAGCTACTCCGGGTGCTCATACGGTAGATGAAGCTGCAGAAAGTTTAGATCTTGATCCTAATCAAGTTATCAAATCAATGCTTTACATTGCTAAAATGAGTGAAGATGAATACCAACCGGTCTTAGTATTAATGCGTGGCGACGATGAAGTTAATGAAGCAAAGGTAACGAATGCTCTTGATTGTGAAGAACTTGAATTAGCTACAGAAGAAGATGCCGAAAAGTACCTTAATGCTCATCCTGGATCATTAGGACCTGTAGGAGTAGGCGAAGAAGTAAAAATTCTTGCTGATAATTATGTTAAGGTTTTAGTTAACATGGCATGTGGTGCTAATGAAGATGGTTACCATTATATTAATGCTAATATTGACCGTGACTTCCGCGTTGATCAATTTGGTGACTTCCGGAATGTTAAAGAAGGCGAGATTGCTCCTGATGGTAAACCACTTAAATTTACTCCCGGAATTGAAATTGGTCATATCTTTAAGTTAGGTACTCATTACTCAAGCAAGCTTGGTGCCCAAGTTCTTGATAGCAATGGTCGTTTGACAGACGTAATCATGGGAAGTTACGGTATTGGTGTAACCCGTCTATTGTCAGCTGTTGCAGAACAAAATGCTGATGAAAATGGTCTTGTCTGGCCTAATAGTATTGCTCCATTTGATGTTCATGTAATTCCAGTTAATGCGAAGAAAGAAGATCAAATGGCAATGGCTGATAAGATCGATCAACAATTAACTGAAGCTGGTTATGAGGTATTAGTAGATGACCGAAAAGAACGAGCAGGGGTTAAATTTGCTGATTCAGACTTGATTGGTATTCCAATTCGGGTTACTGTTGGTAAGAAAGCTCAAGATGGTATTGTTGAAATTAAGATCCGTAAAACTGGTGAAACTGTTAAAGTTAAACAGGAAGAGCTAGTAAATACGGTGGGAATTTTACTAAAGCAATTGAACGAAGAAAAAAACAAATAATTTAAACTAATGTGGCTGCGATGTTAAGATAAATAACGTTACTCGCACCACATTTTTAAGTAGGAGGATTAGAACGTGGGATTAAGTCGCCAAGAATTATTTGGAAAACTATTAGAACAAATTCACTTTCCGGAAAAAGACAATTCTGCATTCAGAAATGCCGCAGTTCAATCAGTTGTTGTTCATAAAAAGTCTCGGCACTGGGAATTTCACTTAATCTTTAATAAAGCTTTACCGTATGATCTATTTACGCAGTTCAACCAGAGCTTACAGCTAGGGTTCAAAGATATTGCTAAAGTTAGTTTGAAGATTAGTACTCCCATGACAGAACTTGATGAATCACAGATAGCTAATTATTGGCAGTTCATCATTAATAAGGCAATTAGTGATACACCAATGCTCCAACAAGCTTGCTTACAAACGGCTCCCGAGGTTAAGGAGGGTCGTGTAACGCTAGTTGTTGAAAATGAGGTAATTAAAGACTTACTAGCACAGAAAGCATTAGATAAGATTGAAAAATCATACCAAGAGCTAGGCTTTCCTAAATTTAGGATTCACCCATTTGTTGACCAGTCAGCCTCGCAAGCAAAAATTGAAGAATTAAAGGCTAAACACGAGAAAGCCGATGCTGCGCTTGCTGCCAAGGCGGCTGCCCGGATCAAGAAAAATGAGGCTGCAAAGAAGACAGCAAAGAAAAGTGCACCAGTTGCTCCTGCTGATGGCCCAGTTCAACTTGGCCGGATAATTGATAGTAAGCAGAATGTTATTCAAATGAAAGACATTGAGGGTGAAGAGCGGTCCGTGGTTGTTGAAGGATATGTATTTAATGCAGAAATTCGCGAACTACGCTCAGGTCGTCAATTATTAACCTTTGAAATTACGGACTGCACTTCTTCTTTTGCTGTCAAGAAATTCTCACGCAACAGTGATGAAGAAGCACAATTTGCCAATATCAAAGCAGGAATGTGGTTGAAAGTTCGCGGGCCTGTACAAGAAGATACTTGGATGCGAGACTTGGTAATCACGGCTTATGATGTTAATGAAGTAACTCATACGGCGCGTCAAGATAAAGCTCCTAAAGATGATAAACGAGTTGAACTTCATACGCATACAACAATGAGTCAGATGGATGCCACTAATTCGATTACTGAGCTTGCAACTCGTGCTCATAAGTGGGGACATCCAGCAATTGCGGTAACCGATCATGGGAATGTCCAGGCTTTTCCAGAAGCATTTAGCGTGGCCCAAAAAACGGGCATTAAAATGCTATATGGAATGGAAGCTAATGTTGTTGATGATGGAATTCCATTGGTATACAACGAGAATCATGAAGAACTCGCTCATCAGACCTATGTCATTTTTGACGTGGAAACGACAGGGTTATCGGCAATTTACGATAAGGTAATTGAATTGTCTGCAGTTAAAATGCAAGATGGAAATGTCTTAGAACGTTTTGATGAATTCATCGATCCTGGTTTCCCGTTATCAGAACAAACAACTAATTTAACTAGTATCACCACTGAAATGGTTCAGGGTTCAAAAACTGAAGAAGAAGTTTTTCAGATGTTTAAGGACTTTTGTAAGGGCTGTATCATTGCTGGTCATAACGTTGCATTTGATATGGGTTTTATGAATACTGGCTATGAACGTCATCAAATGGGAAAAATCGCGGAACCAGTAATCGATACATTACCACTGGCGCGATTCTTATATCCTGATATGCGAGGATACCGATTAAACACGCTTAGTAAAAAGTTTAAGGTAGCATTGGAACATCACCACCGTGCTAACTATGATTCGGAAGCTACAGGACACTTGCTTTATAAGTTCTTGAAAGATGCTGAAGCCCGTTATGATGTGAAGTATGTGGATGATTTAAATAAGCATATGGAAGAAAATAATGCTTACCGTCATGCGCGGCCTTTTCATGTAACGATTTTTGCGCAGACCCAGGCTGGTTTGAAAAACTTATTTAAGTTAGTATCGCTATCAAACGTTGAATATTTTTACCGAGTACCGCGAATCCCGCGAACAGTGCTGACGAAATATCGTGAAGGACTGCTTTTGGGAACTGCTTGTTCATCGGGAGAAGTATTTACCGCGATGATGGAGAAAGGTTACGATCAAGCACTAGAAAAGGCGCGCTACTATGATTTTATTGAAGTTCAGCCCAAGCCAAACTATGCACCGTTACTTGAACAACATGTGATTGCAGATGAAGACCACCTCGAAGATATCCTCAAAAATATGGTCAAACTAGGGGATGAGTTGGAAAAAACAGTGGTTGCCACTGGAGATGTCCATTACCTTGATCCACATGATGGAATTTACCGTAAGATCCTGATTAATTCGCAAGGTGGCGCAAACCCGTTAAATCGAACTGAGCGTCCAGAAGTGCACTTTAGGACCACTGATGAAATGTTAAATGAATTTGCTTTTCTCGGTGAAGAAAAAGCCCACGAATTAGTTGTAGAGAATAGTAATAAGATTGCAGCTGAGATTGATGACAATATTCGGCCAGTAAAAGATAAACTTTATCCACCGCATATGAAGGGGGCCGAACAGGAAATCCAAGATCGGACATGGAATACTGCGCGAAAATGGTATGGTGATCCTTTGCCACAACTAGTTCAGGACCGGATTGAATTAGAGTTGAACAGTATTGTTAAGAACGGATTCTCTGTTCACTATTTAATTGCCCAACGACTAGTAGCTAAGTCCAATAAAGACGGATACTTAGTAGGTTCGCGGGGATCTGTTGGTTCAAGTGTGGTTGCAACGCTTTCGGGAATTACAGAAGTTAACCCGTTGCCACCGCATTACCGTTGTCCAAATTGTCAATTTACCCACTTCTATACGCAAGGGGAATATAGTTCAGGTTTCGATTTGCCAGATAAAAAATGTCCAAAGTGTGGCACTCTAATGGTAAAAGACGGTCATGATATTCCATTCCAAACTTTCCTTGGGTTTAAGGGTAATAAGGTACCAGATATTGATTTAAACTTCTCTGGTGACTACCAGCCAATTGCTCATAACTATATGAAAGTCTTATTCGGTGAAAAAAATGTATTCCGTGCCGGGACAATTGGTACGGTTGCTGATAAGACGGCATATGGATATGTGAAGGCTTACGAACGAGATACAGAAAAGGAATTTAGAAAGGCAGAGGAGGATCGCTTAGCAAAAGGAGCTACTGGTGTTAAGCGAACTACTGGTCAGCACCCAGCGGGAATTATTATTGTTCCTGATGATATGGATATTTATGACTTTACACCTGTACAGTATCCTGCTGATGATCAAACAGCTGCCTGGGAAACAACTCACTTTGATTTCCACTCGATTCACGATAATATTCTTAAAATGGATATTTTGGGACATGATGATCCAACGATGATTCGTGCCTTGCAAGATTTATCAGGAATTGATCCTCAATCGATTCCAATGGATGATCCAGGGGTGATGGCCTTATTCTCTAGTCCTAAGGTATTAGGGGTAACTGAAGAACAAATTCAAAGTAAAACTGGTACACTAGGATTGCCGGAATTCGGGACGCGATTTGTCCGGGGGATGCTGGAGGATACTCATCCGAAAAATTACTCGCAATTATTACAAATTTCTGGTCTTTCACATGGGACTGGTGTGTGGCTAGATAATGCCCAGGAACTAATCAAACAGGGAATTGCCACTATCGCTAATGTTATTGGTTGTCGTGATAACATCATGACCGACTTAATCCACTATGGAATGGACTCAGAAATTTCTTTCCAAATTATGGAACACGTACGGAAGGGGCGCGGGATTCCAGACGAGTGGCAAGAAAAGATGCATGAAGCTAATGTTCCACAATGGTATATGGACTCATGTTTGAAGATTAAGTATATGTTCCCGCGGGCGCACGCGGCTGCTTATGTCTTGATGGCTCTACGAATTGCTTACTTTAAGGTTTATTTCCCGTTAGTTTATTATTGTGCATTCTTCTCTGTGCGAGCAGATGACTTTGATGTAGTAGCGATGTCTCATGGTAAAGATGCGGTTAAGCAACGGATGAAAGAAATCAATGATAAGGGAAATGATGCCAGTGCAAAAGAGAAGAATCTCTTAACAATTCTTGAACTAGCTAATGAGATGCTGGAACGGGGCTTTAAATTTAAGATGGTTGATATTGAAAAATCAGATGCCTCCGATTGGTTGATTGATGGTGATTCATTAATTGCACCATTCCGAGCAGTTCCTGGATTAGGGCTAAACGTTGCTAAGCAAATTGTTGCCGCACGTGAAGAACGTCCATTCCTTTCTAAAGAAGATTTGGCAGAGCGTGGAAAGGTTTCGCAGACACTTATTGACTTTTTGACAGATAATCATGTATTAGATAAGCTGCCTGACGAAAATCAACTTAGCTTGTTTTAAGGAATAGTAATGAAAACATGCTTCATTGCTTGCCAGTGGCTGTGTTACATGCTACAATAGATTATGGTAAATAACTCGTGGGAGTGAGCAGAGATGCTCGCTCTTTTTATTGCAAATAATGGAGGTGACACGTTTGAGCAGTGTTGTAGAAACTGTAACAGATCTTGTAACGCCGATTTTACAGGACCATGATTTTTACTTATATGATTTAGAGTTTGTAAAAGAAGGTAAAAGCTGGTACCTCCGCGTTTATATTGATAAAGACGGTGGGATTACGCTAGAAGATTGCGCACTTGTCAGTGATGAATTAAGTGAAGCATTAGATAATGTTGAACCTGATCCAATTCCACAGGCTTACTTTTTAGAAGTTTCCTCACCAGGTGCTGAACGCCCACTGAAGAAAGAGGAAGATTATCAACGAGCAATTGACCATTACATTCACATTTCTCTTTACCAACAGATTAATGGTCAAAAGGTTTATGAGGGTACGTTAACGCAATTGTCTGATAAAGAAATTACGTTGGATTATTTAGATAAGACTCGTCATCGTCAAATTACGATTGATCGTCAGAAAATTGCCCAGGCCCGATTAGCGATTAAATTCTAGTATTAAAGGAGTGTCGAAAGGTGAGTAAGCCAAAAGTTAACACTGAGATGATTGGCGCCCTTGATTATCTTGAAAAAGAAAAGGGTATCAAGAAAGAGATTGTTATTGAAGCGTTAGAACAAGCACTTGAATCAGCATACAAGCAAAATTACGGTGATAAGAATGTTGAAGTAGAATTCAATTCATTGACTGGTAATATTAAAGTCTACGCTGTAAAAACAATTACTGATGATGAAGAAGCAGTCGAAGCAGACAGCAACGAATTTATGAGTTTAGCTGATGCACGGAAGCTTCCTCATGGTCAAGGTTATGATATTGGTGATGAAATTCGCGAAGAAGTTACCCCTCGTGATTTTGGTCGGATTGCTGCCCAAACTGCTAAACAAGTGGTAATGCAGCGTCTCCATGAAGAAGAACGGAAAATCATTTACGACAAGTATAAGACTTATGAAAATGAGATTATCACTGGTGAAGTTTCACGAGAAGATAAGCGTTTCACATATGTTGATTTAGGAGATGGTGTAGAAGGTGCCATGGGCTTTAGAGATAAGATGCCTAATGAGCACTACCACGTCCATGATCGGATTCAAGTATACGTAACGAAAGTAAATGACGATCGTCGGGGACCACAAATTTTTGTTAGCCGGACTGCTCCAGAACTTTTAAAGCGATTATTTGAACGAGAAGTGCCTGAAATCAAGGATGGGACTGTCTTAATCGAAAATATTGCTCGTGAAGCAGGTGATCGTGCTAAGGTTGCAGTATACTCAAACGATCCTAATGTTGATCCAGTTGGGACTTGCGTTGGTCCACGAGGTTCTCGTGTCCAAGCAATCGTTAATGAACTTGATGGCGAGAATATGGATATTGTGGAGTATGTTAAGGAGCCCGCTAAGTTTATCGCTAATGCATTGAACCCAGCAGAAGTACTGGATGTAATCTTTAACGAAGAGAAGGCAGCAAGCGAAACTGAGGATAGCGAAGGTGAAGAAACGACTGAAGGACAAACAGAACGTTCATGCACTGTCGTTGTCCCAGATAGCCAATTATCCTTAGCCATCGGTAAGCGAGGACAAAATGCTCGTCTTGCTGCTCGTTTGACTAAGTACAAGATTGATATCAAGTCTGAATCTGAAATGGCTGAAAATGACCAAGAATCTGAAGAAGTAGCTGATTTAGAAGAAAATGTTGACAATAACGAAGAATAACTAGAAATTAAGCAGCGGGGTGAAAATAATGAAAAAGAGAAAAATACCGATGCGTAAAGACATTGTTACCGGTGAAATGATGCCTAAACGGCAATTGATTCGGGTAGTTAAGAATAAGGAAAATGAAGTCTCCTTAGACCCAACTGGTAAAAAGCCTGGTCGTGGAGCATATGTTGCAGTAGATGTGGATATTGCAAAGCGCGCCAAGAAAGAAAAAACTTTTGAAAAAGCTTTTCATGTTCAACTTGATGAATCATTTTATGATGAATTAATCAAGTATGCAGACCACCTACAGGCACGACAAGAGTTATTTGGTAATGATCAAAAATAAAGAACAGGTCTTAAACCTCCTTGGAATCGCTCGGCGCGCCCGGCAACTTCAAAGTGGGGAAGAGATTGTCTTAAAAAATATTCAAACTAAGAAGGCAAAGTTTGTGTTCCTAGCTCCAGATGCTGGAAAGGCTAGTGCAAAAAAGATTACTGATAAATGTAAGTTTTATGGCATTCCTTTTTCAACAGATTTTACTAGAGAACAGCTTAGCCAGGCAACAGGGCAAGCACGAACAGTTTTTTGTGTAATGCAATCAGGTTTTGCAAGAAAGTTTGAGGAGCTACTAACTATGAGATAAGGAGTGTGAGCATATGGCCAAAGAACGAATTTATGAATTAGCTAAGGAATTAAAAATGCCTAGCAAAGACTTAGTTAATATGGCCAATCGGCAAGGAATGGGAGTTAAAAGTCACATGTCTTCTGTTACCCCAGATCAAGCGCAACAATTACGTCAACTTGCAAAGGGTGGACAAAAAACAACTAATAATCAACACCAACCAGTAAAGAAAAATGATGGTCACAATAAGCAAAATAACCATCAAGCACAAAATCATAATCAACACCATGATCATGATAAAACTCAAAATGAGCGTCCACAAAAGAAAAACAATAACCGGTCAAACAATGGAACAAAAGAAAACAATCAACATCAAAACAACGGTGGTCGGTTTGGCGGCAGCTTGAATAACGATCAAGGCCGTAATGGCAAACGCTTTAATAAGAAAAATAAGAAGAACAAGAAACACAATAAGAACAAGCGGTTACGTGAGGTAGCTCATAAGCAACCAACACAACGAAAAGATAAGCCGCTTCCAGAAGTATTAGAATATACTGATGGGATGAATGCCCAAGACTTAGGAAAGATCTTACACCGTTCACCAGCAGAAATCGTTAAAAAGTTATTTATGCTTGGTGTAATGATCAACCAAAATCAGTCACTTGATAAGGATACAATTGAATTATTAGCAACTGATTACGGTATTGAGGCTAAGGAAAAAGTTCAAGTTGACGTTTCAGACATTGATAAGATGTTTGAAGATGAACAAAATAATACTGAACACCAAGTAACGCGGCCAGCTGTTGTTACCGTTATGGGACACGTTGACCATGGTAAGACAACCTTGCTTGATAAGTTGCGTCACTCTCATGTTACTGAACATGAAGCGGGGGGAATTACCCAGGAAATTGGTGCTTACCAAGTTCACTATAATGATCAATTAATTACGTTCCTTGATACCCCAGGACACGCTGCCTTTACTGAAATGCGTGCACGAGGAGCTAATATTACTGATATCACGGTCCTTGTTGTTGCAGCTGATGATGGAGTTATGCCACAGACCGTTGAAGCTATTCACCACGCGCAAGCTGCCCAAACACCAATTATTGTTGCAGTTAACAAGATTGATAAGCCAGGTGCAAATCCAGATCGTGTAACTGAAGAATTAGCAAAGTATAACTTGATTCCTGAAGACTGGGGTGGAGATACGATTTTTGTTAAGATTTCTGCCAAATTTGGTAAGAATCTTGATGAATTGCTTGATATGATTCTACTCCAAGCTGAAATGCTGGAATTGAAGGCTAATCCAGATCAAAATGCGGCTGGATCAGTTGTTGAAGCTCGTCTTGATCAAGGTCGGGGATCAGTTGCTACTGTTTTAGTCCAACAAGGTACTCTTCATGTCGGGGATCCAATTGTTGTTGGTAACACATTTGGTCGTGTGCGGACAATGACAAATGAAAATGGTCGTCGGATTAAAGAAGCCACCCCATCTACTCCTGTTGAGATTACTGGGCTAAATGAAGTGCCAGAAGCTGGGGACCGGTTTGTTGTCTTTGATGATGAAAAGACTGCCCGTGCAGCAGGTGAAGAACGGGCTAAACGTGCCATGGATAAGGAACGTCAAAAGACTTCTCACGTTACATTAGACAACCTTTTTGCTACTATGAAGAAGGGTCAAATGAAGACCTTACCAATTATCATTAAAGCCGATGTTCAAGGATCGGTTGAAGCTTTAAGTCAAAGTCTTCAAAAGATTAAAGTTGACGGTGTTCGTGTTGATATTATTCACCAAGCCGTTGGTGCCATTAATCAAAGTGATGTTACCTTAGCTGAAGCATCTAATGCGGTTATCATTGGTTTTAATGTTCGCCCAACTGCCGTAGCTAAGACATTGGCTGACTCTAATAGTATTGATATCCGTCTTCACCGTGTCATTTACGATGCAATTGAAGAAGTTGAAGATGCGATGAAGGGGATGCTTGAACCGGTATACAAGGAAGAAACAATTGGTCAAGTAGAAGTTCGTCAAATCTATAAGGCATCAAAAGTTGGTACAATTGCCGGGGGAATGGTTACTTCTGGTAAGATTACCCGTGATGCAAAGGTTCGTTTAGTTCGTGATGGTGTTGTTATTTACGAAGGTGAATTAGGTAGTCTTAAGCGCTTCAAAGATGATGTCAAAGAAGTTAAGCAAGGTTACGAATGTGGGTTGACAATTGAAAACTACAATGACATTAAAGAAATGGATGTTATTGAAGCCTACAAGATGAAAGAAGTTCCAGTTAAGTAAAAGCTGAGGAGAGATAAAGATGCCAAGTAAACAATATCGAGTAGATCGTTTAGCTCAAGAAATTCAAAAAGATGTTGATGAAATCTTGTTAAAACGTGTTCGTGATCCACGTGTACAAAACGTTACAATTACAGGTGTGGATGTTACTGGTGATCTCCAGCAAGCAACCATCTATTACAGTATCTTGTCAGATCTTGCTTCTGATGCGGAGAAGGCACAGGCTGGATTAGATAAGGCAACTGGGTTAATTCGCAGTGAATTAGGCGCACGTCTTAATATTTTTAAGACTCCAGAAATCAAATTTGTAAGAGACCCATCAGTTGCTTACGGTAGTCGAATTGATCAACTCATTAACGACTTACACAAAAAAGAAAAATAATTAGCAAAAAGGGAGCGAGACAGAAGTTACTTGTGACTTCGTTTTTCGACGCGAAGCAAGCCTCTGGGAGCCCCTCGCAAGCAACAATCGGCCTCCAACGTTCGTTTTTTTACCGAGCGATGGAGGCCATTGTTGTACTGCACTATTTGTCTTTTGTGAAAGTAACTTGACTTATATCACAGCCCCTTGGAGGAATAACGATGGATGGAATAATACCCTTATATAAAGAACGTGGGATGACTAGTTTTGCATGTGTTAGTCGACTACGACAAATTTTAAAAACTAAAAAGATTGGTCATTCAGGAACACTTGATCCAGGTGTAGCGGGTGTTTTACCAATTTGTGTTGGAAATGCTACCAAAGTTGTTGATTATTTGATGCAATCAGGAAAACAATATCAAGGCGAGCTTTTAATTGGTTTTGCGACTACTACGCAAGACCTTGATGGAGAAAAAATTGAGGAAAAAGAAGTTACAAATGAAATTCCGACTAGTGAAATCCTATCAGCCATGAATTCATTAACGGGGACAATAATACAAATCCCACCGATGTATTCGGCTGTAAAGGTAAATGGAAAAAAACTTTATGAATATGCAAGAGCTGGTGAAACTGTTGAACGGCCCAAACGACAAGTGACTATTAGCAAATTTGAATTACTAAGCTCAAAGTATGATGAGGAAAATAAACAACAACGAATCCGTTTTAATGTTGAATGTAGTAAGGGTACTTATATTCGGACGCTTGTTGTTGACCTTGCACGTAAACTAGGGTATCCAGGAGTAATGAGTTTGTTAACGCGGTTGAAGAGTGGAGGCTTTACTCTTGATCAGACTCTAAGTTTAGACGACGTTCGCGATGCTGTTGCGACCCAAACTCTCCAGCAATATTTGTATCCTTTAGATTATGCTTTGAAGGACTATCTGCAATTAACGATTCAAGAGGCTCAATGGAAAAAGGTTCAAAATGGAGGATGGCTTTCTCCAAGTGAACTTAATACTAGTGAGAAGGAAATTGTGTTATCATTTGATGGACAAGTAAAAGCACTATATCATTTTGATCCAAAAAATAAAATGTATAAGCCAACTAAAATGTTTGCAGTTAATTGAGGAGTGTAGGAGTTGCAAGTTATTAAAATTCACCATCCTTTGGAAAAAAGACTAATTCCTGCGGGGCCAATTGTACTTGCAATGGGTTTCTTTGATGGTGTTCATCGGGGACATCAGGCAGTAATCAAACGTGCCCGTGAAATTGCCCGTGAAAAAGGATTGCCATTAGTAGTTTTGACGTATGATCATGCTCCAGGAATTGTTTATCGTCAATATAAGGGCGGCTTTAAATATCTATCAACGGTCGATAGGAAGCTTGAGTTATTAAATGACCTTGATGTCGATCGGGTTTATTTAATAAGCTTTACCTCGTCTTTTGCAAGTCTTTCTCCTCAGCAATTTGTTGATGAGTATTTGGTAGGTTTTCATGCTCAAACGGTCGTAGCAGGTTTTGATCATACTTATGGAAAAGAAGATATTGCATCAATGAAGTTGCTTCCTAAGTATGCAGCGGGACGGTTTCAAGTTGTAACTGTGCCCAAAATTACTGAGGATGGAAGTCAAGAAAAGGTCGGTTCGCGAGAAATTCGGAAATTAATTGATGCTGGTAATGTAGAAGCAGCCAACCAAGCACTAGGGTATCCTTATCAAACAACTGGCTTAGTAGTTCATGGCTTAGCTCGTGGACGAATACTTGGTTTTCCTACAATCAATGTTGAGCATCCAGAAGAGGAGCGAATTCCTGGGATTGGGGTCTATGCTGTCAAAGTTAAGCTCGGTAAGAAGTGGTATGACGGCATGGCAAGTGTTGGCCATAACATAACATTTGGCGATGCTAATCAATTAACGGTTGAGATTAATCTATTTGATTTTCAACAAATGGTGTATGGTGAAGAAGTAGTTGTGCGCTGGTATCAGTACCTTCGTGGCGAAGAAAAGTTCACGGGAGCGGATGCATTAGTAGCACAGATGAAGCAAGATGAACAAAACGCCCGTCGTATTTTAGAAAAATATAAATAAAAGAGGTTTAGATTGATCTTTCGTGGCAATTTCGCCACCAAGATTCATCAAACCTCTTTTTTAATGCCGACTTCCCCGATGACTGGTAGTCTGGTTAATTTTATGAATATTTCGTTCAAATTTGAATCCGCCATCAGTCACTAATTTGAAATGCCGCATTTTCCCGTTAAAAGGCTGGCCGTTTAAGCGTACTGTTGTCCAGTTACGCATAATTTCGGTCATGGAAGCAAGTGCCTTAAGTTGATTAGGATTGTTCTCCTTAATTGCTTCGTCTTTAATATCTGACTGCAAGCGATAGATTAGGTTGTTATGGTATTCTAATAGTTCATTCGTTAGGGGCGCATTGCGGTATTTATTAAATAACTTCTGAATTAATAACATTGCTTCTTGAGTATTCTGAGGTTGAATATAGCGATGTTCTTTATGTTTCATGGATAAAGCTCCTTTTAAAAATTATTTGACGTTTCTTGACTTTTAGGGGAGTAATTGGTATATTATACAGTGTGTTTAGCACTTGACCCTAATGAGTGCTAAAAGGGGAAGTGATATACGATGCTAACACAACGACAGAAAAAGATTCTGCAAGCGATTGTACGTCAATACACATCAACTGGTCAACCGGTTGGATCAAAACATTTAGCAGAAAAGTTGCCTTTTAAGGTCAGTTCAGCAACTGTCCGTAATGAGATGGCGGTTTTAGAGGACAATGATTTGATCTTAAAAGAGCACTCTTCATCAGGCCGGATTCCATCAAAACGAGGTTACCGTTATTATGTTGATAATTTGCTTGATCCACAAGCAGTTACTGATAATGACCTGGTAGTAATTCAAAACTCACTTGGAACCGGTTTTCAAAAGATTGACGAGATTATTTCACATTCAGCAGATATCTTATCAAACTTAACTTCATATACTGCTTTTACATTAAAGCCTGAGCAAGAAAGTGTTCGTTTGAGTGGCTTTCGAGTTGTGCCGCTAGGAAATCATAAGGTTATTGCGATCTTGGTTACCGATAGCGGTGAGGTTGAAAATCAGTCATTCACTTTGCCGCCGGACATTGACACAGATGCATTGCAGGCAGTAATTAGAATGATTAATGATCAATTAGTTGGTTTGCCGCTATCAGAAGTAGTAAAACGACTAAAAGATGATATTCCACTTCAGGTTCTGCATTATATGCATAGTCCCGATGGCTTCCTTGATATTTTTGATAATGTCTTATCTCAAGCAGCACGTGAGCGTTTTTTCGTTGGTGGTCGATTGAACTTACTGGATTTTGCAAGTACTCATGATCCCCATGCAATCCAATCACTGTATGGCTTGTTAGATAAGAACGACAACTTATCGAATATCTTGGATTCGACACTTACCTCAGATAATGGAGTTAATGTTAAAATCGGTCAAGAAATCTCTAAGAATAAGCTTCTTGATGATTATAGCTTGATTACTGCAAGTTATAATGTTGAACAATATGGACGAGGAATTATTGCAGTTCTTGGTCCAACAAGGATGCCTTATTCACGGACGATTGGAATTGTAAATGCCTTTCGCCAAGAATTAGCAAAACGGCTATTAGATTTCTACCGTCACTATTATGATTCATAGGAGGCGAGTTAATTGGCCAAGGAAAAACAAGAAGAACAACAAAAACAAACTGCGCCTGAAAATGAAAAGGCACCTAAAAAAGATATAAAAAAAGAGGCTTCAGATAAGAAGGATGATCAAACTGTTAAATTAAAAGAAGAGATCGCTGACTTAAAGAAGCAGCTCGCTGATAAAGATGACAAATATTTACGAGCAGAAGCAGAAATTCAAAATATGACTAATCGTTTTAATAAAGAACGGGCTCAAATCCTTAAATATGATGGTCAGGATTTAGCAAAGTCAATTTTACCAGTGCTTGATAACCTTAAACGGGCTTTAGCAATTGAAGTTGTAGACGATAATGGCAAGCAACTTAAAAAGGGCATTCAAATGGTCCATGATCACCTTGTAAAGGCATTAAATGATCATGGCATCACTGAAATCAAAGCTGATGGTGAAACATTTGATCCTACTCTTCACCAGGCAGTTCAAACTGTTCCGGTCGAAGAAGGTCAGAAGCCTGAAACTGTTGTTAATGTTCTTCAAGCAGGATATCAACTCAAAGACCGGGTATTACGCCCAGCAATGGTTGTTGTAGCCCAATAAATTTGTGAGAGAAGGAAATAAATTATGGCAAGTAATAAGATTATTGGTATTGATTTAGGTACTACTAACTCTGCGGTTGCTGTTATGGAAGGTAATGAACCTAAGATTATCACCAACCCAGAAGGAAGTCGGACAACACCATCTGTTGTTTCATTTAAGAATGGTGAAACTCAAGTTGGAGAAGTAGCAAAGCGTCAAGCGATTACTAATCCTAACACTATTTCATCAATCAAGAGTCACATGGGTGAAGCAGGATACACTGTTGAAGTTGATGGTAAGAAATATACTCCACAAGAAATTTCAGCAATGATTTTGCAATACCTTAAGAAATATGCTGAAGACTACATTGGTGATACTGTTACTCAAGCAGTTATTACTGTTCCTGCATACTTCAATGATGCTCAACGTCAAGCTACTAAGGATGCCGGTAAAATTGCGGGCCTTGATGTAAAGCGGATTATTAACGAACCTACTGCTTCATCCCTAGCATACGGTCTTGACAAGAAGGACAAAGATGAAAAGATCCTTGTTTATGACCTTGGTGGTGGTACATTCGATGTTTCCATCCTTGAATTAGGTGACGGTGTCTTCCAAGTTCTTTCTACTAATGGTGATACTCATTTAGGTGGGGATGACTTTGACCAAAAGATCATGGATTGGTTAATTGATGGCTTTAAGGAAGAACATGGTGTTGATCTTTCTCAAGATAAGATGGCTCTTCAACGTTTGAAGGATGCTGCTGAAAAGGCTAAGAAGGACTTGTCAGGTGTTCAAGAGGCACAAATCAGCTTACCATTTATTTCAGCTGGTGAAAACGGTCCATTACACTTGGAAAAGACATTAAGCCGGGCACAATTTAACCAATTAACTAATGACTTAGTTGAACGGACAAAGCAACCAGTATTGAATGCTTTGAAAGATGCTGATCTTACTTTTGATGACATTGATGAAGTTATCTTAAACGGTGGATCTACTCGTATTCCTGCTGTTCAAGAAATGGTTAAGGAATTAACTGGTAAGGAACCTAACCACTCAATTAATCCTGACGAAGCCGTTGCTCTTGGTGCAGCTATTCAAGGTGGGGTTCTTACTGGTGATGTTAAGGATGTCGTATTACTTGATGTTACTCCACTTTCACTTGGTATTGAAACCATGGGTGGTGTCTTCACTAAGTTGATTGACCGTAACACAACTATTCCTACTTCAAAGAGTCAAATCTTCTCCACTGCTGCTGATAACCAACCAGCTGTTGATATTCACGTTCTTCAAGGTGAACGTCCAATGGCAGCAGATAACAAGACTTTAGGTAACTTCCAACTAACTGATATTCCTGCTGCTCCTCGTGGTGTTCCTCAAATCAAAGTTACATTTGATATCGATAAGAACGGTATTGTTAATGTTTCTGCTGAAGATCAAGGAACTCACAAGAAGCAAAACATCACTATCAAGTCTAACTCAGGCTTAAGTGATGAAGAAATTGAACGGATGAAGAAGGATGCTGAAGAGCATGCTGAAGCCGACAAGAAGAAGAAGGAAGAAGTTGACTTAAAGAATGAAGTTGACCAAGAACTCTTCCAAGTTGATAAGACTTTGAAGGAAGTTAAGGGTAAAGTTCCTGAAGATGATATCAAGAAGGCTGAAAGTGCTCGTGACGAATTAAAGAAGGCTAAGGAAAGCGGCAACCTTGATGAAATGAAAGCTAAGAAGGATGCTTTAAACAAAGTTATTCAAGACCTTAGCGTAAAGCTTTACCAACAAGCTCAAGGTGCACAAGGTGGCGCTGCTAATGGTCAGCCTGGTGATAACCAACAAAATGGTAATAACAACGGTAATGATGACAATACTGTTGATGGTGATTTTAAGGACGTTACACCAGACGACAAGAAATAGCCTGCGGTAAACAGTCTTAAAATGTTAGTGTAAAAGCCAAAGGCCAGAAAAAAGGACTTTGGCTTTTACTTTCGTTTGCTGGCTGTGGTATAACTAAACAAGCAATAAAGTAATGAGGTATTTATTATATGGCAGAACAAGATTATTATGACATTTTAGGTGTCTCTAAGGATGCATCCGAAAAAGACATCAAGCGTGCATATCGTCGGCTTGCGGCAAAATACCACCCAGATGTTAACCACGAGCCTGGTGCAGAAGAAAAGTTTAAGAAGATTAATGAAGCATATGAGACATTAAGTGATAGTCAAAAACGTGCTCAATATGATCAATTTGGTTCAGCTGGCCCACAAGGTGCTGGCGGTCAAGGCTTTGGCGGCTTTGGTGGTGGTCAAGCTTATTCTAACTTTGGCGGCGGCTTTGACGACATCTTTAGTCAATTCTTTGGTGGCGGTGGTCGTACTCGTCGGGACCCAACAGCCCCGCGTCAAGGACGTGATTTACAATATGCAATGACTCTTGATTTTATGGATGCGGTTTTTGGTAAAACAACTACTATCAAGTATAACCGTGATGCAGAATGTAAGACTTGTCATGGAACCGGAGCAAAGCCTGGTAAATCGCCAATAACTTGTCCGCGGTGTCATGGTGCCGGCGTGATTACGAGTGTTCGTCAAACACCACTAGGCAATATGCAAACTCAAACCACTTGTCCAGAATGTAATGGAACTGGAAAGATTATTAAGCCAGAAGATCGTTGTGATGCTTGCCATGGTGCAGGACATGTTCACGAACGTCATGAGCTAGAAGTGAAGGTGCCTGCCGGTGTTGATGATGGTCAACAAATGCGGCTCCAACACCAAGGAGACGCTGGTGAGAATGGTGGCCCAGCCGGAGATTTGTATATTGTCTTCCGGGTAACACCAAGTCGTGAATTCCGTCGTGACGGTTCAACGATTTACGTTGATCGTGATATTTCGTTTGCTCAAGCAGCCTTGGGAGACGAAGTAAAAATTAAAACGGTTCATGGTGATGTCAACCTTAAAATTCCTGCCGGAACCCAATCAGAAACTAATTTCCGCTTGCGTGGCAAAGGGGTTCCACATCTTAACGGTAATGGTAACGGGGATGAACACGTTACTGTCCATGTTAAGACACCTAAGAGCCTTAACAAGCGTCAGCGTGAAGCAATGTTAGCTTTTGCGGCTGCTAGTGGTGAAGATGTTAAGGGTGTGAAGAAGACAGTTCTTGATAAGTTACGTGATGCCTTTGAGGATAAGTAAATAATTTTTATGAAGCAGGAAAAGCTTAATATTTTTCCTGCTTTTTGTATATCTAGTAGAAGGTTTCCCATTCTAAACGAGGATTTGGTATACTAGATAAAGAATATTCGTTGAAAGTGAGTCTTTTTAAATGAACCTAGAAGAAATGAAAGAGCGGCAAAAACACATTCGGAATTTCTCGATTGTTGCCCACATTGACCATGGAAAATCCACGCTTGCTGATCGTATTTTAGAAATGACTGATTCAATCAGCAAACGTGAAATGAAAAACCAGATTCTTGATGATATGCCTCTAGAACGTGAACGGGGCATTACAATCAAATTAAATGCCGTCGCCTTGACATATCATGCTAAAGACGGTGAAGATTACATTTTCCATTTAATCGATACACCAGGCCACGTTGATTTTTCTTATGAAGTATCACGGTCTCTTGCTGCCTGTGAAGGTGCCGTCTTAGTGGTCGATGCAACGCAAGGGGTAGAAGCACAGACCCTTGCTAACGTCTTTTTAGCGCTTGACAATGACCTTGAGATCTTACCTGTTGTCAATAAGATCGATTTACCTTCTGCTGATCCTGAGGGTACTAAGAAACAGATTGAAGACGAGATTGGTTTAGATACTGATGAGGCAGTTGATATTAGTGCTAAGACTGGAATGGGCGTTGATGAAGTTCTTGAAAAAATCGTTAAGGATGTCCCAGCACCAACAGGAGATTTAACTGCGCCGTTAAAAGCCCTTATCTTTGATTCAAAGTATGATGATTATCGGGGCGTGGTTCTTAGTGTCCGGGTTGTTGAAGGAACGGTTAAAAAAGGTGACCGAATTAAGTTAATGAACGGTGGTACCGAATATGAAGTTGCTGAAGTAGGAATTAACTCTCCTAAACCATTGGCACGTGATGTATTGATGGCTGGGGATGTAGGTTATATTACCGCGGCAATTAAAGACATTAAAGATACTCGGGTCGGTGATACGGTTACAAGTGCAGATAATCCTACAGATAAGCCGTTAGAAGGATATCGGCAAATGACGCCAATGGTATATGCTGGACTTTATCCAACTGATAATGCTAAATTTAATGATTTACGTGATGCGTTGGAAAAGCTTCAACTTAATGATGCAGCATTAACCTTTGAACCGGAATCATCGCAAGCATTGGGATTTGGATTCCGTTGTGGTTTCTTAGGATTACTTCACATGGACGTTATTCAAGAACGACTTGAACGTGAATTTAATCTTGATTTAATCACAACTGCACCATCTGTTACTTACCATGTTGAATTAGCGGATGGGACAACAAAAGAAGTGGAAAATCCAGCTGAAATGCCAGACGCTTCTTCCATTAAAGTGATTAAGGAACCATATGTCCGCGCTTCAATCATGGTACCCAATGATTATGTTGGCCCAGTAATGGAGCTTTGCCAACGGAAACGGGGAGACTTTGATACGATGGAATATCTAAGTGATACCCGGGTAAACGTTATTTATCATATTCCGCTGTCAGAAATTATTTTTGACTTCTTTGACAAGTTAAAGAGTTCTACACGGGGATACGCTTCCTTAGATTATGAAATTGATGGTTACCGGCCAAGTAATTTGGTTAAGATTGACATCTTGCTCAATGGCGATAAGGTGGATGCATTGAGCTTTATTGCTCACCGTGACTTTGCGGCAGAACGTGGTCGGGAAATTACTGCTAAGTTAAAGAAGATTATTCCACGGCAAAACTTTGAAATCCCAATTCAAGCTGCAATCGGCTCAAAAATTATTGCCCGGACCAATATTAAAGCCTACCGAAAAGACGTTACTGCCCGTATTCATACAGGGGATCCAGACCGGCGTGCTAAATTATTAGATAAGCAGAAACGTGGGAAGAAACGGATGAAAGCTGTCGGAAAAGTTGATATTCCTCAGGCCGCCTTTATGGCCGTTTTGAAGACCGATGAGCAATTGGATGAGAAGTAAACGTTGATGTAAAGGTATTTATTGGCTTTGTATAAAACAAAAAATATACAAAACTAGTAATTTTTACCACGTGAGCTTAAAATGTGGTAAAAATTAAGGATCAGTATTCCCTAAGAAATAGAGGTACTGATCCTTTTTTGTTACGATAAATTTTGAAATACTTGGTCAAAAAGATTAGCTGTTTGTAAGCAGTCAATAACAGTA
>NZ_LN887388.1:0-15018 GCF_036621895.1 Limosilactobacillus reuteri subsp. porcinus
AAAATCCGGACTACGATTTTTGATCGATCAAAAATCATAGTCCGGATTTTACTGTTAGAGAACCAAGAATTAATAGTTAATTCCCAGCCCCTTTAGTTTTGTCGGAATTTACGCGTGTTTTCTGCAAGGTGAACTAAATTACGTAAGAAGTCATGAGTTGTTGCTTCATAGTTATACTTCTTACCCAAGTCGTAAATGTATCCATTAATGTAGTCGACTTCTGTTGGTCGATTCTTACTCATATCTTGGTACATCGATGGATAATGAAGCGGGTTGGTAACTTCACTAACATACTTAATCGTTTGCCACTCCTCTTCACGGGTGCTTAAGAGCTGAATGCCAGCCCGTTCGGCAACATCAAATGCTTCATTAATTAATTGTTTACCAAGCTTCTCTGCACCATCATAATCGATAAATTGCCCCATCTGAATCTCAAAAAGCGTGCAGATTGTATTAATAACAGAATTGAAGACTACTTTTGTTAGGAGGGTACCATAAAAATTATCATTAAGATGGGGATTAATATTCGCCGTGGTAAAGTCCTCAACAATTTGTTTTACCCGCTCGTCAGGTTCGCCAACTTGGGGCGCCAGGTTAATCGAGCCGGCACCAGGTTTACCAATAAAGTCCACATCCCCCGCCTTATTAAGAACCGTGCCGATTAAACAGGTACCGGCTACGACATGTTCTTTAGGAAAATAGTGGTTAATTTTTTCAATATGTCCCATGCCATTCATCCCCGAAAAGACGTATTGATTGGCTGGGTCAAAGGCGTGAGCTGTTCGCTGGAGCAGGTCAGCTAAGGTCATCTGCTTGGCAAAGACAATCCACACATCGGGACGCCCCTGGTATTCTTCCGGCGAGTAAATATTAATTGGTACAAGGTGACGATTTTCATGGTCCCGAGAAACGTAAACCCCACCCTGTTGTTTAATAGTTTCAACTTGGGGAGCCCAGTTATCAACAAAATCAACCTTAGCGCCAGCCAGTTCTTGAAGCAATACGCCAAATCGTAGTCCCATTGCCCCTGCACCTAAAACCGTATATTTCAAAGCCATAATCTTTTCCTCCTTAATTAAATAAATTCAGTTTAGCAATCCGCTCAACGGCTTCCGTTAATCGTGCTGGCTCAATCAAAAGGCCAATCCGCACATAACCTTCACCATGCTTGCCAAAGCCATTGCCTGGTGCTACTGCCACGCCAGCTTTATCCAATAACAAATCTGCAAAGCTTTCACTGGTATAATCCTTTGGAACTGGCATCCAAGCATAGAAAGTACCCTGGGGAGTAAATGCATGCCAGCCAATTTTTTCGGCCGCATTAATAAAAGCATTCCGTCTTTCTTCATAACGACCTACAATTTCGGCAATTGCATCATCACGTTGTGGCAGCGTTAAAGCATCAATAGCAGCTTCCTGTAAGGCAGGAAAAAGACTAACGAATAGGTGATCTTGAATTAAGTTTAAGGCTTCAATAATATCTGCATTACCAACCGCAAATGCGATTCGCCACCCTGCCATGTTGAACGTCTTAGAAAAGGTATAAAATTCAATCCCCACATCTTTAGCGCCTGGTGTTTCCATAAAGCTAACTGGAGCTTGACCGTCAAAGCCAATTGCGCCATAGGCAAAGTCACTAATAATGCCCACATGGTACTTTTTGGCCCACGCAACTAATTTTCGATAAAACTCGGGAGTAGCTACAGCACCCGTTGGATTATTAGGATAGTTAAGATAGAAGAATTTAGCACGTTGCGCCACCTCTTCAGGAATTGCCTCTAAGTCTGGCAAGAAATTATTTTCTGCTAATAATGGTACTATTTCAAAATTAACTTCTCCTAATGCTGCTCCTGATAAGTAATCTGGATAGCCAGGATCAGGAAGCAGAAAAGTGTCGCCGGGATTCATCAATGCCCATGGCAATTCTACAAGCCCAATCTTGGAACCACCCAAAATTGCAACTTCTTTTTCTGGGTCAAAGTCAGCTCCATATTTTTCAGAATAAAATTTTGCCGCTGCTTCTTTAAATGCTGGCAATCCCCGAAATAGTGAATACTTATGAGTTTGCGGATCCGCTACCCATTTTTGCGTGCTCTTAACAATATAATCTGGCGTTGGCTTATCGGGATTCCCTTGACCAAGATTAATAACATCGACCCCTTCACTTATTTTTTTATTAACCTTGGCAACTAAATTGGCAAAAAATTGTTTCGGTAAAGTGTCTAATAATTTTGATTGTGCAAAATTCATCTTTTCCATCCCCTTAATGATAAAGACTTGGTCGGCGATCCTTAAACACCGGAATCGGCCCCCGAACCTGTGCTAACTGCGCTAAGTCAATTTCTGCATAACTTACTTGTTCAACTTCTCCTGCATCATGGATAATCTGCCCAAGCGGATCTATTACTAACGAATGACCATTAAAGCTATTCTCTAAATCCGTCCCAACACGATTGACCGCGACTACAAAGGCTTGATTTTCAATTGCCCGTGACTGAAGCATTATTTTCCATTGTTTAATCCGTTTGCTTGGCCATTCTGCAGAAAAATATAAGATATCAGTTCCATAACGAGCGACTGTTCTAATCCATTCAGGGAATCGCAAATCATAACAAATAAAACTTGCACTCGGAACCCCAGCTAATTCAAAGTGATTTTCTTTTTGCCCGGCTTTTAGATATCGGTCTTCATTCATTAGTCCAAATAAATGCACCTTCTCGTAACTGCTAATTAGATTTCCCTTTTGATCATAAACATAGGTTGTATTGAAAAAAGATTGTCCACATCCCACCGCTACTGAACCACCGACAATGTTAATTTGATTTTCTAACGCTAACTCACTAAGAAATTTTTGTGTCTTTTGACCGTTTTCATCTGCCAAGTCTGATAATTGATCTAAGGCATAGCCAGTATTCCACATCTCCGGCAAGACAACGATATCTGCATGGTGACTAGCAGCTTCTTCAATTGCTTGTTTAGCTTTTTGATAATTTTCGGCAGGATTTCCTAATTGAATATCAAGTTGAGCTAATGCAATTTTGCGTTTCATCACTTTCACCTCCATAAAAAATACCCGTCCTTAACTTAAATAAGGACGAGTATTTTCGTGGTGCCACCTTAATTTACTATCCACTCACATGAATAGCCTCAGGAAGTTCATAATAAACTTCGATACTTGATAACGGATATCAGCCGACAAGTGCTTAGTTTTTTCCTCACACTTGTTGTATTTTTTAAGACCATCTTCAAAGCAATTTGTAATTTTCTTCCACCACCCGAAAACTCTCTTAATACTACATTGCTTTTACTCTTCTTAAACGACTAATATTTAATTGTTGCCCGTATTTTAATTTATTTTTAATTATTTGTCAATTCGTTTTTAATCGAATCTCAAAAATAATTAGTCTTGACAAAAGCTTAGTCTTCCAATTAAAATTTTAGTTGTAGATAAAAGTAGGTCAGTCCAGGAACGATAGCCATCGACTGCAAGCTATCGCCAGTACCGAAGCCCTGCTACAACTTTAATATATTCTAATAATAAAATAATTTAAAAGTGTAAAGCGCGTCTTTAAACGAGAATGGTACCGCCATAATTGGTGTCTCGGTTAAGGGCGCTTTTTGTTTTTTTGAAAGGATTTTCTATGACTCATAAAATACAAAAAGCAGTTGTTAAGATTGGTACGAGTAGCCTTGTTCTCCCTAATGGAAAAATTAATTTACGAACAATCGACCAACTCTCCTTTGTCCTTGCGACATTAAACAATCAAGGATACCAACTTATTCTTGTTTCCTCGGGAGCAATTGGCGTTGGTCTTGCAAGTTTGGGATTAACAGATCGTCCCGCCGAAATAGCACAACAGCAAGCCTTAGCATCTATCGGTCAAGCTGCTTTAATGCGAATCTATTCGCAACGCTTTTTAGATTATCAAACGCACGTCGCCCAACTTCTCCTTACCCGTGATGTGCTCACTTATCCTGTCAGTCGCCAGCATACGCTTAATACAATTAATGCTTTACTTCAGCAAAATGTGATTCCAATCGTTAACGAAAATGACCCCGTGTCAGTTGATGAGCTTGATCATTACACTACTTTCAGTGACAATGATGAACTCTCTTCCCAGGTAGCTATTGCCATTGACGCTGACGAGTTAATCATTCTTTCGGATATCGATGCCCTTTATGACAAAGATCCGCATAAATTTCCTGACGCACAAATCATTAAAGAAGTTCCATTCCTAACGCCGGAAATAGAGAACGTCGCAAGCGGTAGCAGCACTAGGTTTGGAACAGGAGGAATGGTAACTAAATTACGGGCAGCTGCCACAATGATGCAAGCAGGTAAACAAATGATTTTATGCAATGGTCGTGACCCTAAAATTCTTTTTGATATTTTTGATGGTCATACTATTGGTACTCATTTTGGAAAATAGGAGTGATGATAATGAACCAAGATTTAATTACAATTGGAAAAAGAGCCCAAATCGCTGCAAACCGCGACAAACTAGCTTTAATGAACACTGCCACCAAAAATAAGGCATTGCTTCAATTGGCAGATGATTTAATCAAAAATAAAAACCAAATTATCGCTGCCAACCAACAAGACTTGGCCGCCGCTACCCAGATGCCAACTAAATTTACAGATCGTTTAATGGTCAATTCCCAACGTATCGCAGACATGGCTAATGGTCTCCGAACAATCGCCGACTTGAACGATCCCACTTCCCAAATCGATAAGGGATGGATTACCAAAGATGGGTTGCAAATCCTTCAACGGCGCGTACCATTAGGGGTAATTGGCATTATCTTTGAAGCACGACCAAACGTAACTGTAGACGCGACCGGCCTCACATTCAAGAGTGGCAATGCAGTTATTCTACGGGGCGGAAAAGAAGCTATCCAGACTAATACTGCCTTAGTAAAAATTCTTCGTGAATCATTACAAAGCCAACATTTACCGGTCGATGCGGTTCAGCTTATTACCGACACTAGTCATGCGATTGCTGATGAAATGATGAATCTCACTGACTACATTGATGTCTTGATTCCACGAGGCGGCCGGGCCCTTATTCAGCGGGTTGTAACAACAGCTACGGTTCCAGTTATCGAAACTGGTGCGGGTAATTGCCACATTTATATTGATAAGGATGCTGACCTAACAATGGCGTCCAATATTACTGTAAATGCAAAAGTACAACGGCCTTCTGTATGCAATGCCGCTGAAAAATTACTTATCCACCGCGATATTGCCGCTGAATTTCTTCCTGTTATTGCCAAAGCTTTAATGGAACATGGCGTCCAATTACGCGGTGATGAAATGGCGTGCCAATTAGTATCAACTATCCGTCCCGTTACTGAGGAAGACTGGGAGACAGAATATAATGATTTAATTATGGCCGTAAAAATTGTTGATTCCCTTGATGATGCAATTAACCATATTAATCACCACAGTACTCACCATTCAGAATCAATTATTACAAACAACATTACCCGGGGACGCTACTTCCAACAAGCCATTAATTCTGCCTGTGTTTATGTTAATGCCTCTACGCGGTTTACTGATGGGGGAGAATTTGGCTTTGGCGCTGAAATTGGTATCAGTACCCAAAAACTCCACGCCCGGGGACCAATGGGATTACAACAATTAACAACAATCAAATATGAAATTACCGGTAATGGGCAAGTTCGGAAATAATTTAGGAGGTTTTTTAGATGAAAATTACAATTATTGGTGTCGGAAATATGGGAAGCGCAATTATGAAGGGATTAAGTCGTACGCAAAATTTTACCCTCAGTGCGATGAACCCTGTTAATTCACGTGTTACAAGCCTTGCTAAGAAGCTAGGGTTTAAACTCGTTAATACAAACAGTGAAGTAGTTAACCTTACACCCGATATCGTAATTTTGACTACCCCGGCCCCTATTACAACCGTAGTCGCTAAAGAATTAGCCGTCCTTAACGATCACACTATTTTTATCTCTGCCGCTGCTGGAATTACTCACGAAGACTTAGCCAAAGTGCTTCCGAATAAAGAAATTGTTAATATTATTCCCAACACACCAGTTGAAGTTAATGCCGGCACAATTGGTCTTGCCTTGCCAACCGGAATTTCTGCTGAAGCAATTTCAAAAGTAATGACTGTTTTAGATAGTCTTGGTGATGTCATCAAAGTTCCAGAACGACAACTAGATATAATTGGTGTTATCGGCGGCTGTGGCCCTGCATTTGTTGATGTGATGATGGACGCAATGAGCGATGCCGCCGTCAAGCATGGCCTCGATCGTCAAACTGCATATGAAGTTATTGCTAGTATGGTAAAAGGTACGGGGACACTAGCCTATGATAGCAAGCTTGCTCCAGCATTATTACGTGATCAAGTAACATCACCAGCAGGTACAACAATCAAAGGCGTGGAAGCATTGGAGAAAAATGGTTTCCGTTACGCCATGATGGATGCCGTTGACAAAGCAAATGGTGAATCATAAACGCAAAAAAAGGCCGCGGTTACATCCATACAGCGCAGTACAATAATGGCCTCCAGCGTCCGGTTTTACCGAACACTGGAGGCCATCATTGCTTATGAGAGTTGTGTTTATAATTATTTATTCTGAATTCGATCAAACATTAATCCCGGTACTGCATTCAAATCTAATCCTGCACGGTCGCCATGCTTGTAGTTAACATAACCAGCAGCCCCAATCATTGCAGCATTATCACCACATAATTTCAACGGTGCTTGCAGCATCGGTACATCAGGATAAAATTTCTTCATGTCATGATCTAAACGAGCACGGAGACCATGATTTGCAGCGACCCCGCCAGCTAAAATCAGTTGCTTTACTGGGTAATCATCTAACGCCCGCATTGTTTTTTCGGCAAGCACGTCAATGACACTTTGTTGGAAACTGGCTGCAAGATCATATTTATCTAATTTTTCCCCACGTTGGTCTGCATTATGAACTGTATTGATGAAGGCGCTCTTCAGCCCACTAAAGCTAAAGTCATAATTATCTTCTTTTTCCATTGCTCGTGGGAAATTAAAAGTGTCCTTACCCTTAGCCGCCCATTCATCAATCGTTTTTCCTGCCGGGTAATTGACTCCCAACACGCGACCAATTTTATCATAAGCTTCACCGGCAGCATCATCACGTGTTTCACCGATAATTTGGTATTCATGTTCAGATGGCATATAAACTAATTCCGTATGTCCACCGGAAACTAACAATGCCATTTGTGGATATTTGAATTCCCCAACATAGCGTGCAGCATAGATATGACCTGCCATGTGGTTAACCGGAATTAATGGAAGGTTATGAGCCCATGCGATGGCCTTTGCTGCTGTCACACCAATTAATAATGACCCGACTAATCCTGGACCGTATGTTACTGCAACAGCATCTAGGTCATCATAGCCTACATCCGCTTGCTCTAAAGCTTCATTTGTACACTTGGTAATTTGTTCAATATGATGTCGACTAGCTACTTCTGGTACTACTCCACCAAAACGTTGATGGCTATCGATTTGCGTTGCAACAATATTGGAAAGGATTTTAGTTCCATTTTCAATTACGGCAACACTTGTTTCATCACAGCTTGATTCAAACGCTAAGGTTAATGTGCGTTCTGTCATAATAAAATACTTTCACCTCTACCTAAGTAAGTTTGCTTGCATATCCACGGCATCTTCGTGATTATCTAAGTAATAACGTGGTTTAATATGCTGATTACGAAAGCCTAAACTTTCATATAAGCGACGAGCTGATACGTTATACACTCGTACTTCTAAACTCAGCGAATGTAATTTTAAGTGCCGGGCATAGTTTTTGGCAGTTGAAATAAGATACGTTCCAATTCCTTTACTTTGGTAACTTGGTGTAATGCCAATATTCGTAATATGCAAATCATAATGGTACCAATCAATGGCTGTTCCCATAAAGCCAATAATCTGCTGGTCATCCTCAACAACTAAATATAGTCGATCACACGGCCGTTGGAGTTCAATGCGGAAAGCAGCATAACTCCATGGTGCTTTTCCATAGATTCTTTCTTCAATTTCTACCAAGGTTTGAATATCTTGTTCCTTTGCCATCCGGACCATGTATTGATGACCAGATATCATTACTATTCGTCGTGTAAAGTCAAGGATCGGTCGTTTAGTAGGATTGGTCGTATTGATAAACCATTCTTTAAACTTCTCGAACATAATTTTTTCTTTTTTCTCCAGGATGAAGTTTTTGCCAATTAGCCTCTGCTTCAGTAATTCGTAAATAATGCGGAACAAAGGGGTCAATCTCTTTAACTGGTTCCTTCATTTTACCTGCAAGAGCTAATTGATAAGTTGACGGAATACTATAAGATCGTGGCAAAAGGGTCACATTAGCTGGTAATTGATCATATTTGGCTTGAATTTTATCAGTCATATGACCTACCAAAACAACTTGTTGATCTAATTTTGCAAGTTGATTAAGCAAAACATCAATCCCTAGATGTTGATCTTCTATTTTATTTACTAACTCGCCATTTTCCCACTGGTAAGCACCAGCAAATACATTTCCTCGTCGTGCATCAAAGAAAGGAACAATAATTGCTGATGATGTTGGAACTACATTACGTGCTAATACTGCTAAACTTGATACGCCAACTAAGTCAATCTTTTCTGTATCAGCCAATACTTTAGCGGTTGTAACTGCAATTCGTACTCCTGTATAAGATCCTGGTCCCTGTGCAACCACTACCCGATCAATATCTGTTGGCTGCCACTGAACTAACTCAAATAACTTACTAATTGCCGGCATTAAATAAATACTATGATTGCGAACCATATTAAGGGTCGTCGTTGCCAACAATTGCTCATCTTCAACCAACGCTACGCTCATTGGGTGGTTGGATGTATCGACGGCTAGAATCTTCATCTTTTATCAATCCTTTCAATCATCTTACATCTTATCACACTGGATCCGCTTTGACTTCTCTTTTAATTTCTTTTGTTTATTTACGACAAAACAGGCTCCAGCAAAAGTTTTACTGAGAGCCTGTTTGTTATTTTAAAGCCGATTATTAGTCGCGATCATCATAACCCTTTGGATGAGTTGAATGCCACTTCCAAGCGGTTGCAATAATGTCGTGAACATCATCATACTTAGGACTCCATCCAAGAACATTACGAGCCTTATCACTAGCAGCAACTAATGAATCTGGATCTCCTGGACGGCGTGGTGCCATTTTAGCTGGAATAGGTTTACCAGTAACTTCTCGAGCTGCTTCTAGCATTTGCTTGTTAGAGAAGCCAGTGGATGAACCAAGGTTAAAGGCATTACTCTTGTTACCTTCCTTAAGGTACTTAATAGCAAGAATATGAGCATCTGCTAAATCCATAACATGGACATAGTCACGAACATTGGTACCATCTGGTGTGTTGTAGTCATCCCCAAAGATACTCAATTCATCACGCTTGCCTTGCGCAACTTGAAGAATGATTGGAACTAAGTGCGTTTCTGGACCGTGATCTTCACCGATCGTACCATCAGGGGCAGCCCCGGCAACATTAAAGTAACGAAGGGCAACAAACTTAATACCGTAAGCTTTATCAGCCCAAGCCATCATTTCTTCCATCATTAACTTACTCAAGCCATATGGGTTAATTGGGTTTTGTGGATCCGTTTCCTTAATTGGCATGCGTTCTGGAACCCCATAAGTAGCAGCGGTTGAACTGAAGACAATATACTTAATATCATGATCATGCATTGCTTCAAGCAAAGTAATCATTCCGCCAGTATTGTTGTCAAAGTACTTCAATGGCTTACTCATTGATTCAGGTACAATTGAGAAAGCAGCAAAGTGAACAACTGCAGTAATATCTTCATTGTCAAAAATCTTATCTAAGAATTGACGATCACGAATGTCACCCTCATAAAACTTAGCCTTGGGATTAATCGCATCCCGGTGACCCGTCGATAAGTTATCAGCAACTACTACATCTTCACCATTTTCAATAAGATCTTTTACCATATGGGAACCGATATATCCGGCACCACCAGCAACTAAAATTGACATCTTGTTTCCTCCTTGCTCCAACTAAAGCTTTCATAGTGATTGTAGCACAATTTTACTGTTTCTAATTAGTAAAATTTAGTAAAAAAAGTAAAAATTTTAGCGGATAATTTTATAGCGAGGATTTTAATTGATCAAAATTAATTTGCTGCTCAAGGTACTTAAATAATAAACCTTCTCTTAATCCACTATTACTAAAGCAAATCTCATTAATTGACAATTGCCGGACAAGAGAGATAAGGGGGAGAAGTCCTCCAACAATTACATCCGCTCGCACTTTCGTAATTCCACGGATTCCTGCCCGCGTCTGGCGATCCGTTTCTAATAGCTGCCGCATAATCAAAAAGGCTTCTTCTGAACGCATTGTTAGCCCATGAACTGGTCTGACTTCATCAGGATTAAGAGCTTGTTGCCACCGATATACCTTTGCTAATGCACGGTTACATCCCCCGAGTGCCACAATTTTTGTTTCCCGCATCCGATTTAGCCATAATTGTTGAGAAAGAACTTCATCAATTTTAATCATGGCATCAAATAAATCAGCTGGATTAATTTGATCTTCAAGATGGCAGGTTTGCGAAATGCTAACTGAACCGATCGGAATACTAATCGCTTCTTCTGCTTCCCCATTATTCACTGAGATTAATTCCATACTTGCTCCTCCAGTATCAACAATTATTCCCTTATCAATTGGAAGAGTCTGATTAACACCAACATAGTCAAGATATGCTTCTCGTTCTCCACTAATTACATGAATTTCAAAGCCCGTTTCTTGCTTGACCTTTTCAAGAAATTGCAGTTGATTTTGTGCTTGACGAACCGCAGCAGTCGCCACCGCAATAATTGTCAATTTCTTATTACGGTATCGATCACAAATTGTTCGAAATTCTTTTAGGGCATCAATAGTCCGCTTTACAGGAGCTGACTTCAACATTTTTTCTGGCCCCATATTAGAAGCGAGGCGAACATATCTTTTTTCATATTGAACCGTTTCAAAGCTCCCGTTATCTTGAATTTTTGTTATTTTAAACCGAACTGAATTTGAACCTAAATCAAGAATTGCAAGGTACTGCTCATTGCTCATAAATTACTCATCCTTTCGCTCATCTAAATGAAGATTGGGAACATGGCGAGTTAAAGTTTCAAAAACAGAAGAAAAATGTTTTTTTGCTTTCTTCTCCTTTTTCTCACGCGCATTCAATTTCATTGCTTGTTTAACAAAGTATTCTTGTGAACTGAATGGTGCGACATCACCACGATCAATCCGTTCGTAATGATCTCCTACTAACCGTCGAGCCTTGACATTATCTTTCCACATAACGTCAAAAATATGAATTGCATGAGCTTTTGTGTCTGGCTGGGTAACGGGATACAATTCTTCCACTCGTCGATTAAGATTTCTCGTCATCATATCGGCACTTGCGAGGTAGACTTCCTCATGACCATTACTCTTAAAGTAGTAGATCCGGGAATGTTCAAGGAAACGCCCAATGATCGAATGAACCTCAATATTCCCATGCAATTCTGGCAAATCGTTCCTTAAACAGGTAATGCCTCGAATTAATAACTCAACCTTAACTCCACTAGCAGCAGCAGCGTATAGGCGGGCAATGATTTGCTTGTCAGACAAGGAATTCATCTTCATCCGAATTAACGTAGGATTACCATTTTTGGCATTTTCAATTTGCTCATCAATTTTGGCATTAATAAATGTCCGAATCCCATCAGGAGATACCCGTAATTCATTGAAATAAGCTGGTCGCGCAAATCCTGACAGCATATTAAACAGGTTTGTCATATCGATACCCAGCTCATGGTCACAAGTAAATAATCCCATATCAGTGTAAAAATGAGCTGTTACATCATTATAGTTCCCAGTTCCTAGGTGCATATAACGCCGCAGCCCATCTTCATCGCGACGGATAACCAAAGCAACTTTACAGTGCGTTTTAAGGCCAACTAAACCGTAAATAACGTGGCACCCCATCTGTTCAAGCCGTTGTGCCCACCGAACGTTATTTTGTTCATCAAACCGCGCTTTAACTTCAACTAAAACCGTTACTTGCTTACCCTGTTGCGCAGCCATTCCGAGATACTTAATAATCGGTGAATTACCAGAGACCCGATAAAGAGTCATCTTGATTGCCAAAACATCTGGATCAATGGCTGCTTGATGAATAAAGTTGACCACGGCTTGAAAATCATCATAAGGATGCTGCATTAGGTAATCCTTTTGGCGAATTGAAGAAAAAATATTATGATCCATATCTAACGCTGTGTTGAGGTATGGCTTATATGGTGGATAGCGCAAGTCATCATGACCATCAACCATCCCCGATAATTTTTTTAAGAAAGTTAAATCGACGGGACCATCTACTTCATACAGTGACCGTTCACTTACATGCAGATTATCAATTAATTGATCTTTTAACCATTCATCGATAGAAGCAGGAACTTCTAGGCGCATCACCTGTCCATGCTCTCGTTCCCGCAATTGCCGTTTGACTGCCCGGAGCAAATCAGACGTATCTTCTTCAGCCACATCTAAGTCCATATCCCGCATAACTCGATATGACGCTGTAGCTAAGATCTCGTATCCTGGAAAAAGCGCGCTCAGAAATTCAGTAATGATTTCATCAATCAAAATGAAGCTATTTTCTCCTGGTAACCGAACTAACCGTTTATAAATTTCTGGAACACGGACTGTTGCAAATTTGATATCTGCTTCTTGACGATCATCATGTGGTTCCATTTGTGGACGATGAACTTCTTGATCTCCCTCTAGAATTTCCTCTGCAACTGGTTCACTTGTTGAACGGATTTGACGCCGTAGCTGAACAGCAATATTTAAAGAATTATTGGAGATAAAAGGAAAAGGACGTGAGGCATCATCTGCCATGGGAGTCAAAACTGGCATCAGCTCATCATTAAAGTACCGCCGAATAAATTCATATTGCTTCTCGTCAAGTTTGGAGACATGGAGAATATGAATATTATTTTTAGCAAGGTCCGGGATGATTTGCTGATTATAAACTTCATACCGTTGCTTAACCATCCGGTGTTCTTTTTCATTTACTGCATCCAACTGCTCTTCTGGAGTCAGACCAGACGCATCAGTAGTAGTAACATTGGCAGCAGCAAGCTTATGAAGCGATGCAACCCGCACCATAAAGAATTCATCAACATTGCTTTGAGTAATTCCCAAGAAGTTAGCACGTTCTAACAAAGGATTAGCAGTATCAGTTGCCTCTCCCAGTACTCGGCCATTAAAGTCAATCCAACTCAATTCTCGATTAACATAATTCTGCGGCTTATAAAACTCCTTATACATCTTAATGATCGCTCCTCTCAGTTAAGACCGGTTCAATTCCGTATACATCCTTAAATAGTTGTGATTTTTTACTAAAAGACCACTTTTCAAGAACAAGGTCATCATTGGCTATTGCTTTAATGATTAAGCGGCTATCTCCTACCAGCTTCAATCTAATACTTGAAATTTTTTGCAGCCGCGAATCATCTAATGCATCCACCAATCGTAAAATAGCAGCTAATTTTGCTACTGGCATCTGGATCTCATCATCGAGATGGCGGTAATGAGCTTGACTAATATCTGGAGACTCTGCACTATGATATCTTGCCACTTCAGCAATAATCCGATTATCTTTATCTGAAAGCCCAATTAGAGGATTAGCCTCCATAATATAAGCAGAGTGGCGGTAGTGTCCCCGTTGATTAATAAAATTACCAATGTCATCAATTCTACTAGCAATTTCTAATAATAATCGCTCATGCTGACCAAGACGATGAATTGGGCGCAATTGATCAAAGAGTTGGAGTGAAAAGCGCGTTACAAAATCCCGATGAGCTGAATCAACACCGTATCGTGAAGAAATATTGTCGGCAGCTGTTCTGATCATTTCATTAATTTGCCGTCTCGTTTTAGGATTATCAACCCCAATTCCATGGGAAATCCCATCCATCGTTGAAATATCAGTTACGTAAAGGCCTGCTGGTTGAATTAAGCGCACTGTTCGCGCCGTTACCAAATAATTTGGTAATAATAATTCAAATTGTTGATCATCAATTTGAATACTCTTCATCAAACCATCTTTGACTGGCGATAAAATCTTTTGGTAATCATCATGAAATTTATCTAGCGGTACTTCAGCGATCTGCTGATCATGTGGTAAAAACAATTTATTGAGTGAGAGAGCATTTTGCACCATCATTACTGTATGCTTTTTCTTCGTCAGTTCTGGTGTTAAATACTCTAGTTTACTACTAATATAATCTTGAATAATTTCAGTTGGATTAGTGGCAGTTTTTCGGAGACGGCCCACCAACTGACTAATTTTTGCATTACCAAGGTCAATATCCCAGGCACGTTCGAAGCTTCCATGGTGAAAATAGGCCAAGGTAGTTGAGCTAAGACCGATGCTTAGAAGATACATATTGTGCTTACTAAGTTTCTCAAAATCTGGCAACAAGGTTAAAAGGTAACTCATTGACTGGGCCATTAGTTGGTTATTGTTTAGCCATTCAATCCGTAACCCTGTCCGCACTTCTAACTGATCAGCCACATACCGGGTTGCGACGGGATCGAGGTCTTCTAAATCACCATAAAACTTAACTGCAGTTGCTTGATAATCATTGATAATTTGTTTAAATCCTTCAATATTATTAACAATTGTAGTCATATTTTCTGAATAATTAGCAACTTTAGCGTTTCCGATATTTAGAAGGCCCGATCGAACATTATTTATCACTTTTAAAGTAGGTATCTCAATGATCCGTAAATTAACTTGATCGGGTTCAAGGTAAATAATCGCCGTTAAAGATCTTTTCACGTCAACTCACTCCTCATAATTACTACTATTCATAGAATACCATCTTCCTTTAAATGTCTCTACATTAAACCATTCAAGATCTTTTTGTCTATATTTAAGGCTAAAATCGAGTAGGAGATAATT
>NZ_LN887389.1:0-13995 GCF_036621895.1 Limosilactobacillus reuteri subsp. porcinus
GATATCTATCGTAAGGCCTTCTACCAAGAGATATCACAGCTCCATCAACTAATAATCAATTGGTCAGTATTATTTATTTGAGTCTAGTGGCTAACTTATTCTTGAAATTTAGGATACGTAAAAAATTCCCCTTTGCACCTCATAATTCTAAAATAGTGGTACAGTAAAAATGTATCTTAACCTTAGGAGGCTTAGATTATGACTGATAAAATTGTTACTGCAGAAGAAATGCGACATTACGATTCTTACACCATTAATACAATTGGTATCCCTTCCCTTGTGTTAATGGAACGGGCTGCCTTAGCCGTTCGCGATGAAATTTTACATGCTTTTCCGATTGCGCTAAAAGATGTGGTAGTAGTAGCTGGCAGTGGAAACAATGGCGGGGATGGAATAGCCATTGCACGCTTGCTTCATATTGCTGGTGTCCATGTAACAATCCTCAATATTGGTAATCCTAAGCATGCATCTGCTGAACATCAAACACAAGAAAAGATCGCGCACTATTATCAAATTCCTGAAACTTCTGATCTCGCTGTCCTTAATAAGGCAACATTAATTGTCGATGCCATGTTTGGAATCGGAATCGATCGCGCAGTAAAAGGAGCTTATGCCGACGCGATTAATGCGATCAATAACACTGATGCGGTTGTCGTTGCAGTAGATATGCCATCAGGAGTTAATACTGATACTGGAGAAATAATGGGAACTGCTGTCAGAGCTACTACAACCGTAACTTTTGCCTATAATAAGATCGGCTTAACCAAGAATGACGGAAAATATTACGCAGGAAATGTTGTCGTTGCAAATGATATGGGAACCTATGCAGTAGACTGATTGGAATATTATTTACCGAGCCGTTTTGCTATTAATCGCTGAATATTAATATTATTATAATAAGTGACGAACGTTTCAGTGAACTAATTTGGAGGTAAATAATATGTCAGAGTTAACAACCAAATTATTTATAGATGTTAAAAATTTTGAAAAATACCAATCAATGTTAAAGTGCCAAGTACACATTGAAGAAGAACGTCATGGTGATTATTGCTTACCAGGTTTTCCTGATCGTCACAATTTCCACCGTCTTCTCCGGATTTTGCGTAAACATGATGACGGTTTAACTAGCAAACAACTAATTTACGACTTCGATTACCGGCCAAGTGACCTTGAAGATGCTACCAAGGCATTAGTAACAAACAATTTGGCAAATACCACCCCAATTAACGAGGAAGACTACAAAATTCGGCTTAACACTGAAGGTATCGAGGTTGCTGATAATTTGCTAAAGCGTCGTGACAAGATTGCTGAAGCCGCTTACCACACATTGAGTGAAAATGAACAACGAGAATTAGACCGTCTTGTAAACAAGCTAATAGAGGATTATGCAAACCGCGACGTAAATTACAACGCCCTTGGCAATATTTGCCGTTAAAATGGTATCCAATCAAAAAACAGCGACTAAGAGAATTTGCTATGATCTCTTAGCCGCTGCTTTTTTAATGGCGTCAAGCCTTATCAGAAAGGCACTTTCCCGCTTGCGTTTATTTTAGTTATTTCAAATATTCTGCCGGATTTGCTACAAAATCGCTCACTTTAATAGTTTTTGCATCCTTAGTAGCAGCATTCTTTAGTTGGAAAGTTCCTTCTTCAACTTCACGAGCACCAAACACTGCAAAGTACTTCGCGTTACGACGGAAAGCTTCTTTGATCTGCTTACCAACTTTTACCCCGCTGTAATCTTTATCAGCCACAATTCCTTGCTGACGAATTTTACTGAGGACTTCAAATGCCATTTCATCTCCTTGCTGATCAGCACTAGCAAAGAAGACATCTAGTTGGTCTTGAGGAGCAAATGCAGGATTTTCTTCTTGGAGTAAGAGCATTAACCGTTCAACACCCATTCCGAAGCCAATTCCACCTTCTTCAGGGCCACCAAGCTGGCTAATCAACCCATTATAACGGCCCCCTGCACAAACAGTCGTGTACCCACCACCAAATACTGGTGAGTCTGACATAATTTCAAAAATAGTATGGTTATAGTAATCTAGTCCCCGCACCATATTGGTATCAATTTCAAAATCAATTCCTAATTTATTTAATAGGGCCTGCACTTCGTCAAAGTAAGCTTGTGACTCTTCATCAAGGTAATCAAGGATTGATGGAGCTTCTGCAACAATCTTCTTATCACCTTCATCTTTACTATCAAGTACACGCAATGGATTTTTGTATAAACGTTCTTGAGAGTCTTTACTCAATTCATCATAGTGAGGCTTCAAATAGTTAATTAATGCTTCACGGTAGTCTTCACGAACCTTCTTATCCCCAAGAGTATTAATAACTAATTTAACATTTGGTACCCCAAACTTCTTAAAGAGAGCCATTGCCATCGAAATAACTTCCACATCAATTTGTGGTGACTCATTGTTTAATGCTTCAACCCCAATTTGGTGAAATTCACGTTGTCGCCCTGATTGTGGTCGTTCATACCGGAACATTGGCCCCATGTAATAAACTTTATAAGGTTTAGGATGTTCTGGACCATAGAGCTTATTTTCTACGTAAGCCCGTACTACTCCAGCTGTTCCCTCTGGACGTAATGCAATATGCCGATCACCCTTATCATGGAAATCGTACATTTCTTTTTCAACAATATCTGAAGTATCGCCCACATTCCGTGAAAAAACACGGTAGTCTTCAAACATCGGTGTTCGAATTCCACGGTATCCAAACTGGTTAAAAACTTCGCGCGCATTTTGTTCTACTTTTTCCCAAATGCTTGTAGTTCCTGGTAAGATATCTGCGGTTCCCTTTGGCTTTTGATAATCCATATGTTTCCCCTTTCGTTACGTATAAAAACAAAAGCCCTCTAAGACTTTAATAGCCTTAGAGGGCGATATTCATCACTGTTCCACCTCTATTTTACAGTAACCTCACAGTCACTGCCTCATGGAGTTGCGTTAACTCCTGACGATAACGGAATCACCGGAACAGACTACTAAAATTCATCCTTTCAGCTAGTAGAGGTGGATCATGTCTGCTCCCAGCTCTCAGCTCAACTGGATCTCTGTCAATTACACAGGCACTTTGTTTCTACGTCAATGCTTTTATAATACATTAGTGATTTTACCATAGCTTATAGATTTTGGGTATCATTTATCCAAATTAAGCCGTCGCTGAACTCGGTGTAAATGCCATAAATAAAGACAGATAATAATCAAAGTACCGGTCATTAGACAAAAGACTGAAATAAACGAAAATTGATAACTTCCTTTTTCAATGACAAATCCACCGTACAATGGACCAATCGCCCGTCCAACCGACATCATAATATTAAGCAGTCCTTGGTAATGTCCAGCTTCATCAACATTAGTCAGTTGCGCAATCCAAGCAGGCAAGCCAGCAAAACTGGTCATTTCACCAATTGTTAAGATTACAAAATCAATAACAAAAGCTGTCAGGATCCGAGCAAAAATTAATAAGAGGAAGGATAAGGCAAAAATAAAGATTCCCACAATAATTTGCGTCGATAACCGAACGTAGGGACTTAACTTATTAACAAGTGGTTGGCCGATAATAATTAACACCCCATTTAATGTCCATAACATACTATAGGCATAGAATGGGATCCCCATGTTTGTCATATGGACTGCCATTACACTTTCCCATAAAGAGTAACTTAAATGAACCGTAATATAGTTTATGAGGATAAACCAAACTAAGATGATCCATCGCGAATGTAATTGGCGGGAAGCATGATAGTGTTCTTGTATCTCTGAATTATCTTTAATTGCATCTACAGCCACATTAAATGTTAAAACTACTACTAACATTAACAAGGCATAAAAGATTGTTGCTACAGCAAAAACTACCACTATACTAATCGGCAGAAGAACGCCAACCAGCAACGTTCCAATCACAACCCCAATATTAAAGGCCATATAAATATAATTAAAAACATAGCGGGAAGAATGATCGCTAACCAACGTCCCATAAGAATTAACAATCGTGGCATTGATTCCATCACCAAAACTATTAATCGTAATTAGGACAGCATACCAGGGCCAACCATGAATAAAGATCAATAAGAATATCGCTAGCGTTGATAGACTAACTCCTAAAATGGCTGTTTGATATTGCTTCCAATGGTCAAACAACCATCCTCCTAAATAATTTCCCATCATCATGGCAATTGACATTATTAACATTACAAAGCCAGCAGTTGTCAAAGTTTGCCCAAGGTAATTATGAAGATACATAGTTGTAAGCGGCCATAAAAAAGCTGCCCCAGTGTTGTTTAACAGACTTGCAAGGGCAACCCATTTTAATTTTACTGTTTGCTGTTCCATTTTAACGTTCAGATACCATATCAGAGGAAGGTACACGTAAGAGCGTATAGGTTACAGCACTATGATTTGCTTTTAATCCTAAACCATTAATAACCGTATTTTTATACTTTACATCCATTACTGCTGCAAAAGCATGTCCTGTCTTGGCATCCTCTTTTTCTAATTGCTTTTTATCCCATGGCAAAGCACTCGCATCTAAGGTAACTATCCGTGATCCATCAGCAACTGATCCATACCGTGAATTTGTTGTGTATTTATCATTTCCAGCCCAGTACGTATATGACACAATTGGGTGCTTGCCGCTTTTACTCCGGGTCGCTAAAACATAATAGAAGTCATCTGAATTATTTCCCATTTGAAGTGGACGATAAGTGATTGAAGTCTGTGTTTGTTGATGATTATTAATGTCAACTGGACGGAAAAATGTGAGATATGACATCCCCCCGAGCCAACATAACGAGACAACTAATAAGATCACGTAACGGATCACTAAATTTAATTTAAATACTTTTTTTGTCTTCGCAATCAGCATTAATTGTTTAACACGGATATAGTGGATTACATAACAAAAAAAGGCAATTGCACATATCCACGATAGCCATCCTAGCCAATTCCAACTCATAATTTTCAATACTCCATTCTCTAAATTATTTACTATGATTATCACACAAATTGATTCACTTGTCGTTAAATCTTAATAACAAACAAATAAATTTAATAAAATAACTACAAGGATAAGTTCAAACTGTGCTAAACTAATTTTTGGTAACAAACTGTGTCTTGATTTAGAATAAGAGATAAGGTTAGTATTATTTAATAATATACCTACTAAGGAGGAATGTTTTCATGGACAATTTGAGTGAGCTTGCTCAAGAATTGATTAACTTTGAGCGTGAAAATGACTTAAATGATAATGAAGTTGCTTTCGGCAGTCATTTATCTGTTGAACGAATTCACGAAATTAAATCATCCAATACCCCAGTAACTTCAGAGGAAGTCGAATTGCTTCAACGGTTCATGCAAAGTAAGTAACATAACCATTCATGCCATTGTGGCAAAATCAAAATTTAATACCTTCTAAAGCAGAACTAATAATATTTCTCTGCTCTAATCTAAAAAAGGATCTAAAAGAAAACATTACTTTCTTCTAGGTCCTTTTTCTGCTTATTTTGGTTGATAAAATTCAACCGGAACAAGTTTAGTTTCTATCTTTTCATGAGGTGTTTCTATTCGCTTCATTAAGGTCTCAATTAATTCTTGTGCCAACAATGAAATTGGTTGGATTACTGTTGGAAGATAAGGCGCTACTTTCCGAATTAATCGCGAGCCATCATAACCTGTAATAAAAAAGTCTTTATTTATTTGCTTTCCTGCCTGGTAGTAAAGATTGCTAATCGTTAATGCTTGAACGTCATTAGAAGCCAGCACTCCATCATAATTACCAGGGAACGTAGCCTCAAGATCCAAATGCTGGATAGCTAAAGGTTCAAAATCTCGTTTTTGTTTGTTCAAAAAATCAAGTGCCCCTTGAATTCGATTGATGGTAGGCGAAACAGAAGTATCTTCATCCACAATTACCGCTAAGTGTTTTACATCATGTTCTACTAAATACTTCGCTGCTAGTTCACCCCCATGATAACTATCAGCTGCAACAATTGGAATATTGTCAGCAAGGTATCTGTCAAAAGAAACAATGGGAGCAGTAAGTTGATGATATTCCTCTATTCCCAGATTATGAGAACCCGAAATAATCCCATCTACTTGATTTGCCATCAACATATTTAAGTATTCATGCTCTATTTCCGGATTTTGTGCCGATGATGCAATAATTGTTTTATAACCCTTTTTAAATAACTCATGTTCAAGCTCATTTGCTAATTCTGCAAAAAATGGATTAATTAAATTAGGAAAAATCAAGCCAACAAACTTAGATGGTTTCCCCTGCATCGCCCGTGCCAAGGCATTTGGTTGGTAATTCAACTCTCGCATCGCCGCATGGACCTTATTAATCGTCTTTTGACTTAAAGAACCATAATTATTGATTACTCTTGAAACAGTAGTTACTGAGACCCCCGCTAATTGAGCAACATCTTTTAACTTAGCAACCATTCTAAAACTCCTTGATTAATTTCGTTTAAGTTATTCCATTATTATAGCTCACCACATTTGAACAATCGACGGTTACTTTAAATATAATTTTAATCGCTATTTTCACAAAAATGTGTCCTATTACATATGTTTAATTTATCATTTATCTAAAAATATTTTTCATTTGATAAAACATGTTTTGTGAAGATGATAATTATTGATTTTATGATATTTTCTCCCCAGTTTTAAAGAATTTCACTTGTTTTTTACCTTCAAATTAAATTGACGCTAAAGAGAATTAATGCTAGTTTATAGGTAGTTGAATCTTTAGAACTTCTTAAACTTTTTGACCTTTTTGATATTATTTTAATTTATGAAATGATTAATAAACCACTTTTAGGAGTAATGTTTAGGAATTTCAAATATAACTTAAGGAGTCCCTGCCAATGAATCGTCAATCTAATAATGATCCATCAACCCATTTTAAAATGTACAAAAGCGGAAAAAAATGGGTCTTCGCTGGATTAACTGCTGTTACCTTATTAACTGCTAGCGGCGCTGTTGCTCATGCTGATGATGCTTCAGTTTCTTCTGCAGAGCCTGCCGCCGCTACTACTGCCAATACACAAAATAATACAAATAGTACCGCTGATTCTTCTGCTGCCACTCAAAGTACATCAAACAGCGTCTCAACAGGAAATAGTGCTACTTCTAATGCCAGTCAAACTGTTGCCAGCCAAACCGCAGCAGATTCAGCTTTAGCACAATCTGCTGAAGCTAAACAAGCTGCTCCAAAGGCTGCTAGTGCCGTTGCTACATCACAAGAGAACTCAACAACAGATTTAAGCGCCCTCCATTTCAGTAATAACGCTTCACAACAAGCATTCATCCAAAGTGTTGCTCCTGGTGCAATCCAAGGATGGAATGAATACAAAGTTCTCCCTTCAATTACAGTTGCCCAGGCTATCGTTGAAAGTGGTTGGGGCCGTTCAGCCTTATCAACCCAGGCCCATAACTTATTTGGAATTAAGGGTTCCTATAATGGAAATTCAGTTGTAATGCGTACACGGGAAGTTTATGGTGGCCGGAGTGTTTACGTTAACGCCAATTTCCGGGCCTATGCTAACAACTCCGAATCAGTTACTGACCATGGTCGCTTTCTCAATGTAAATAGTCGTTACCGTAACTTACTTGGTGACACTAACTATGCATCTGTTGCAAATAAGCTTCGGCAGGACGGCTATGCTACCGATCCAAGCTATGCTAGTACCTTAATTCGTTTTGTTCAGACATATAACTTAAATCAGTTAGATGCCGTTGCCCTTTCTGGGAAAGTTGTTACGAATAAGCAAACTGAAAGTGCTCAAACTCCCGAAACTAATGTAACTGTTTCAAACACTGGATACTACACGGTTAAGGGCGGAGACACCTTATCACGCATTGCCGGACAGTTTAATACAACTGTAAATAAACTCGCCACTTTAAATGATATCCACAATGTTAACCGTATTTATGTTGGTCAACGGCTCTTGGTTCGTCAACCTGCTGAACAACAACAGCAACAAACAACCCCTAAGCGAACTGAAAACAATACTACCACTAATAGTAATACATACACCGTTAAAAGTGGCGATACCCTTTCAGGAATTGCTGGCAAATTTAACACTACTTATACTCAATTAGCTCAGCTCAATCATATTAGTAACCCTAATGTGATTCATGTAGGGCAAGTATTAACGCTTCATCAAACTACAGCTCAAAATACTACTAACCATCAAGAAAGTCAGCAAAATAAACAAGTTACTACTAGTGCTAATGGCACCTACACCGTTAAGAGTGGCGATACCCTTTCACAAATTGCTGCTCGTTTTAATACCACAACATCTGCATTAGCTTCAACTAACCATATTAGTAACCCTAATTTAATTGAAGTTGGTCAACAATTACGAATTAACAATAGTGCTAGTGCTCAAAAAACCACTTCACGTCACTCCAATACTAACAATGGAAATTACGTAGTCCAAAGTGGTGATTCATTATCAAAGATTGCCGCTTATCATGGCTTAAACTGGCGATCAATTGCAGCTAAAAATAACATTCAAAGTCCATACACAATCTTTGTTGGACAACGTTTATCACTTTAGTCAAGTAATTATTAAATTATTATATGATATAAAGCAAGAAGTATAAGAAAATCTATGCTTCTTGCTTTTTTGTTTTAAAAAAATTCTTTTCTGTTCTAGAATAAAGGTAGGCAGTTTATTATTACGCGGTTAATATTCACTAAATTACTATTAGGGAGTTTATAGAAAGTAAGTGATATTTATTGTGGTAGACCGTTGGACAACAGATATTCCAAATGTTAATAAAATCAGTCAATTATTTAAATTACTAGGGAATCCTAAAAGATTACAATTATTATATTTGCTGATTCAACATTCGATGAGCGTTTCAGAAATTAGTATGAAGTTGAACTGGGAACAATCGGGGGTTTCTCACCAACTGCAACTATTGAGAAAATATAATTTAGTTCAACAACGGCGAGAAGGGAAAACAGTTATCTATCATTTAGAGGATCCGCAGGTAATGACCTTGATCGCTGATGTATTAAGTCATGCAGAAAAAATCATCTAATAATTTAGTGAATATTCTTTGGGATCCCCCCATTGAAATAAAAGAAAGGCGTTTAGAACTCATCCTAAGCCAAACTTAGACGATGACTTCTAAACGTCTTTTCGTTAGTTAACAAATTTAATTTCTAATCGTTCATTTTCTAAAACTCCTTTTACAATCAATGACTTGCCATCATAGAACTGATGCTTATCTAACCAAAACCCAAGATGTGCGTGACTATAAAACTTAAAACTATACCGCATTGCATTATTCAGTTTACTAACCCGCAACACACCTTGTGAGCCATCGGAACAAGTAACATTTTGTGATTGATTATTATCATGAACATAAATTATTGTCATTCTTCTCGCCTCCGTTTTTATTATATCCTATTTTTGGACTACCTAAAGGATTTTTAAGCAAAACAAAAAAGCAACAACTTCAGCTATAGGAAAGTTGTTGCTTTTTAACTAATCTGCAGCTAATGCATCAATTGGATTAAGGTTTGCCGCCCGGCGTGCAGGAAGCAATGCGGCAATAAACGAAATTACAATCGCAATTACAATTGCAAAGATTACATTTCCAACAGTAATTTGCACAATATTATATTTAATCAAGCCATACAGAGCGTGGTTAATAATAACCGTTACAACTGCAACAATTAGCAGTGCAAGAATTGCGGAAAACAGTCCAATAAAGACAGATTCAGACGTAAATAATTGGCGAATATCTTTCTTTCGTTCACCCAAGGCTCGCAAAATACCGATTTCTTTTGTCCGTTCCGAAACTGACATGTACATTGTCACAATAATCATTAATGCCGACACAAGTAATGAAATTCCTGCAATTGAAGCAAGAACCGTGGAAGCAAGACTAACATAAGTATTAACAGTTTTAAGGATCGACCCGACTGTAATCGCTCCTAATATCCGTTTGTTATTACTACCACGAAGATTGTCGATCTTATTCGCTACTCCTTGAACATTGTCAAGATTTGTTACATTAACGGTTACAAAATTAGCAGCAGTAGAGGCATTCGCTTTTTGAAGCAGTGCACGCATAGTGGAATAAGTAATTGAAGTCCCGGCACTCGCACCTTCTGTAATCCCTGCTACCTTGAAGTTTCCAGAAACGGGAACTGGATTATTATTGGCATCTATCCATGTAAATGAAAGACGGATAATTTTACCAACCATTTGCTTATAATTTTTGGCACTTGATAATTGGATTGCTTGTTGCTTTGTAAGAACGATTTCACCATTCTTGGGTTTATGCCCCTGTTTAATTGAATCACTAGTAATTGCCTTACTCCAGGTACTTAGTGAAGTCCCACTTTGCTTTTTTCCATTATAATCAAGCTGAAAGGCGCTCACCATAATTCCCGGCTGGACAGACGACACATTATCAAGCTTTCGTAACCGGTCAATATTATGGTCACTAATCGTCATTGATTGAGGATCAGCCGCCATCGTTTGTCCTAACGATGATTGAATTTGTTCCTGGGTCATCTTTTTACCAGTTGTGTTTTTAAATACGGTAATTGCCTGCGGATTAGCAAGAGAGTTAATTTGATTTTGAATGTAACCATTTATCCCATTACCTAAACCACTAAACAAGAGTACGGCAAAGATACCGATTGCAGTTCCAAGCATAATTAACGAATTACGCCAAAAGTTATAGGTCAAATGTTTAAAAGCCGTTCGGTAGCTCGCCATCGCCGGTAAAACTCGTGGAGTAATCTCTGTTGGGTCTTCTGGAATCGGATAAACAGAACGCAATCTTTCATCGCCGTCAATTTTTCCATCAGCTAAATGAACAATTCGTGTCCCATTATCCGCTACTTCCTGGGAGTGAGTAACAGCGATCACTAGTTTCCCATCACGAGCAATTTCGTCTAATAATGCTAATACTTCTTTGGTATTCTGTGCATCTAAGGCTCCTGTAGGTTCATCAGCAATAATAATTTGCGGGTCACTTGCTAATGCTCGGGCAATCGCTACCCGTTGCTTTTGCCCTCCTGACAAATGGTTCGGATGCTTTTTTACTTGTTCACTTAAACCAACCTTATCTAAGAGTTCCAACGCGCGCTTTCGCCGTTCTTCCTTAGTCAACGTTGTCATATCCAACGCAACCAAAACATTATCCAGCACCGTCAAGTGAGAAATTAAGTTATAGGACTGATAGATATAACCCACCGTCGCGCGCCGATAGCTATCTAGTTGCTTTTCTTTTTTATGATCGAGGATTTTACCATTTACGAGGACTTCACCTTCAAAGTTACGATCAAGGCCCCCAATGATATTCATTAAAGTGGACTTTCCACCACCTGATTCCCCAAGGATGGATACAAATTCTCCCCGATCAAACTGCAAGTTAATTCCCTTAAGAACTGGAAATTCCTCTTTATCAAGATAATATGATTTATATATGTTTTTTAATTCTAAAAAAGCCATTGCATCCTCCCCTTTACTATTTATTTAGTCCGTCTATTATAGCAAGGTTCGTTATAAAAAAGGCTTTTTGCTCATAATTCTTTAACATTACTTATATTATTGATCTGTGGAATTTTTACTTAACGTAAGTTTCCCATCGGCTAACTCGTAAACATTATCTGCATATTCACGTAAACGTAAATCATGGGTTACAGCAATCACCGCTTTCCCTTTCTTTTTAGCCAGATCTTGAAATAATTGTCCCACTGACTTTACTAAATTACTATCTAAAGCTGCTGTTGGTTCGTCGGCAAGAATTATCTCAGGATTGGTATATAGAGCACGCGCAATCGCTACCCGCTGGTTTTGACCTCCTGACAATTCAGCAGGGTATTGCTTGAGCAGTTTTTTTATCGCGAGTTTTTCCGACAGTTCATCAAAAGCTGCCGATGAAATATTACCGTTCTTCTTTATGCGATCAACAAGTTTAAATTGATCAGCCACATTTAGATAGGGTAGCAAATTATACGACTGAAGAATAAAACCAATCTTCTGTAAGCGCAGTTCATCACGTTTTTTAGAAGATAACTTTTCAATATCAATTCCATCAATTAATACTTTTCCTGAAGTAGGTGTTTGTAAACCGCCCGCAATTGTTAAAAAGGTACTCTTTCCTGATCCAGAAGGCCCTAAAATCAAATTTAATTCTCCCGCTTTAGCAGAAAAATTAACATCTTTAAGAACATGGACACGGCTAATTCCCTCGCCATAATATTTGTTAACATCTACTAACTTCAATTTTGACATAACATTTGCCTCCCATCTTAATTCAAGGCCTGTACTGGGTCAATTTTAATAATCATTCGCACTGGTAATAATGAACCAATCATCCCAAGAACTATTAATCCTACTGCCATTAAGCTAATTAGTGGCCAATTCATAATAACTGGGACCGACATTGGAATCGCTACACTTGTAATAAGGGTTAAAAGAATCCCGCCAATTACTCCACAAACCATTAGGAAAATTGATTGAGTAACTGTTGCAAGAATTAAGTGCCGCGCAGGAATTCCTTGAGCGCGCATAACTGCATAATGACTTATTTTTTGCATAGTCAGAATATATAAGAAGACCGCAATTACAATTAACGAAATTACCATTAAGAACCCAATCATAAAAGTAAAGGTATTATTTTGTGCTGAATATCCCGGTAGCTTATTAATATATTCGTTAACAGTATAGTGTTGGAGATCAGGGTAAGAACTTTTACTAAGCTTATGGTCAGAAAAGAGTCCGCTAGCAACGGCCGAACTATTTAATCCTCTCAGTTCCCGCCAAACTGGCAAACTACCATATACGACGGGCGCAACACTAAATTTAGCGTCATTAACAAAACCAACAATCTTATATTTCTCATTTTGAGAATTGATTGTCACTCGATCTCCTAAATGATATCCCTTTTTGCTTAAACTCTTATCAACAACAATTTCGTTATTTCCCTTAGCTTGACGGCCACTTGTAATCTTGATCTTTTCCCGGGAAATAAATTGGTCAGGATCTAAACCGATAAATTGAGCACTTTCTTTACTTGCCCCTTTTTCTTTAAGAACTACTGGTGCTTGCCCAACAAGCGCAACATTCTTTTGATCCTTACCTGCTAGTTGATCGCGAGTGATAATCGATTGTCCAAGGTTATCATTACTATTTTTGTTTAGAAAAACAGTTTCCGTACCCCACTCTTTAATGGCAGCATCATTTTCATTTTGCAATCCCAACATCATTCCCATTAAGAAAAACATTAAGTAACTAATCAAAACAATCATGGCAACGATTAATCCGTAATGCAGCTTTTCATGTTTTATTTCTTTTAGTGCTAAAAACATATTCTACCTCCTACTGCAATAGTGCAGTTAGTGCCTTGGATAGCCGTTCAATTGCTTCACCTTGTTTATTGGGATGAAGAAGACAATCCTTAATTGTTTCATGACTTAAAACCATTACACTCCATTCTTGAGCACTATGAATTTTAATTTGCGGTTGTGTATTATCACGTAACAATCCTTCATTTGTTTGAAAGTGTAAACGCATAAAATCGCGGTACTTGCTTCCGTTGATTTCATCTACAAAATCTTTAATCTGATTAACATAATCACTCGCAGCTAAAATGTGGTTAGCCCGGGTAATTGGTGTATGGATTTCTAAAATTGCCACTTGGTAAAGATACTGATACGCCTCCGTTAAATCCGCAAAATACTTATAAAATGCTCCTCTGGCGATTCCCGCTTGCTTTACAATTCGTGCAACTTGAGCACTTGCTAAGCTATGTTGACTAAATTCTGTTAGTAATGCGTTAGTAATAAGTTCTTTTTTCTGTCGATTTAAATTTTTAAATGTTGTACTTGGCATCTTAATTCCTCCACCGCATCGTGACACCGTGTCACTGTGAATGTATTTTATACATTATCATCAAAGTGACACTGTGTCAATTATTAAGCCCGAAATGTCAATTTAAG
>NZ_LN887390.1:0-13215 GCF_036621895.1 Limosilactobacillus reuteri subsp. porcinus
GTACTGTTATTGACTGCTTACAGCTGTTTCTTTCTTGGATTCGGTTGAAAGATGGACGTAAGTATCTGATGTTGATATAGAAATATCACTTCCTATACCAATATCAGATTTTTTGTTTTTAAACTAAAAAGAGGCTCGCCCTCTGATATAATGAAATCGCCAAATCACATAGAAAAGAAGGTAACCCCATAAATAATAATACAAGGACTCTCCTCGATTTAACAGATTCTCATTTAATTTTTTCATCATTCGATTAAACATGGTGGGTTTTTATACTCGCTCAATACTGCAGTCCTCACCAAATTAGCGTATCATAGATAATGTAATCGCTATTATTTGAGGAGGAAATAAATATGCAAAATAAAGATGCTTGTACATCAATTATGGTCGGTAAAAAGGCTTCTCTCGACGGTGCTAATTATATTGCTCGTAATGAAGATCGCGTAAAAGCAATTGAACCCAAGCGATTTTTAGTAAAACCGGCAGTAAAAGGACGCCACGAAACCTACGTATCACCTTACAATAAAGTAACTGTAGCTTTGCCGGAAGAGAGAATGCGTTATACTTCTACGCCTACCCTTGATCAAACAGCCGGACCTAATGAAGAAGATGGAATTAATGAAGCAAATGTGGCAGCTTCCTTTACTGAGAGTGTTTATGCAAATGATCGGGTGTTAGCATATGATCCATACGTAAAAAATGGCCTGGCAGAAGACTCACTTTGTACTTTAGTATTACCGTATATTCATTCTGCCCGTGAAGGAGTTGAATATACTGGAAAATTAATTGCTGAATTGGGCTCTGCTGAGGGAAATGGAATGCAATTTGCAGATGCAGATGATATTTGGTATATGGAAGTAGTAACTGGTCACCAATGGGTTGCAGTTCGTATTCCTGATGATTGTTATGCTGTTACTCCTAACCAGGTAGCAATTGAAGATATCGATTTTGACGATCCTGATAATTATATGTGGGCTGATGGAATTCAAGAATTTGTTGAAGAACACCAATTAAACCCTGACCATGACCGGTGGGATTTCCGTCATATTTTTGGTACCAGTACACAAAAAGACCGTCATTACAACACACCGCGGACCTGGTTTGCTCAACGTTACCTTAGTCCTAATGCTTCATTAGGCCAACGTCCCGAAGATTCTGAAATGCCATTTATTCGTAAGGCTGAATTTAAGATTGCTAATGAAGACATCCAATATGTTCATGTTCTAAAATCGCATTTTAATGAGACACCTTACGATCCAATGGGGGATGCTCCTGAACGTAAGACTTACCGAGCTATCTCTTTATCACGGACGGCCCAATCACATATTTTACAAGTGCGCAATCTGAATAAATATAAAACAAGTATTCATTGGATTGAATTAGGGGTCCCAGCCTTTAACCCTTATGTTCCATTTTTTGCTAATGCTGACGATACTGATGAATTATATCGAAACGTACCGGAAAAAATGAACTTAGAGTCTGCATTCTGGTTAAATGAAGCCTTAGCAGAGGTTGTTGAAAGTCATTATCAAGAATTTATGGAAAAAGATGAAGACTACCAAAAGGAGCTAAATGAATGGGCACGCCGTAAAATTGCGCAGGTTGATAAAGAAGCAGCTAGTCTTGAAAGGCAGGCATTAACTGATTATCTAACTGGGCAAAATCATGAAATAGCTACCCATTATAATGAACGGACAAAGGCCCTCTTCTTTGAATTATTAACTGAAGGCTGTGAGCTTTCAAAGATGTCATTTAAGATGGATCCTAACCTTTAAGATATTTTGAATATTGACATTTCTCACTTTATTATTAAAATATAATTAATGTAAAATGAGAGAAGGATAAAAATGAGAATTCAAGCAACCGATGAACGGCATTATCTAGTAGAAGTTTTTACAAAATTGGGATTTAACCAAGATGACAGTCAATTATTAGCAGACACTCTAGTTGATGCGGATTTACGCGGGATCTCATCTCATGGGATTCAACGATTAGCATGGTATCGTCGGATGATTAAAGAAGGAACGATTATTCCCCAAAATAAAGCCAAAATTATTCGTGAGTTACCAGGATCCGTCCTTGTTGACGCTAATCAAAATATGGGACAGCTCGCAACGGTTTTAGCGACTCAAAAAATAATTGAAAAGGCTAAGAAAACAGGGGTGGCAATTGCTGTTATTCGCAATTCGAATCACTTCGGCACCGCTGGTTACTATACAAGATTAGCGTTAGAAGCTGGATTGGTAGGAGTTGCCCTTACTAACACTCGTCCCCTGGTAGTCCCAACTAATGCTACTCAGGCTTTTCTTGGGTCTAATGCTTTTGCGTTTGGCTTTCCTGCTTCTCCACATCCATTTATGTTTGATGGTGCCACTTGTGTTGTTTCAGGTGGAAAAATTCAAGTTCATGCTAAAAAAGGCGAACCGTTGCCAGGCGAATGGGCAGTTGATAAAGATCGGCAGGTAGTAACTGATGCGCAAGAGGCAGAAGATATTCTTGCCACCGCGGCCTTTACTGAAGGGGAACAAAAAGGTGGAGGAGTTCTCACTCTTGGCGGAAATGATGAGGAAAATTCTAATTATAAGGGGATGGGAAATTCTATCGTAATTGAATTATTGACGGGTATTTTAGCTCAAGGCTCTATCTCTGCCGATACTGTTAGTGGTAAACATGATTTTAGTCAATTTGTAATGGTTCTTAATCCAGCATTCTTTGGTGATCCAGAGGTATTGAAGAAAGATGCCACATCAATGCTAGATCGAATTCGCCAGCTTGAACATATTCCTGGTAAAGAAATTTGGGTACCCGGTGATCGTGAGTACCGTTTATTAGCAGAAAATAAAGAAAAAGGTGTCACGATTGATGAAAAGACCTATCAAGAAATGAAAGAAATAGGAACTGAACTTGGTATTGATGTTCCTTAATAATTGATAAACTCCTTCAAATCCTGATAAGTGAAAGTGGTACACTGAATATATGAGGAAAAAGGAGCATTTTAAATGGAAGATCGAGAATTAGTAATGTTTTGGCTCGCAGGTGATCATAAGTTAGCAATTCGAAAGGGGCTTACTTCGGCAATTTTAGCGAGTGAACTTAGAAAAAAGGGTTATAAGGATAAATTAATAGAAGACTTTCTTGATGATTTTGCACGTGACTTAAAAAATGATCAAAAATAGGCAAAAAAACTCCCAACGTTTTACTAAACGCTGAGAGTTTTTTAGTAGCACGATAATCTATCGTTTTATTTATGAATATGGCTTAGTTGTTACCTTGTAACTTTGCCATACCGTTCTTAGCAACTTCTTCCAATTGCTTAGCAGAGTCGGCCATAGCCTTCTTTTCACGGTCGTTAAGTGGAACTTCAATAACCTTTGCAACACCAGAAGCATTAACAACAGCTGGAGTACCGATGTAAAGGTCGTTAAGTCCGTATTCACCGTTCATTGGGGCACCGATAGGGAGAACAGAATTTTCATCACGAAGAATAGCTTTTGAAATCCGCATTAAAGCAGTGGCAACACCATAGAAGGTAGCACCTTTGCGGTTAATGATTTCGTATGCTTTGTTACGAACATCATCTTCAATCTTAAGTAATTCATCTTCTGAAATACCTTCATCCTTAGTGATGTCAAGTAATGGCTTGCCACCAACAGTAGCACTTGAGTAAGCAGCAAATTCGGAATCACCATGTTCACCCATAATGTTAGCAATAACATCACGAGGGTCAACATGAAGCTTCTTACCAAGAGCAACCCGAAGACGTGCGGAATCAAGTGAAGTACCTGAACCAACAACCTTGTTCTTAGGGAAGCCAGAAAGCTTTTGAACAGCATAGGTAAGGATGTCAACTGGGTTAGCCGCAACTAAGAAGATTCCGTCAAAACCAGACTTAACAATTGGTTCTACAACGGACTTAATGATCTTCAAGTTCTTATCAACTAATTGAAGACGAGTTTCACCAGGCTTTTGTGGAGCACCAGCAGTAATAACAACTAAATCAGCGTCTTTGCAAGTGTCGTAATCTGCTGAGTAGATGTTCTTAGGAGCGGTGAAAGCAGTAGCGTCTTCAAGGTCCATTGCGTCCCCTTCAGTCCGTTCCTTGATAATATCAACAATAGCAAATTCTTCAGCAATTCCTTGTTGAGCCATTGCGAAGGCGTAACTTGAACCGACAGCACCGTCACCAACAAGAACAACTTTTTGATGATTCTTAGACATAATAAACAGTCTCCCTTTCATCTTATGTATACATTATTTGAGATTTCTCTCACAGTAATGATTATAACATTCCGCAGAAAAATTACTATAAGATTTTATAGATAAATTAGTTAGTAAATAAGCCTGCTCCTAAGATAATGACTGCTAAAAGGATCGCTGGCCAAAGTAAAACATGAATTAATGTCCCGATTAATAGAATAAGAAGGATTAGACCAATGAACTTAACCGTTAAAACCCCAATCTTCCATAGCAACCAGCAGATAAGAATAGCAATTAAGAGACTCACTATTGTAATCACCTTTCCTTAAAGTATTGTGAACATAGTATAGCATTTTTTTGAAAATTAAAGTTTAAACATAGATTAAACTTTGGAACGTTGATGACCTGTGCTAAAATATACCTATCTAGGGAGATTAATTTAAAATTGATCAGGAATAATAATAGAGGAGGTGGTTACCATTCTGAATCGAACTAAGCAGTTTATGCGCGACAATGATTTAATGTATAAAAAAGAGTACATTCGGCCAATGATGACACCCCAACACGTATATGTGTTCCGCTTTGGTAAACACAGACTAAATAATCGGGTAATTGTTCGTTATTCCCATACTTGGACCGGACGATTAAAAATTAACGAGATTGATGTTCGGTTGCACCACCAACATCATCCCCGCATTTTCTTGACTGAATCCGACTTAATCAATTACTTGAGTCATCATTTAGAAAAAGAAAAGAAACGCGAACAAGAACGACCACATATTAGTAAAGTTGACAATGAAAATGATTAAACTTTATTAAGTTGGTATTTATCGTGACCATTTACTTTTATTGTGGTCACGATTTTATTATTTAAGGAGGTCATTAAATGGATTGGACAGCAATAAAGGTAATAACTTCTAGTGAGGCTGTTGAAGCAGTTAGCTATATTTTGACGGATATGGGAGCACAAGGCGTTCAAATTGAAGATGCCGCTGATTTTACAAACTTACATGAGGGAAAGTATGGGGACCACGGTGAATTTATTGATCCATCATCAATTCCGCACCGAAAGAATGGCGCAGCAGTATCTGGATATTTCCCACAAAACGTATTTGTTCCTGAACTATTGCCAACTATCCATCAACGAGTAGCAAAATTAAGGGATTACGGCCTGAATCCAGGAGAAAATGATGTCTCAGCAGCGACCGTCGATAATCAACAATGGGCAACGGTTTGGCAAAAATATTATCACCCATTAAGAGTAACGGATCAGTTAACGATTGTTCCGCAATGGGAAGAATATGAGCCAGCAGATCCTAAAGAAAAATTAATCTTTCTTGATCCAGGAATGGCTTTTGGGACTGGGACTCATCCAACTACTCGTTTAATGCTGGAGGCTCTTGAAAAAACAATTGCTGGTAATGAATATGTAATCGATGTCGGGACAGGTTCTGGTGTTTTAAGTATTGCTGCCAAGCACTTAGGGGCAGGAAAAGTTGATGCTTATGATATTGATGAAGTAGCAGTAAATTCAGCAAAAAAGAATCTTGCACTAAACCCGGTCGCTAAAGATGTTAAAGTTGGCGTAAATAGCCTGTTAGATGGGATCCATACCCAGGCAGACTTGATTGTTGCTAATATTCTTGCGGAAATCATCGTGCCCCTTATTCCGCAGGCATACGAAAATCTTAAGCCAGGTGGCAAATTCCTTGTCTCTGGAATTATCGATGATAAGGCTCCGTTGATTCGTCAAAAGTTGCAAGAGCAAGGATTTGTAATTGACGATGAACAGCAGATGAAGGACTGGCACGGAATGATTACCCACAAGCCAATCGAGGTGAAATAAATGCAACGCTATTTTGTTAATGCAACTCCAGCTGATGAAGTAACATTGCCATCTGAAGCAGCCCACCATTTGTTAAAGGTAATGCGTGCAGAGGTTGGAACAAGTGTTGAGCTTGTATTAGCCGACCACTGTGTTTACCTTGCGACTCTTAGTACTACAGAACCAACGGCAACATTAAAAATCAATCAGAAGTTAGATGCTGATAGTGAATTGCCAGTTTCGGTAACGCTTGCCTGCGGAATTCCAAAGACTAAAGAGAAACCAGAATTAATTGTTCAAAAGGCAACTGAATTGGGGGCAGACAAAATTGTTTTCTTCGATGCTGCTCGCTCCATTAGTCATTGGCAGGGAAATAAGCAGAAACGAAAGATCGAACGTCTGCAAAAGATAGCTGAATCAGCAGCGGAACAATCCCATCGAAATAAGATTCCCCAGGTTGAATACAGTGCTAATCTTGATCAATTGTTAGCCAATTATCCCGCTACTGAACGGATAGTTGCTTGGGAAGAATCAGCTAAACAAGGGGAGACAAGTGCTTTAGCGCAACAATTTAATGCCCTTAAACCAGGAGATTCGATCCTTGCTGTTTTTGGCCCAGAAGGTGGGTTATCGGAAAATGAAATTGCTAAAATGAATGAAGCTGGCGTGGTAGCAGCTGGTTTAGGACCACGAATTCTGCGGACTGAAACAGCGCCATTATATTTCATGGCAGCTATTTCATATGCAATGGAATTGTCATAATGTAGCCGGCTTACTTATGGTAAAATAAAGAACAGCTTTAATCGGTGATTTAAAACTGAATATAGGTGTTGAGAGAGAATGAATTTTATGAAAAAAGCATGGGAACATTTAGACAAACCATTATGGCTAGCTAGTATTTTAATTGGGATTGTATTGACGCTTGTTGTCGATAAGCTTCCATTTGTCACGCGGGTAGCAATGGTCGAAATTGTCTTAATCCTTATTAATGGTATTTTTAGTATTTGGTCAGGCTATTGGATTTATAAGCACCAGCGAAAATGGGGCGAGTTATTCATTTTTCCAATCCTTTACTTGATAACTGCGTATTTCTTTATGCCCCGATATACTTATTACTTTGCCCTTGCTTACTTAGCGCTTGCGTACTTATCCTGGGCAATGCGTCAACAAAAGTAATTGAAAGGAGGTCGTCCGATGTCAAAAGAAAAGGAATTGACACATGAAGATGTTCAAAAGATAGTTAGTTCTTATATGAATGAAGAACACGTTGCTTTAGTTGAAAAGGCATATCATTTTGCCGAGGTAGCTCACCATGATCAACGACGTAAATCTGGGGAACCGTATATTATTCATCCTATCCAAGTTGCGGGGATCCTTGCTAATCTTCGTATGGATCCCGAAACAGTTTGTGCAGGATATTTACATGATATTGTAGAAGATACTGGCGCAACCTTAGATGATATTAAAGAACTCTTTGGACCAACCATTGCAATGATCGTTGATGGTGATACAAAGCTTGGTAAGATTCGTTACAAATCAAATAAAGAACAAATGGCTGCCACTCATCGTAAATTATTACTTGCAATGTCAAAGGATATTCGGGTAATGATTGTCAAGCTTGCGGACCGTCTTCATAATATGCGCACTCTTAAGCATTTGCGACCTGATAAGCAGCGCCGCATCTCAAATGAGACCCTTGAAATTTATGCTCCAATTGCAGATCGCTTGGGTATCAGTACTATTAAGTGGGAACTAGAAGACCTGTCATTACGGTACTTAAATCCGCAACAATATTACCGGATTGTCCATTTGATGAATTCACGGCGCGATCAGCGGGTTGACTATATTGATGAGTCAATTAAGTTAATAAAAAAGGCGATTGCAGATTTGGACTTAGGACCGAATGTTGAAATTTATGGCCGGCCTAAACATATTTATTCTGTCTACCGTAAAATGGTTACTCAGCATAAGCAATTTAGCCAAATCTATGACCTTCTTGCAGTTCGAATTGTCGTTGACTCAATCCGGGACTGCTATGCTGCTCTTGGAGCTATCCATACTAATTGGAAACCAATGCCTGGACGGTTTAAGGATTATATTGCAATGCCTAAGACTAACGGGTACCAATCCTTGCATACAACAATTATTGGACCAGAAGGACGGCCATTAGAAGTACAGATTCGAACTCACAAGATGCATGAAATTGCTGAATATGGGGTTGCTGCTCACTGGGCATATAAAGAAGGAAAGACTAATGGAATCCAACAAACTCAGGATAGTCAAAAGCTAAATGTCGTCAAAGAAATCCTTGAATTACGAAGTGAAAGTCAAGGCACAGATGAATTTATGCAGGGGATTCAGAGCGATATATTTACTGATAAGGTCTATGCATTCACCCCTAAAGGTGACGTAATTGAAATGCCTAAGGGATCTGGACCACTTGATATGGCTTACCAAATTCATACTGAAGTTGGTAATCATACAACTGGAGCTAAAGTAAATGGACGGATTGTACCCCTTGATTATGAGATCAAAAATGGTGATATTGTTGATATTTTGACTTCATCATCATCAGCTGGTCCGAGTCGTGATTGGTTTGATTTGGTTTCAACGCGGCGAGCTCGTAATAAGATTCGCCAATTCTTCCGTGCACACGATCGAGAAAAGAACATTGAAGAAGGAAAACAACTTCTTGAAAACGAACTCCGTGAAGCAGGATATTCGCCAGCAGAATTAATGACTGATGAAAAATGTGAGGAGGTTGCTCAAGAGACTCATTACAATAGTAGTGATGATATGTTTGCGGCTTTAGGATTTGGTGACTTGGCTCCAGTGGGTATTAGAAATCGTTTTACTGCTGATATCCGGCAACGAGTTGAAAGCGACCGTCAACAAGCGGCAGAAAAAGCTGTATTAGAAGACCATCAGACTCTTGAAAAGCCAAATGAACGTGAAAAGCAAAAACAGGCTAAGGCATCGAGCGAGGGCGTAATTGTTGAAGGAGTTGACAATCTTCTTGTCCGTTTAAGTCATTGCTGTAGTCCAATCCCTGGAGATGCTATTACTGGCTACATTACCAAGGGACGAGGAGTGTCAGTTCACCGGGATGATTGCCCGAATATTAAAGCCGCCCGTAAGAATGGCGAACGAATTGTTAGTGTATATTGGGCAAATCCTAATGGCGACAGAACAAACTACAATGCTGACTTGGAAGTTCAGGGATACAATCGAAATGGCTTATTAAATGATGTTTTACGTTCAGTAAATAACAGTACGCGCTTCTTAAATTCAGTTAACGGAAAAGTTGACCACAATAAGATGGTGACAATTAGTTTGATTATCGGAGTGCGTAATTTACGGCAGTTACAACTGATCATGGATGGCTTAAAGAACATTCCAGATGTTTACGTTGTCAAAAGAATTATTCGATAGGAGGATGCTTGTGCGAGTTGTTTTACAAAAAGTAAATCATGCAGCAGTTTCAATTGATGATGAAGTTGTTGGTAAAATTGGCCTTGGCTATTTTCTCTTAGTCGGTTTTGCTCCAGATGATACCGAAGAAAAGTTAGACTACTTAGTGCATAAAATTACTAATCTTCGTGTTTTTGAGGATGAAAACGGTAAGATGAATAAGGAGTTGCGGGACGTTAATGGTGCGATTTTATCAGTCTCCCAATTTACCCTTTATGCTGATACTAAACATGGGAATCGTCCTGGTTTTTCACAGGCGGCTAGTCCTGAAATTGCTGAACCGTTATATGATCTTTTTAATCAAAAATTAGCTGCTACTGGTATTCCTGTTGAGACCGGACATTTTGGAGCGATGATGAAAATTGATCTGGAAAATGATGGTCCAACAACGATTATTTATGAACGCTAAAAAGCAAAGAGACATTGGGAGTAGGAAATAACCTCCTCGACAAGGCGGTTGGCTAAGCTAGGACGATGATTAGCACGGCACGGGCTGATTATCGTTCGTACTTAGACTCGAGCCTTGTGGTTATTTTCCACGTTATCTTTCTGTTGTTCATGAAAGCAGTTGAGGCTGGGAGAAAACAAAAGTTTTCTCCCAGCCCCATTTTAGTATTGACTTAAAATTTGATCGACTGCCCCACCATAGCTTTCGCCAAATAAGATTAAATGCATGCATAGGTAATAGAAGCGATACCATGAAAGACGTTCATCTAGTTGATCATCAAATGGAAAGACGCTGCTATATGCCTGGTAAAAACTATTATCAAAACCGCCAAAAACAGTTGTCATGGCTAAATCAAATTCACGATCCCCAAATAATGCATCTGGATCGATTAAGTATGGTTTATGATCGCCAGCAAATAAGAAGTTGCCGGCCCATAAATCACCATGAAGAAGACTAGGGATGACTTCATGGTGTTGGTAGTAATCAGTAAATTTATTAACCATTTGTTGGTAATGTTCTTGCCGCCATTTATTCCATCGTCCGCGTTGGCTTGCTACTTTTACTTCTGGCTCTAGTCGCTGATTAATATAAAAATCAAGCCAGCTTGAGTTCCAAGAATTGTTTTTTACGAGGGCCTTGGTTTGATGATTGTCCATAAAGCCGAATTCATCATTATGCTGTTGGTGCATTTTGGCAACTGCTAATCCCAGGTCGGCTTGATTACCCCAAGTTTCATCAAGCCAGTTTAAAATTAAATAGGCATTCCCATCGATTTTACCATGGTAAAGTGGGGTTGGGGTATTAATGACCTTACCGATAGCTTTGAGACCATTAATTTCATGATTAAAATAATCTTGTGAATGGTTAGGTTGAACCTTTATAAAGTACCTATTTCCATCAGTAGTTGTGGCTTGATATGCTAAATTAATATCACCACCACTGACTGGTTTAACAGAAGTGAGATTTTTTAATGGAAGGCGCTTAAACCATGCTATGTTTGGACTTTCCAATTGATGTTCCTCCTTTATTAAATTACTTTATTTATACCATTTTTAGGCAAGTGTTGTTAAATAAAGTTGATTTATAAGGCACCAATTAACCTTAGTATTGACATTTATGAGGGGATCGAGTAAGGTAAAAATGTAAATTAAAGATATTAATAGCTGTTGATAAAGAATGCTCGGGTACTTGAAATTATCAGCGATTGGAGAAAGGTGAGAGCTCCAAATATTTCAGCCTCGATTGACCCTTTTGAAGCTGGGCAATATGCTCCGTCGTTTAGACGTTATTTTTGAGTGATACCAAGGTGGTACCGTGCATTTGCACCCTTGTAATTTCAAGGGTGCTTTTTATTTAAACTGTTATTAAAAACTGAAAGAGGTAAGCGGAGAATGAAGAGAACAAATTATGCTGGGGATACAAATGAACAGCAAGTTGGACAAGAAGTTGTCTTAAAGGGTTGGGTAGCTAAGCGTCGTAACCTAGGTGGACTTATCTTTATTGATTTATGGGATCGGGAAGGAATTGTTCAACTAGTATTCAACGAAAAAGAAAATCCAGAAGCATTTGAAATCGCAAATGCGGTTCGTAACCAATATGTTCTTGAGGTTCAAGGAAAAGTTCAATTACGGGCAGAAAAAGAAATTAATCCAGATATGAAGACTGGAAAAGTTGAAGTAGCTGTTGACAAGGTTAAGGTATTAGCAAAGTCAGAAACAACGCCATTTGATATTACTGATGGTGTTGATGCTTCTGAAGACTTACGGATGAAGTACCGTTATCTTGATTTACGGCGCCCAGAAATGATGCGTAATTTGAAGTTGCGGAGTAAGGTTGCTTCGATCGTGCACAATTACTATGATAATGAAGGCTTTATGGATGTTGAAACCCCTGATTTAACACGGTCAACACCAGAAGGAGCACGTGACTACATTGTTCCATCACGTGTTTACCCCGGTCATTTCTATGCTTTACCACAATCACCACAATTATTTAAGCAATTGTTAATGGCAGCCGGAGTTGATAAGTATTATCAATTGGCACGTTGTTTCCGGGATGAAGACCTTCGTGGTGACCGTCAACCAGAATTTACACAAATTGATACTGAAATGAGTTTTGTAACTCCTGAAGATATCCAAACAGTTACAGAAGGTTTAATTAAGCGGGTAATGAAGGAAATCGTGGGGGGAGATGTTAAGACCCCATTTCCACGGATGGAATGGCAAGAAGCCATGGACAAGTATGGTTCCGATAAGCCTGATACTCGTTTCGGGATGTTGATTCATGACCTTTCTGACATTGTAAAGGATAGTTCATTTAAGGTCTTTGCTAATACTGTTGCTGATGGTAACTATGTTCGTGCAATTCGCGTTCCTGGTGGAGCAGATAAGTATTCTCGGAAAGATATTTCTAAGTATGAAGAATACATTAAGCGTTTTGGTGCAAAGGGACTTGCATGGGTTAAGGTAACTGCTGATGGTTACAATGGTCCAGTTGCTAAGTTCTTAAATGATCAAGTTGCCCAAATCAATGAAGAAATGGATGTCAAAGAAGGGGACTTAATCCTCTTTGTTGCTGGTAGTTTCCACGTTGTATCAGATTCACTTGGCTACCTTCGTCGGGCAATCGCTGAAGAGCTAGATATGATTAAGCCTGACCAATGGAACTACTTATGGGTTGTTAATTGGCCAATGTTTGAATATGATGAAGGCTTTGGAAAGTGGATTGCCGCTCACCACCCATTCACAATGTTAAATGAAGAAGACTTACATTATCTTGAAGATGGGGAAGATCCTCATAAAGCTCATGCTCAAAGTTACGATATTATCTTGAATGGTAACGAGATCGGTGGGGGATCAATTCGTATCCACGATCCAAAGATTCAAGAAAAAGTTCTCAGGGCTCTTGGCTATACAAAGGAACGTGCAGAAGCGCGCTTCGGATTCTTGCTTAAGGCCTTAACGATGGGGATGCCACCTGAGGGAGGACTTGCCTTTGGTTTAGACCGGTGGGTTATGTTACTAGCTCAAGCTGATAGTATTCGGGATGTTATTCCATTCCCTAAGAACTCGAAGGCAGTTGAACCATTAACGGCAGCTCCAGGTAAAGTTAGTGAACAACAACTTGATGATCTTAAAATTGAATTTGATGAAAAGATTGACTATAAGCTCGATCAAGATCCAGATGAACAATAAATAAAACAAAAATAATCCTCGTGAAAAGGTACTTGAAGTGTACTGTTCACGAGGATTATTTTATTTCGCGGTTTGTAAAA
>NZ_LN887391.1:0-18021 GCF_036621895.1 Limosilactobacillus reuteri subsp. porcinus
ATGCCGGGCGCACATAAAATAGCAACTAATTTCCTGTCTAGAAACCAGTCGCTATTATTCATTGATTAATTTTTAATACCATTCTATCTCAGCAATTGCATCAATCTGCTTATCAACGCCAATCTGGTGGTAAGTTACCGTTCCATCATTTGTTTGGAGCTTATTAACTTTGCTTTCCACAATTTCCCCATTGCGTACCTCTTGAAGATACTGCAAATTAAATCTCTTTATCTGATTTCCGCATAAAAAATCACGCCCAAGCGGATCAAGAAGCCAATCAAAGTAACGAGCATTATTAACATGGTGATTAGCATCAAGGTCAAAATAACGAACTTGATAATTCTTCTTTATTACTGAAGCATTTTCATCTAGTTTTTGAGGTCGTTTTAGGCGAGGAATCCTTTTCGCAACAGGAGCGTTAAACGGCTCAATTAAAGCAGGTGGAATGGATTGCATTCGCCGCGTCTTTAGATTCATAAACACAAAGATCGACCTAATTCGTGCATATTCAATCTGGTGTTCTTTATCCGTTATCCAAAAATCACGAACAGCAAAAAAGCGGTTATAGGAAACAGCTTTTGTTCCTAAAATGACAGTTTCCCCAAAAGAAGGCTGCTTTGCGGAAAGCTGTCCTTCATAGCCGCTTACTACCCACGTACCGCCAGTAGCCTGTATTTCTTTGGTCCCCATTCCTAAAAACATACTATGCTCATCGGATACCATGGAAATCATACTCAATACCATACTCAAGCTTGGATGACTTGTTTCATCACACTCATAATATGTTAGTAAGTGCGGCATTTCGAATGTTTGTGCTTCTTGCTTTAACTCCATATTTTTCTCCTACAATTGATGATATTGCTTATATAATTCCTGGCGTTTTATATTATTTTTCTTTGCCACCAACTTAATCGCAGCATTAGTGGAAAGGCCATTTAAAATTTCCTTATCAACCTGCTCTGTTAATGGTAGTTCAATCTCATTATCCGTCTTCTCTGTGGGGTGCTCATTCCCTGCTACCAGAATAACGAATTCGCCTCGTGGTTGGTGATCTTCAAACCAGGCAGTTACTTCAGCAAGCGTTCCCCGGGTAAACTCTTCATAGCGTTTAGTGAGTTCCCGTGCTAATACAACCCGCCGTTCATTGCCAAAAACTTCCGCCATCGTAGCTAAAGTCTTTTTTAAGCGGTGCGGAGCTTCATAAAAGATCATCGTTTCTTTACGCTCTTTCAATTGCTCCAGTGCCGTTACTTGCTGCTGGTGTTTACGCTCTAAAAAGCCAAAGAAGTAGAACGGCTGGGGAACTAACCCCGAAGCAATAAGAGCCGTCAATCCTGCATTAGCTCCCGGAAGCGGGATTACTGGCAACCCTTCTCTAACGGCCGCCGCTACCAATTCCTTGCCGGGGTCAGAAATCGAAGGCATTCCCGCATCGCTGCACTGGGCAATCGAATAACCAGCTTTTAACTTCTCAATTAATTCCGGAACACGTTGTTCAGTATTATGCTCATGAAAGCTAATTTGACGGGTCGATATATCAAAATGGTTTAATAGTTGCTGAGTATGACGTGTATCTTCAGCAGCAATCAGATCCACTTCTTTTAAGGTTTTAATTGCACGGAAAGTCATATCATCTAAATTTCCAATTGGGGTTGGAACCAAATATAAACTTCCTGATTGGTGATCATTAAAACTGCTAATTTGCTGCATACTATCTCCTATTTTGTCATTCCTTGTTCGTGTCCAAATATTGCATCTAAACAAAAAGTACAAGATTCATTAGGCTCAAGACGCTTACCATAGTACTCACTACAAACATGGAACCCCTGTTGGTAAAGTTCTTTTAAATTTTGCCGTGATCCAGATAATTGACTTTCACTATGGTGTGGCTGCTTTTCTTTAATCATCTGACGCAAATGCTTGTTTTCAATTGAAAGTTCCACATTTTCTTCAGAAATAGCAATAATTTTTGCCTGCAACTGCTCCATTTTCTTAACCAAATCCTGAGTCTGGTTCATCACCTGCGCAAATTGTTCATAAAGATTATCTGAACTATATTCTTCACTCATCTTTTCGCCCCTAACTAATGCTTAAAACCTGCACAAGCCGAATCGTCAATTGTTCAACAATATTTTGAAAACTAATATTTTGTTCTAACATATGACGAGTTTCCAACGTTAACTGACTAGCTGCTAACAATTGTTGAGGAGAGTATTTTCTAACTACTTCTCCCATTTCTCCTAAAATATTATTAAAGTGAAGACGGTTGGCTGCTGTAATTCCCGAATTTACCATTAGCGTATCACGCCAGATTAAGGTAATTAAGTCCAGAACTACTTGTTGTTTATCCCGGTCGGTAGCTACTTTTTGCAGAATTGTCTGAACATCAACAAAACCTAACATCCCATTTCGCGTCGTATCTTGATACCACTGAATGACTCCTTTGATCGCACTCTCAAACCAATTATCTTCTTGCCATTGTTCAATCATTGCGACGGAATCTGTAATCCCAACAGCAATTTGTTGTTGAGATTGCGGAATATTATGCTCAGTTAAAACCGTTAACAATGCATCTCGTTTTAATGGTGGTAGTTCAATCACCTGTGTTCGTGATCGAATCGTTGGTAAGACAGCACTTTTATTAGTCGTTAGCATAAAGATATAAACGCCAGCTCCTGGTTCTTCAATAAATTTAAGAAGACTATTTGCTGCACCGTTTGTCATTTTATCAGCATCTTTAATAATAAAAATTTTCTTATTGCCTTCTACCGCACTCTTAGAAAACTCTGCTTTTAAGTGGCGAATCTCATCAACCTTTATTTGGCGACCTTCTGGAGCAGCATAGACAATGTCAGGATGGTTTCCAGATAAAATTCGCTGACACTCGGCACAGGTTAAGTCTGGTTCATTGTCCTGGGGATGAAGACAAAATAACCGTAATGATAACCATTGGGCAATTGACATTTTTCCTGAACCACCTGGCCCAACAAACAGATAAGCATGAGCAAGCTCATTATTTGATAATATTTTTTGAAAACGAGTAATTATTGCTGGTTGTAATTTTTCTGCACGTGTTTGTCCCTGTTCAGCCAACCATCTTCACCTACTTAAAATTTAATGAAGTCTTCTACTGGTAAGACAAAGACAGTTGCCCCACCAATCTTTACATTGACAGGAAATGCCGAACCGCCTTCAACATCCATATGCATTTGCGATGTAACGTATTGTTCACGTGACTCAGCATTCTTTTTAATTACTGATAATACTTCTTGAACACGGTCGTCCTCAATCCCAATTAAAAATGTCGCATTTCCTTCACGAAGAAAGCCACCAGTTGTTGATAATTGAGTAACGTGAATATCAGCTTTATTAAATGCTTTTCGTAAACGATTGCTATCTTTTGATTGAACAATTGCAATAATCATTTTCATTATTAATCACCCTTTTTATTAAAACAAATCTGAAAACCGGTCATGAATTGTTGCTTTTACGTCCTCAATCACTTTTTCCAATGGCTGGCTTGCATCAATCAACTTTATTCGTTCTGGATAATTCTGGTAGAGTTTTAAATAAGATTGACGAACAGTTCGATGAAATTCAAGCTTTTCTTCATCTAATCGATTAACTTGATTGGAACGATGCTCAGCAATCCGTTTTAAGCCAATTTCTGATTCAATATCAAGATAAATTGTCAACGCCGGCATTAGCCCATCAATCGCAAACTGATTAATTTGCCAAATTTCTTTTTCTCCAAGGCCCCGGCCAGCTCCCTGATAAGCAATGGAACTATCTACAAATCGATCACACAGAATAACTTTGCCTGCTTTCAGCCCCGGAATTATTTCTGAAACAATGTGTTGCCGACGAGCAGCAGCAAAAAGCAATGCTTCTGTCCGCCCATCCATATCGGTATTTTGACCATCAAACAGTACCTGGCGAATTTGCTCAGAGATCTTATTACCACCAGGTTCACGAGTATACATAACTTTTTCTGTGCCAAGCTGATCTTCCAATTCCAGTTGGATCTGTTGGATTACACTTGTCTTACCCGCGCCATCTGGTCCTTCAAATGATATAAATTTACCGTCCATTTCTCTCTCCTAGCGATCAATTACTCCATCATTTAATTTCCCGTGAACTTTAAATTTGCGAGCAATTTTATATAGGTATAAAAATTTCTGCTCTTGAATCCGGGAACGATAATGAAGTTCACTATTAACGTTTGCTTCATATACTGCCCGTTCAGTTTCACGTGCATGATCCCAACTAGCCTTCGTAGAGTATACCGCTTCTAGCAGACGTTGGTTTCGTTCACGTTCTACCTCTTTAGTCGGCCGCTTAAAAAACATTTTCTTACATCTCCGTTCGCCCTTGCACTGCTTTGAATAATGTCATCTCATCAGCATAGTCAATATCAGCGCCAACTGATAACCCATGCGCCAACCGAGTAACTTTAATTCCCGCAGGCTTAATTAACTTAGCGAGGTAACCGGCCGTCAACTCACCATCAGATGAAGCATTCGTTGCAATAATAATTTCCTTTACTTCATCATCTTTCTTTAGTCGTTTAAGTAAACTTGTAATATTAATATCTTCTGGGCCTGTTCCTGCAACTGGAGAAATAACTCCATGAAGGACATGGTATAAACCATGGTATTCATGCATCCGTTCCATTGCCATAACGTCTTGTGACTGCTCAACAACTAGAATTTGCGAATGATCACGGGTCTTATCGCGACAAATTGGACAAGGGTCGTCTTCGGTAATATTGCCACAAATACTACAGTTATGAAGGTCCCTTTTAGCAGACAGAAGGGATTTAGCAAAGTTTGTCACATCATCTTCTTGCATACTCAGAGTATAGAACGCCAGCCGCGTTGCAGTCTTTTGCCCGATTCCTGGCAACTTAGTATAGCTTTCAATTAATTTCGCTAATGGTTCTGGATATTGGATCACTTTTTACAACCCCATACCTTGTGTATATTTACCAAGCTTTTGTTGAGTAGCATCATTAACTTGCTTCATTCCGTCTTTCACAGCAGCAATTACCAAGTCCTGAAGCATATCAATATCATCTGGATCAACTGCTTCTGGCTTAATCTTTAAGTCAATTAATTGATTATCCCCGCTAAACGTAGCAGTTACCATATCATCTGGTGCTTTTCCAACAAATTCCTGTTTAGCAAGTTCTTCATGTTCAGCCATCATTTTCTTTTGCATTGCCTTAGCTTGCTTCATCATTTGTTGCATATTCATTCCACGCATCATAATATCATCCATCCTTTTTCTTAATTATCTTCTACTTTAACAATATCACTACCAAATAGCTTCTGTGCTGTTGCTACTTGGTTATCTTCTTGAGGTGACGTTTCTTCAGTCAGTGCTTCATCTTCTGGTGGTAGCGGTGGTTCTTCCATTGGTGCCGGTGTGGCCACAGGAGTTTGCCCGCTTCCTTCAGTAGTTTGTGGCTTTTGTTTAGTAGGTTGCGGCTTTTGCTGATTCTTACCAAAACCATGATCTTTAATAAAGTCTTGACGAATTTTTGGCCACTTATCCTTAGGTACAAAAACAACTTGCCGTTCATTCCCAGTTAAACGTTGCAAAGCACTTTCCATATTCTCTAACAGCGTTGTATCATCAGCGGCTTGCTGGAATAAGAACGGATAATCAAAAGCAACAATTATTCCCACAGCACTAGCGGCAACCGGTTGTGAAACATGAAGTAAGGACCGTTGCGGCACCGACAATAGGTTCAACATATCTCCCCATAACTCACGAACATTTATTAAATCTTGACGAGTCGCATTTTCTAATACTGGGTAGATCTTATTGAGATTAACCTGCACTTTCTTTTGTTGTACTCGTGGCTGCTCATTTTGTTGGCGAGGCGATGAGCGACTAGCCCTTACCGGCGTATTCTGCAACTGCTTTACTGTTTGTTGCAATTGCTGAATCTCTTGTTGTAATTTTTCAATCGTCTTAGTAGCTTCAGCATTTGTATCCGCAGAAACTGCTGGTACCGATTGAATATTCTTTTGTGGTTCGATTTGTGCAAGCTTTATTGTGAGAACTTCCAAGTATACATCTGGATGAGTCGTAAAGCGCATCTCTTCTTGGATATTATTTAGTTCATCGATCATTTGGTATAAGGTCGCTGAAGAAGCAAGTTGGACTATTTCTTCAAAGTCTTCCTGCTTTAGTCCTGTACTTTCAACACTAATCAAGCTTGGTGATTCTTGGTACAACAGAATATCACGAATAAAGGAAATCAAGTCCTCAATGAACCGCTGACCGTCTTTCCCTTCATCTAAAATATCCTTCATAGTATCAAGAGCAGTCGCCCCTTCATGCTTACTAATTTCCAAAAAGTACTTCTTTAATAACTGTTTAGTAACACTTCCTGTAACTAATAAAGCATCATCCAACTTTACTTCATTATCACTGAAAGAAAGCACCTGGTCAAGAATACTCAACGCATCCCGCATTCCTCCTTCAGCGGCATTTGCAATTACCCATAATGCTTTTTCATCATAAGTAACTTTCTTTTGATCAAGGATATATTTCATTCGATTAAATGCATCTTCTGCTGAAATTCGTCGAAAATCAAATCGTTGAACTCGCGAAATAATTGTTAAAGGAATTTTATGGGGTTCCGTAGTTGCGAGAATAAAAATCACATTGGCTGGTGGTTCTTCAAGCGTTTTTAGCAATGCATTAAAGGCCCCTGTTGAAAGCATGTGAACTTCATCAATTATATAAACTTTGTAATCCGCTTGGGTAGGAGCATATTTTGCCTTATCCCGAATATCACGAATCTCTTCAACCCCATTATTAGAAGCCGCATCGATTTCAATTACATCATTTAATTGCCCGTTTGTAATTGCTTTACAAATATCACACTCATTGCATGGTTCGCCATCCTTAGAGTGATGGCAATTAACCGCTTTAGCAAAAATCTTCGCTGCTGAGGTTTTACCAGTACCACGTGGACCAGCGAACAAGTATGCATGGCTTATCTGGTGAGTGATAATGGCGTTTTTTAGGGTTCTTGTAACAATCTGTTGACCGACAAGATCATCGAATCGCTGTGGTCGCCAGACACGATATAATGCCTGATAACTCATCGCCAGACTCCCTTTCTAAATTTAAAATACTATAAAATATTATACAAGGAATTAAGCATATAAAGTAGTTAAAATACATTTTAATTAAAATTTCAAAATAAAAAAGACCCGCAACAAATTATTACGAGTCCGCTTAATTATCAATAAAACTTAGAGCACAAGGCATATCATACTTAGTGCTGCTTCCTTCCAGACCTGACACGGTTCGTAAGCATGCCCTTGCTCTAAGGCCTTACGGCAAATAGTATAATACACTATTTTTCTTTAAATTACTAGAGGTTAGTCTTATTTTTTCTTCGAGCCTCTTTCCGACGACGGCGAATTTCACGGAAAAAGTTTTTTAACATTTGGCTACACTCATCCCCTAAAATACCAGAATGAACATTAACTTGATGATTTAAACGTGAATCACTTAGTAAATGATATAAGCTATCAACTGCCCCTGCTTTCGGATCAGCGGCACCATAATAAACATTTTTTATCCGTGCATTGATAATGGCACCACTACACATGATGCACGGTTCTAACGTAACATACAAGTCGCAATCTTCTAAGCGCCAACTCCCTAAATTCGTGCATGCTTCCATAATTGCAAGCATTTCTGCGTGATAGGTAACATCTTGAAACTTTTCACGCATATTATGACCACGTCCAATTACCTGTCCATCGTGGACAACAATCGCACCAATTGGTACTTCATCTAAAATTCTGGCTTGTTTTGCTTCTGCAATCGCTATCTTCATAAACTTTTGTTGTTCAGATAATGATGAATTGTTTTTTTTCATTCTTTTTCTCCAAGTACTTAAAATTACCCTGCTTTTAAGTGTATAATAATAGACTGGTTTTTCAAATTAATTTTATTAATCACCTGCTTGGGCATTTTATCAAAAAAAGTTTCACAGATGTCAATCGCCAGTTTGAGCGCTATATATTGTGTTTCACTGTTTCACAGACACTAAATATAGTGCTTTTTTAATTGATTTTTTCTGATTCACCGTTATACTAGAAAACATCGACTAATCGTTTAGGAGGCCTCGTGAAGATGGTAACTGTATTTTCAAAAAATAATTGTATCCAATGCAAGATGACAAAACGTTTCCTTGAACAGCACAAAATTTCATTTATTGAACACAACATCGATGAACAACCAGAATACATATCGCAACTTAAGTCGGAGGGTTTTATGGCGACTCCAGTTGTAAAGCTTCCTAACGGTCAAGCTTTTTCTGGCTTTCGTCCTGATCAATTAAACCAACTTGCCTAAGTTTAAATAAACTAATATTTTGCCAGGCATCAATTCGCTATTGGTGTACTGGCTTCTTTATTGACATAATCAAATTAATTCAGAAAGTGAGTTATTAATATGGCGTTATCTGATATCGATATGACCAAAGTTAAATATTACGATTATAACAACGAAGTAAATATCCCTAAAAACGGACAAATTCAACTAGATAAAGATAAATTGGCCTTAGAAGACTTTATTAAAAATAATGTTGAGCCAAATACCAAAAGATTTTCTTCATTAAAAGAGCGTTTTCAATGGTTAGAAGAAAATGATTATATTGAAGAAACTTTTATGAATAAATATAGTGAAGCGTTCATTGAAAAGCTTTACGATTATTTAAAAGCACAAAACTTCCACTTCCATTCTTTTATGGCTGCTTACAAGTTCTATGCCCAATATGCCTTACGGACAAATGATAAAGAGTACTACCTTGAAAACTATATTGATCGGGTCGCAATGAATGCTCTTTACCTCGCTAATGGTGATGAAGAGTTAGCAATGCAGCTCGCTGATGAAATCATCCATCAACGTTATCAACCCGCAACTCCAACATTCCTTAACGTTGGGCGTAAACGCCGGGGAGAATTTGTTTCTTGCTTTGCGATTCAAACAACGGACGACATGAATACCATTGGTCGAACAATCAATTCTGCCCTCCAACTTTCTAAAATTGGTGGTGGCGTTGGAATTAATTTAAGCAACCTTCGTGAAGCTGGTGCCCCAATCAAGAAAATACAAGGTGCTGCTAGTGGAGTTGTTCCTGTAATGAAGTTGTTAGAAGATAGTTTTTCCTACTCCAATCAACTGGGACAGCGACAGGGAGCTGGAGTCGTTTACCTTAGTGTTTTCCATCCTGATATTATTGAATTCTTAGGAGCAAAAAAGGAAAACGCTGATGAAAAGATCCGATTAAAGACCCTTTCTCTTGGAATTACGGTTCCTGATAAGTTCTATGAATTGGTAGAACAGAATGCTGATATGTACTTGTTTAGCCCCTACGATGTTGAACGAGTATATGAAAAGCCATTCTCCTATGTCGATATCACAAAAGAATATGATAACTTAGTGGCTAACGATGATATTCGCAAGAAGAAAGTTAATGCCCGTGACTTAGAAGATGAAATCAGCAAACTCCAACAAGAATCAGGCTATCCTTACATTATCAACATTGATACAGAAAACCGGGATAATCCGATTAATGGAAAAATTGTGATGAGTAATTTATGTTCAGAGATTGCTCAAGTACAAGTACCGGCGCAAGTAAATGATGATCAATCATATTCTGAAATGGGAATTGATATCAGTTGTAATCTTGGATCAACCAATATTGCTAATATGATGGAAAGCCCTGACTTTGGTAAATCGATTAAGGCAATGATGCGGGGATTAACCCGAATCAGTGACGTAGAAGACCTAGATGTTGTCCCAACTATTCAAAACGGAAATCGGCTTGCCCATTCAGTTGGTTTGGGTGCAATGGGATTGCATAGCTACCTCGCTAAGCACCATATTCAATACGGAAGCCCGGTTGCGATTGAATTCACAGGTGTTTACTTTATGCTCTTAAATTATTGGTCATTAGTGGCATCAAATGAAATTGCCAAAGAGCGGCAGGAAACTTTCCACGATTTTGAGAACAGTAAATATGCGGATAGTTCCTACTTTGACAAATATGTCACTAAGGATTGGGGACCACAATCAGATGTTGTTAAAGGTCTTTTTGAAGGTATTTTTATCCCTGGAATTGAAGATTGGAAGAAGTTGAAAGAAAATGTAATGCAAGATGGTCTTTACAATCAATACCGTCTTGCTGTAGCGCCAAACGGTTCAACTTCCTACATTAACGATTCGACTGCTAGTCTACATCCAATCATTAATCGTGTTGAAGAGCGCCAAGAAAAGATGATCGGTAAAATTTATTACCCTGCCCCATATCTTTCAAACGACACGATGCCTTACTATCGTTCAGCTTACGATATGGATATGCGAAAAGTTATTGACACTTACGCCGCTGCACAACAGCACATCGATCAATCTCTTTCAATGACCCTCTTTATGCGGTCAACAATCCCAGCAGGCCTTTACGAATGGAAAAATGGACGAACAGATAAAATGACGACTCGTGATTTAAATATCTTACGGCACTATGCCTATAAACGCGGTATTAAGTCAATTTACTACATTCGAACGTTTACTGACGATAGCGATGAAATTGGTGCAAACCAATGTGAAAGCTGTGTTATCTAAGCCTAATCAGAATTTGATTTAAACGTTGGGCACTGGTAAACTTGATATTATGTATATAAATGGCTTTTGGTATCTCGATTTATTAAAAGCAACGTATTTGGAGGAGCTCAATCAATGAAACTGGAAGAATTTAAACCTGTAAATCAATATAAAGCAATCAATTGGAATGAAGTTTCCGACATGATCGATAAAGCTACCTGGGAAAAGCTAACAGAACAGTTCTGGCTTGATACACGAATTCCTGTTGCCAATGATATGGATGATTGGCGTGAATTAGATGACGATCATCAATGGACTGTCGGACATGTTTTTGGTGGTTTAACCCTTCTTGATACTGTTCAATCAGAAGCAGGATTAACTGCCCTTAAAGAAGATGTTAAAACTCCTCATGAAACAGCAGTTCTTAATAACATCCAATTTATGGAATCAGTTCATGCTAAGAGTTACTCAACTATTTTCTCTACTCTTAATACCCCAGACCAAATCAAAGAAATCTTTGAATGGTCCGATACAGAAGAATACTTGCAAAACAAGGCTGTCAAAATTGCAAATATGTACCTTGATCCAAGTCAAGACCCGCTAAAAAAGAAAGTAGCTAATGTTTTTCTTGAAACTTTCTTATTCTACTCTGGTTTCTACACTCCCCTTTATTATCTTGGTCACAACAAATTAAACAATGTGGCTGAAATCATTAAGCTAATTTTACGGGACGAATCAGTTCACGGGACATACATTGGATACAAGTTCCAAGTCGGCTTACGTGATCGAACGGAAAAGCAACAACAAGATATGAAAGATTGGATGTATAATTTCCTTTATGAATTATATGATAATGAAGAAAAATACACTCATCTTCTTTATGATCAAGTTGGTTGGACAGATGATGTTTTAACCTTCATCCGTTACAACGCTAATAAGGCATTGATGAACCTTGGTCAAGATCCACTATTCCCTGATACCGCTTCTGATGTTAACCCAGTTGTTATGAACGGAATTTCTACTTCAACTTCTAACCATGATTTTTTTAGCCAAGTCGGCAATGGATATCGCATGGGTGCCGTTGAAGCAATGAATGATAGTGATTATGACGTTAAAGATCCAAACGCGGGAAAAGACATTAATGCCCGCGATTAATAAAAAAGCTACCATTTCTGAATGGTGGCTTTTTTATTATTCCCAATAATAATCTGTTAATGATTAGTTAACTTAATAACTAGCCGAGTTAAATTAATATATTCGCTTTTATATTATATTTGTGAAATAGACTTCAATTAATAACAGTATGCAAATCTATCATCTCTTAATTTCAAAATTAATACCAATGTTTTTTGTTGCTATACAAGTATTATAAAGACAATGTTGTAAGCGAATTCATGTAAAAGAACCGTTGTTTAAACGTTCACAAAGGTATTTACAAAGCTAAAAAATGTAGTAATATTATACATGTTCAAATGTTAACAAATAAAAGAATTGAAAAAGGAGATTTCAATTATGCCTGCTAACAACAAAAAACAAGTTGAAAAAAACGTATTAACTGAAGAAGAAAAAAAGCAAAATGCGCAAAAATTAGTTGATGACATAATTACCAAAAGTGAAGCAGCTTTTGAACAATTACGTTACTACTCACAAGAACAAGTTGATAAAATTTGTCAAGCCATGGCCTTAGCTGCTGAAGAACACCACATGGACTTAGCTATTGATGCAGCTGAAGAAACTGGTCGTGGGGTTGCCGAAGATAAAGCTATCAAGAACATCTACGCAAGTGAATACATTTGGAACAACATCCGTCATGATAAGACTGTCGGAATCATCAAAGACAACGATGAAAACCAAACCATCACTATTGCTGATCCTCTTGGTATTATTGCAGGTATCGTTCCAGTTACTAACCCTACTTCAACAACGATCTTCAAATCAATCATTAGTGCTAAGACACGGAATACAATCATCTTTTCTTTCCACCGTCAAGCCATGAAGTCTTCCATTAAAACAGCTAAAATTTTACAAGAAGCTGCTGAAAAGGCCGGTGCACCAAAGAACATGATTCAATGGCTTCCTGAAAGTAGCCGTGAAAATACAAGTGCATTGTTACAACACCCTAAGACTGCTACTATTTTAGCAACTGGTGGTCCTTCATTAGTTAAGGCTGCCTACAGTTCAGGTAACCCTGCTCTTGGTGTTGGTCCTGGTAATGGTCCAGCTTACATTGAAAAGACTGCTAATATTGAACGTTCTGTTTACGATATTGTTCTTTCTAAGACTTTTGATAACGGAATGATCTGTGCTACTGAAAACTCAGTTGTTGTTGATGAAGAAATCTACGACAAGGTAAAAGAAGAATTCCAAAAGTGGAACTGTTACTTCTTGAAGCCAAATGAAATTGATAAGTTTACTGAAGGCTTCATTGATCCTAAGCGTCACCAAGTTCGTGGACCAATTGCTGGTCGTTCAGCTAACGCCATCGCTGATATGTGTGGAATTAAAGTTCCTGAAAACACTAAGGTTATCATCGCTGAATATGAAGGGGTTGGTGACAAGTACCCACTTTCAGCTGAAAAACTTTCACCAGTATTAACAATGTACAAGGCTACTTCACATGAAAATGCCTTTGATATTTGTGCTCAATTATTACATTACGGTGGTGAAGGTCACACTGCAGCTATTCACACCCTTGATGATGATTTAGCAACTAAGTACGGTCTTGAAATGCGTGCTTCACGGATCATTGTTAACTCTCCATCTGGTATCGGTGGTATTGGTAACATTTACAACAACATGACCCCATCACTTACTTTAGGTACCGGTTCATACGGTGGTAACTCAATTTCTCACAACGTTACTGATTGGGATCTCTTAAATATCAAAACAATTGCAAAGCGGCGTGAAAACCGTCAATGGGTTAAGATTCCCCCAAAAGTATACTTTCAACGCAACTCACTAAAAGAATTGCAAGATATTCCAAACATTAACCGAGCATTTATCGTTACTGGTCCTGGAATGAGCAAGCGTGGTTACGTTCAACGTGTTATCGATCAATTGCGTCAACGTCAAAACGACACCGCCTTCTTAGTATTTGATGACGTTGAAGAAGATCCATCAACAAACACTGTTGAAAAAGGTGTTGCTATGATGAATGACTTCAAGCCGGATACAATTATTGCCCTTGGTGGTGGTTCACCAATGGATGCTGCTAAGGCAATGTGGATGTTCTATGAGCACCCAGAAACTTCATGGTATGGGGTTATGCAAAAGTACCTTGATATTCGGAAGCGTGCTTACCAAATCAAGAAGCCTACTAAGTCTCAACTCATTGGTATCCCTACTACATCAGGTACTGGTTCAGAAGTTACTCCATTTGCGGTTATTACTGATTCAAAAACTCATGTTAAGTACCCACTTGCTGACTACGCCTTAACACCAAACATTGCAATCGTTGACTCACAATTCGTTGAAACTGTTCCAGCAAAAACTACTGCTTGGACTGGACTAGATGTTTTATGTCACGCTACTGAATCATATGTTTCTGTTATGGCAACTGACTACACTCGTGGTTGGTCACTACAAACCATCAAGGGTGTTATGGAAAACCTTCCTAAGTCAGTTCAAGGTGATAAGTTAGCTCGTCGTAAGATGCACGACTTCTCAACAATGGCCGGGATGGCATTTGGTCAAGCCTTCTTAGGAATTAACCACTCCCTTGCCCACAAGATGGGTGGAGCATTCGGTCTTCCTCACGGTTTGCTTATCGCTATTGCAATGCCACAAGTAATTCGCTTTAACGCAAAACGTCCACAAAAGCTTGCTCTCTGGCCTCACTATGAGACTTACCATGCAACTAAGGACTACGCTGATATTGCACGGTTCATTGGTTTGAAAGGCAACACTGATGAAGAATTAGCTGAAGCATATGCTAAGAAAGTTATCGAACTTGCTCACGAATGTGGTGTTAAGCTTAGTCTTAAGGACAATGGTGTTACACGTGAAGAATTTGATAAGGCGGTTGACGATCTTGCTCGCTTAGCTTACGAAGATCAATGTACTACTACTAACCCAGTTGAACCACTTGTTAGCCAACTCAAGGAATTACTTGAACGTTGCTACGATGGTACTGGCGTTGAAGAAAAATAATCCAGCGCATAATTAAAAATTAAGACTTTTCTCCTATTAAAAAGGCCCTCGATATCTGTCGAGGGCCTTTTATTAATTTCAGCTAAATCAATTTACTTCATTATCACCAGATTGCGTTATTAAGCGGAGCACATTTTCTGCATCATCATTTTGATGCAAGGGTTCTTCACCCTTATCTTCACCATTAAGTTCATTATCACCTGCATCAGTCTTTAGGAAGTAGCCGTCAACAGTTGTGTTTGTGACCGTATTATCACCAGATTGATTATTAACAGTATATTGTCCCTGAACTGTTAAATCATGTCCTGTGAAGTTACCTGACGAGAGTTTTGTACTTCCTCCGCGTAATGTAACTTGACGGTATTCAACCTCGCCTGCGCCACTGTTAACATCAATATTGTCCATCTTAACTTGAGAAACTGTTAGATCACCACTCTCTAAATGAATACGACCAGCTAAGGCTTGATCATGTGGGATAGTCACAATGATTAAATCTTGGTGGGGCTGATAATCATTAAAGTTAAAGACAAGCGGAAAGCCACCAGTTTGGCGAATTGAAGCAACGTTATTATGAACAGTTACAGCTGGAGTATGCCTGCTTATGCCAGAATAAGTAATCTGATATTTTTTACCTTCACGAACTATTACATTAGCCGTGGATGCTGAGATATCAATCCGTTCAAAAGCTTTATTAGTACTTATTGTTTTAGTGTGAGAATGAAAGATTGCTGGACGATTGTTCTCAAAATAAACGGCCTTATTACCATTATTAAAGAAGCCTATTCCGAGGAGGATTACTCCTAAGATTAAAACAATTACTCCTATCTTAAATATTCTTTTCATTTACTTTTTCCTCCTTGCCTGCACTTTTGCATAAATGAACTTAGCAAAGTTGGCAATCCCTTGAACAATAACTCTGATTAACCAGTAGATTAAAGGCAAACAAACAAGGAATAAGCCAATGAGGGTCACTCCTAATCCAAGATAAAATAGTCCACTGAACAAGTTTGTCGCAAGTAAACCAATTCCAATATAAAGGGACACAATTGCTATAACGGCAACTCCGAAGATCAAAGCAACTATTCCAACAATCAAACTTAAGGCGACTCCCCCTGCTGCCAACAATAGTGCTAATACGGTAATTCCTAGTCCAAACGTTATTGGGGAAGTAATAATTGCCACTAGCACCCACCAAAAGACACGCCAACTAGAATGAGGCGAAGCAGGATGTCCTTCTTTGATCGATTCATTATTAGCTTTAATTGAATAATCAGCTAATATCTTATGACTTAACTGTCGTGGCGTTCCTAGCCTTTCTTCAATCGCTGTTCGGGTCTCCAGTCCAGCGTCGGCAATATATTCATCATAAAATTCTAAGGCATCATTTCGTTCTTCATCAGTTAATTGTCTTAAATATATTGATAAATCATTAATGTATTTTTGACGTTCATTCATCTTTATCTTCTCCCTCACCTAACCCATAAAAAATACCATCTAAACTATTTTTATAATCAGTCCATAACTTACGAATACGTTGTAAATGCTCCTTACCGGCTTTCGTAATTTGATAATAACGGCGATTCCGTCCCTGGTAAGGCTGATCATAAGTTATTAAATAACCGTCTTTTTTTAACCGGCGTAAAACGGGATACATTGTTGATTCGGAAATGGTAATAGCTGATTGCATTCGCTGGGTTAAAGCATATCCATAGTAATCTTTGTGTTCAAGAATTGCTAAAACCATCCCATCGAGTAAGTCAGCTGTAATTTGAATCTTCATTCTATCCCTCCTTTTTAGCTGTAATATTATATGTTATATAATATAATGGTTTGATATAATATGCAATTATTATTTAAAAATAAATTAAATCTCCTTATGTCATCTCATAAAAGCCCTAAGCATATAATTCTGTTTGATATAATCATAATTGAAGTTGTTCCCCTCTAAAGCTAGAAGGAGGCCTATTTTATGTTAAAAGAATTCAAGACATTTATTGCCCGCGGTAACGTTATTGACATGGCAGTTGGGATAATTGTTGGTGCAGCTTTTACCTCAATCGTAAAGTCCTTAGTTAATAACCTTATTAACCCCCTTATTGGTTTATTCATTGGTCGAATTGACCTATCTAACCTTGTTTTGACGGTCGGCGATGCTCAGTTTAAATACGGAAGTTTCCTAAATGCAGTCATTAACTTCCTGATTATCTCCTTTGTTGTTTTCTTAATGGTAAAAGCAATCAATACATTCCGCAAAAAAGAAGATAGCAAAACAGAAGCTCCAAGTGAAGAAGTTATGTACCTTAAAGAAATTACTGAACTTCTGAAAAAGAATAAAGAATAATAAAAATGCTGGTTAAAAGTTTTTAATCAGCATTTTTATTATTGTATAATATTTTTATTTTTATACCATATTATTGGAATTGAATTTATATACTTGTTACTATCATGGTAGGAAAACAAAAGAGGTGATAATTATGTTTAAAAAGAAAAATTGTCCTACGTCAAATAGCCAAAAAGATGCAACAAACGCATACCAAAAAGGTTATGATCAGGCCGTTAAGGATTATAAGGCACTAGAACCCTTCCGGAAGTATCCACAACGCATTATTAATGTTACCAATAAGTTTATTAAAGGTAAGATGCATGCTCTTCGTGACTATGTTGACGGGTATGAAGATGCTAAGCAACAACTTTCCAAAAAATAGTAAAGTATTACCAATCATTGTAAATAACTTCAACTGCTAACCACACCGCGTAATACTTTTTTCGAATGTTGCTATTCATCAGTTCAATACGCGTTTATTAATGTTTATCGAGGCCCTAAGGAGGGATATCTTATGTTATTTAATGTTATTTTTTGGATCTTAGCTATTTGGTTTGTCATTAATGTCATTTGGATGTGGTTCCAGCTTAATAATCAAATTCTACAAAAGACTTTCGCTTGGATCAATGTTTGTGCAATTGTTATCGGTTTTTGGGTTTATTATGGTGTATCTCATGATGCAAGCGCAATTAACGGTTGGTTTATTGCTATGAACTGGGTTAACATCGCTATTGCTGCTATTCAATTCTACTTTGGTTACCGCACAAGCAACGATAGTACTACTCATCCTGCAAAGTAGACTTATTTACTTTTAACTTTCCTGTTCTTCTAAAATTTTGCACACATCATAAAATAGCTCCTTATTTAGAATAAATGGTAGGAGCTATTTTCGTATCGCGGTTTGTAAAATT
>NZ_LN887392.1:0-10792 GCF_036621895.1 Limosilactobacillus reuteri subsp. porcinus
TTTATTTATAGAATACGAGGAGCTATTTATATGATTTTTGAAATTATTGGGATGATTATTATTGCTTACCTCTTAGGTTCAATCCCAACTGGCCTCTGGATCGGTAAGTATATTTATCATAAAGATATTCGCAAGTTAGGTAGCGGTAATATCGGAACAACAAATACCTTTCGAACATTGGGATTTAAGGCGGGCGTTGTTGTTTTGGTTATCGATATTCTAAAGGGAACACTCGCTGCCAGTCAGCCATACTTTTTAGGGATATCTGGAACCGTTAACCCCCTATTGATCGGACTCTTTGCTAGTCTTGGTCACACTGTATCAATATTCGATAATTTTCATGGCGGGAAAGCAGTGGCAACTAGCGCGGGGATTCTCTTAGCTTATAACCCCCTCCTCTTTGTTGTTGCCTGTTTGATTTTTATCTTTGTCTTATGCTTGACAAGTATGGTTAGTACCGCCAGTATGGTAGGGATTAGTGCAATTTTCATTATTGCCCTCTTCATTCATGCTTGGATTTTAGCAATCGTGGCAGGAATATTAACAGGAGTGGTCTTTTACCGCCACCTATCAAACATTCACCGAATTTTATCAGGAAAAGAATCAATGGTAAGTTTTGGCCTTGGCTATTATTTACGAGAAAAGAAGCTAAATAAATAGGAGACTGGAAATGGAAAGTTTCACAGTCTCCTATTTTTTTCGTTAAAATGGCTTAATACTAAAATGATAATTATCTGTTTCATTTGGTGCTAGACGGTGCATCCCTTGCTTATGGAGGAGGAGCCCATCAGCCTTGACATTATCTGCTATTCCCCACCATGGTTCCACACATACAAATGGAGCTGTACTTGGATATTGCGACCAAACTCCCACGTATTCTGTATTAAAAGTATCAACTACGACCCCGTGATTAGCAACAGTATCCGTTAATTTGGCTGTAAAATGGCCGCCATCTGTTTTAAAAATAATAGCATCCTTATTAAAAAGATCATGATTAAGTGATAATGAATCCTGCATATTAATCAATTGTGGATGAGCTGAATCGTTATAGGCGCCATCTAAAACGATCCGTGAATATTCTGTTGCCGGTTTAACGCTTAATTCTGTTTGTTCAAAACTCCCAGTACTAGTTAACGGCATATTAAAACCAGGATGTGCTCCAATGGCATAGATTAAGGGTTCATCTCCGCTCGGGTTCTTCACCACATAGCTAATTTCAACTTTATCAATAACTAATTCAAATTTTACCTGAAGACTAAATGAAAAAGGGAATGCTTTCTTAGTTTCACTATCATCATGCTGTTCCATCACAACCATCGATGGTGTTTGCTCAATAACTTGGAATTTTCGATCACGTGCAAAACCATGTTGTGTTTGATGATAAGTTTGGTTGCCATATTGATATTGATCATCTTTTAAGCGGCCAACGAACGGAAAGAGGATTGGTGCTTGGCGATTCCATGAAGCGGGGTCCCCCTGCCATAAGTATTCGATTCCGTTATCCTGCCGTTTAATACTATGTAGTTGAGCACCTAATTCATCAATTTTTACGGTTAATTGTTGGTTTTGTAAAGTAATCATTGTTATCGATCCCTTCAATTGATAATCGTTTAACATTAAGTATATAAAAAAGGTTCCAAACGGACAATAGCAGATTTGGGAAACCTTTTCAATAAATATTTAAGTAAAATTCAGTAAAAAAAGTGTAATATTTTCACTTCTGAACTTCTTCTTGGTAATCTCCATTTGGACAGACAACCTGTTTGCCACCCTTGACTTTCTTTTCAACGAGGAAGTGCCCATCCTTAGGACAATTACGTCCAATTGGTTTATCCCATGAAACAAAATCACAATCTGGGTAACGAGAACAGCCATAGAAGGTTCGGTTCTTCTTTGATTTTCGTTCAACAACCGTTCCTTGCCCACACTTTGGACATGTAATTCCGGTATCTTTTACAATCGCCTTGGTGTTCCGACAATTTGGGAAGCGAGAACATGCATAGAACTTACCATAACGACCCATTTTAATAACCATAGGGGCTCCACAAATTTCACAATCTGTGCCAGCAAGCTCATCTTTCATCTCAATCTTATCAACTTCTTCTTCAGCTGCATCAACTTCTTTTGAGAATGGCTGATAGAATTTATCAACAACATTAATCCAGTTCTGCTTGCCCTCTTCAATCTCATCAAGGTTTCCTTCAATATCGGCAGTAAATTGGACATTGACAATATCAGGGAATTGCTTTTCGATAATTCGGTTAACAATTTCACCTAGTTCAGTTGGCTCAAAGTGGCGTGATACAAGGCGAACATAGTACCGTCGTTGAATCGTATCAAGGGTTGGTGCATAGGTTGATGGCCGACCGACGCCATTTTCTTCCAAAGTTTTAATAAGAGCCGCTTCTGTATAACGAGCAGGCGGCTGGGTAAAGTGCTGGGCTGGATCGTCCTTTATCATTTTTACCTTGTCACCTTCAGTTAATTCTGGCAACAAGTTATCTTTTTCGGTTCCCCGCTTATATACTTTTGTAAACCCAGGGAACTTAACTTTTGATCCATTTGCACGGAAGTCAACACCATTTTGCTGAAGGTTAACGCTCATCGTATCAATTACTTCTGCAGTCATTTGACTAGCTACAAACCGCGACCAAATCAAATTATAAAGTTTATATTGGTCAGGAGTTAAATATTGCTTCATTTTAGCTGGTGTCCGATAGACTGAAGTTGGCCGAATAGCTTCGTGAGCATCTTGTGCCCCTTCAGGTAATTTTCCCTTAACCGGCTTTATTGCCGCATATTCCGCTCCATAGTTTTCATGAATATAGTTAGATGCTTCATGCTTAGCAATTGACGCCACCCGAGTCGAGTCCGTCCGCATATAGGTAATTAACCCAACCGGTGCTCCTTCTTTAATGTCGATCCCTTCATATAACATTTGTGCTGCCATCATTGTCTTTCGTGTTCGGAAGTTCAAACGACGGTTAGCATCCTGTTGCATGGTCGAGGTCGTATATGGTGGCTGTGGTTGCCGACGACGTTCTTTTTTAGTCACCTTAGTAACATCGAAATCTTTCTTTTTATCAATCTTAGAAAGAATTGACTGAACGTCATCACTATTCTTCAAGGAAACCTTCTTACCATTTTCACCGTAAAAACTAGCCTTGAATTCTTCTTTGCCCTTCTTGAAATCGGCATCAATTGTCCAGTATTCCTCTGGTTTAAAGTTTTTAATTTCATTTTCACGTTGAATAATCAGATAAAGGGCAACTGATTGAACACGACCAGCACTTAAGCCCTTTTTGACTTTCTTCCATAAAATTGGGCTAATTGAATATCCAACTAAGCGATCTAATACCCGTCGTGCCTGTTGGGCATCCACGAGATCCATATTAATTTCTCGGGGTTCCTTAAAAGCTTCTTTAACAGCATCCTTAGTAATTTCATTAAAGGTAACCCGGTTCTTTTGATCATCGTCAAGCTTTAAAATATTTGAAATGTGCCAGGCAATTGCTTCCCCTTCACGGTCCGGGTCAGATGCGAGATATACGGCTTTCGCATTTTTAGCGTCCTTCCGTAGTTCCTTAATAACATCACCCTTCCCCCGAATTGAAATGTAATCAGGGGTGTAGTCATTTTCAATATCTACCCCCATCCGGCTTTTTGGTAAGTCCCGAATATGGCCTAAACTAGCCACAACCTTATAGGACCGGCCTAAAAATTTACCGATTGTTTTTGCCTTTGATGGTGACTCCACGATCACCAGATTTTTTTTAATTTTTGAACGGCGACGAGTTGTCTTTTTCGCCGTTGATTTGGTTGTTTTGGTTGCCATTCTGGTGGGCTCCTAACATTTTTAATATTTCATTCAATAATATTATTAATCCATTTGACTACCATCTGTCAAATATAATCTCTAACTGAACAAAATATTTTAATCAACTTCTCATCAGAAATCAAGCCCTTGAATCGTACAACCGAAACTCATCTAGCAGATCTTGGGCGCTGAGAATTGGTTTCGCGCCAGCTGCAATTAAGCTGTTACATCCTACTGATAAGGGAGCATCAATCCTTCCAGGAATAGCGCAGACAGACCGATTTTCATCTAAGCCGATATTAGCCGTGATAATACTACCACTATTAAAACACCCCGTAATATCAACGATTACGGGGTGTTTATTTATGCATGTGTCTCATTTGTGTCTCAACGCTCTGACTTCATCTATTTTCTAAATTGGTAGAATCGCAAGGCAATACTTAATTAAATTATACCACGAAGACCGTCGAGCCGGTCGTATTGAATCTATGTAATACATGAAAGGATGATCAATATGACAAATTAATAACTATTAAACTACTCAACAACTAATATTTATTTGAGTTTATCATCGTCTAACGGTAAACAACTTGTATACGTAACATGTGACGACGATGAATTACGTTAATGCTCAGATTGCCGCTCAGACGACACGAAAAATAGTTTGACGTATACTCCCCATCGTTTAAATTCGTCTCATAGCTAAATTAAGACCGTCAAGACGGTCTACTTGATCTTATATTAAAGAAAGGATGATGAACAATGAGTGATGAAGAATTAAACAACTTAAAATTTTATGATTACAAATCGGAAATGGTGGATGAATTGGAGGCCATACTCAAAGATTCAGATATTACTTTCAACGGCAAAAATCGAGGTGAAGCTTACGAAGACTTGCAAGATCTAGCATTTGATCGTGATATCACAGGAAACAGAACCGGTAGCTATTGGTGTAATGAGCTGAAAGCAGAAAGAGCGCTGCTTGGAAATTTTGATCTAGTACAAGATGCACTTGACGATTTCAGCATGGAGTCAATCGACTCACCAGAGTTATTTTCAGGCGAGCATTTAGACGTATTAGTCCGTGAACATCTCTTACCTTCTGTTATAGACGATGTACTGGACAAGCACAACGTCGCTCCATTTTAATATAAGAAAGGATTGAACACATTATGCAAAATCAAACAGAAAAACTACAAGGAATCCAACGTTACTATCAACGTACACGTCAGGGTGAGTACGGTAATAATTACTACATTGAGCCACGCGAAACTTGCCCTCTCTACGTACTTAACAGTGATGATCGTTTTGTTGTTGTCACCTTTGATCGTGACGATAACTATGTTGTTGTCGATAATAAACGATACTATCTCAACAAATACAACTCCATTAAAGCAACAGACAAAATTCAGCAACGTGTTGCCGTCGTGGACTTAGACGAGTTGCAGAAGTCGAAAGGCTACCCATACTCTGATAAGTTTTCACATCGTTACACGTCAGTATTCGAATCGTTCGACGAATTGAAACATCTAGCAATGTCACAGTATGAACGCAACGGCATTCCTTACGTCAAACAATTAGCCCAATACAACGAGAATACCGCCACATGTTCTTACGTGTATGAGCCAAGTTTTGCCAACGCAACCGACCCAGTCACAGCAGCGTAACCAACACGATATTAACCCGAAAAATCGGGTTTTCTTTTAGCTTGTTAGTTCTATTTGTTGGTCGATTAGACGTCGACGTTTCACCAATGTAGGCAAATTACAAAAGAGCATAAGAGAATTTGCCAAGTGTAGATATATACACAAAATAGAACCCGCATTATTTGCGGGTTTTTATTTCGTATAAAATTATAGTAAATGTCCCAATATGGACTATATATTAGCATACTTGACAAAATTCAGCATGTTTCCAAAATGCGGTTCAAATCATGGAAGAACGCAATCTCTCACTGTGTAATACTTAACGCCTAAATTGGCAATTTGACCTTTCCAACGAAATTTTCACTTTTTGGCCCACCAATTGTTCGAGGACCGGACTTAAAACGAATTGTCATCAAAACGTGACAATACAACCAAACGAAAGAGCCTCGATCCGCAAACAGGACGAGTCCCAGTATGAAAATTGACTGAAACTACATGATAATCAGTCGTTGTCTTTATTGTTATACATCTTAAAAAGCACCTTTAAAATATCTTGGTCTGTTGCATCTTTATTAAGACCATATGCTTGTAAAATCAGCTTGTCATTTTTACGGTGTGCGTCACGTAAGTCGCTCGGCATCAATAGCTCTTTGTACATGTCTGCCAACGATAATGACGGATGATTAGCACGAGCATTGAGAATACCTTCAGCGCTTTTCTCTAACTTTTCTTTTAATTCATTTGTTAGTTTTGGCATCGGAAAATTATAATATACGGATGATGAATACCTGTAGTCGCTCTTCAACCTTCCGGCCACTGTTTTCATCCAAGCGACGTGCAATGATGATTCTAATATAGCAAAATCTTCAAGTGTTGCATCATAAACAATTGTTGTAGCATCCCCGGCGATTGTTTTAGGATCCATAAAGCCAATTGGTATATATTCTCTGTTTTCAGATGAGTGCCGTGGAATTACTAAATACTCTGTATCTGGCTGCCTGTTTTGTGCAAACAACCAAGGAGTTTCAGCTGCTTTTTTAATCCGTGACGCACTACTTGATAGTCGCTTTTCTTTAATATGTTGAAACCGATCTTTCATATGGTCAGCTTTAATTATCTTCGGCAACTCGTCACCAACATCAGCAAACCAAAGGCAATACCTAGTCCTTTCATTTAAGTCATGCAAAAACTCATGAGCTCCTATAAATGGACGAATATATTTGCTCAAAATTGGATATTCCTTTGACATGGTTTTGGCTTCTTCTGGTGATAAGAATAGTTGCCCGTCATCAGTTGCAGGACTTCCAGTTGTCATTTTACTTTTGTCTTTAGGCCTTTTTGGTCTTGAGCTTATCCAAATATCTTCTTCAGGTACTAAATATGGGTTGATGTGATCACATTTAGTTAACTTGCCACCGTCATATAGTTCTTTAATATTGTTTATTTTGTGAAACGAATATCCGACGATTACGCAATGAACAGCTGCCTTATTTTTAGCTTCGTTTGTCCAGATAAAGGTTCGTCTAGCAAATTGAATTTCAACTCCAGCGTTAATCATGTCTTTCCAAAATGTTGGAACACATTCACCTTGGCAAATTGAATTTGTTGATACAAAAGCACATTTGACAGATGAGTTCTTATAATCACTAACATAATCTAATGATTTCTTATACCAGCAAATGACATAGTCCTGTTTAGTTTCACGACTACCTTTTCCAAAAATATCTATCATATCTTGTTTTTGCTCGTTGCTCCGATACGATTGTCCGACAAACGGAGGATTGCCCATAATATAATTAACATCATATGGTTCAACAATCTCGGACCAATCCATTCTCAAAGCATTTCCTTCAAAAATTGAGTCGTTGCTATCCAATGGTAAGAAGTCGTCACGACTATATATAATGTTTTGAGACTCTGCCCACATTTGACTTTCAGCAATCCACATTGCTGTTCTAGCAACACTTACGGCAAAATCATTAATTTCAATACCATAAAAATTTTGAATCTTAATCTTTACTTTTATATCTGCATCAAGATTTAATGTGGAATTACTACCGACAATAATTTTAAGACATTGATTTTCTAAGTTTCGCAAAGACAAATATGTTTCTGTCAAAAAGTTTCCAGATCCACAAGCTGGATCCAAAAATTTTAGTTTTGACAATTTCTCTTGGAATTGACGTGCTTTTTCAACACGATCACTAACAACAGATATATCACGAATCTTTTCAAATTCTTTATTCAGATCATTTAAAAATAATGGATCAATTACTTTATGTATATTTTCAACACTTGTGTAATGCATCCCACCTTCACGGCGTGTCTCTGGATTCAACGTACTTTCAAACACTGCTCCAAAGATTGTCGGCGAGATGCTTGACCAATTAAAACCTCGTCCTGCATCTTCGACAATTAAACGTTGTAACTCATCTGTAAATTGAGGAATAACAACTGATTCGTCACTAAACATACCACCGTTGACATACTTAAACTGCTTGAATTCTTCACTTAAGAATTCATCTCTATCGTCTTCTGGCGTATTGAGTACACGAAACAGTTCTATAAGTCCTTGACGTATGTCCTGAGCTTCTCTTCGTTCTAAGAAATGTTGAAAAATATCATTGCTTCCAAGAATTCCTGTGTCATCAGCATATAGAAGAAATACTAATCTGACAATCAGCATATTAAGACTTTTCTGTATTCTTTCGTCATTCAAATCGGCGTGCAAACTGTAAGCCTTTGACAATTCGTTATAAATTTTAGCGACAAGGTCACCAGCTGCAACTGATAACTTCTTTTCATCAATAATCTGTTGTGCCGTTTGATCAACCATAAAATCAAACGACTTATATTTTGTTGTCAAGTCTTTAAGCATTATCACAGTTGGATCAGATAAAGGATTGTTCATATCATGGATATCTATTTCGTTGAAATTAGAAATAATGATCCATCTTGGTTTTTCCTCTTGAGGCAAATATTCAGAATATCTCCATGCTTGCTTAAATGGTGTTAGTTTAATTCCTCCCGATTGAGTAATTTCTTCAGTTAGGTCTTTATTACTACCTTTCATTTCCCACATAACTTTTGTGGCTGGAATGTATCCGTCAATTCTTTTAGTCGTTTTCTTTCTGTTATCTTCAACACGTACATCTTTTTCATATTCTATGTATTTTGTTGGTTGGTCTACTCCGCAAACACGACGCAAAAAGTCGTCAATAAATGGTTGTCGATTAGCGTCTTCTTTGATAAAACCATATCCTGATTCCTTACCTTTGTTAGTCCACTCATCAACAAACTCTTTTATTATTTGTTTACGTGTTTTATGTGTTGTGTTTCTGGTCGTTTTAGTTCCATAGAAACGGCTAGTGCTGCTTTTTGCCATGTAATATCATCCCTGAAATTGAGTTTTCTTATTATTTTATCACATGGGAATATAAACAAATAAAGACGAATTAGCTAAATAGCTAATCCGCCGCGATTAATTATGATCTGCTACTGTTTTGTGTATGAAATTAGACCGGTGACTTTATCTTCACGACGTAACCAATCATGATTATTCATCTCCAACTCAATCAGATCTTTAATGTCGTTATGGTCATCACTAAGGCGGTTTACTAAAAAGAATTGACAAGCTAACACTCCTTTTTGATCAGTGGGATGGTCAACAATCAGATGATCAAGTGTAAACGTCTTTCCGTCATAATAATCATCATCCAAATACTGATCTAAAGTACTCAAGCAGTCGCGGTATACAACACTCCGGAGTTCTTTTTGTCGTTCTGTTAATTGTTGTGTTGTCGTCATTATTATCACCCTTTCATTGCTTACATGCTAATTATAAATCGTAATTTTGTGATGATTTTATTGTGTCATTTGAGTTGACGTTCATGTGTGGTGTATCTTCTCTATTTCAAAATAAAATCAAACAAAAAAGCAAGTCAAACATAAATTTTGGCTTGCTTATATTATTATTTGTTGAAAACTACACGCTGGCTATCGTTTTGGGCTTTAGTTAATAAGTAAGTGTCATCACCAGTGCTATATCCAATATAAGTACTGTTGTAAATCTTTTGGTGTACTTTATCACTAAGTTCAGTGTCATCATCAAAGACATGTGGTTTGAACACATTTTTCGTTACTACTTTGTAATAAGACTTATCGAATGCGCTTCGTAATTCTGGATACGATCCAGTTTCGTGTGATGCAGCTTTTGCCTTAAACAATTTTTGCTTTTGTGAATCACTTAGATTAAATACATTATTGTCCATTGTCCCAGCATCATTAAATTCATCGATAGCCTTGTAGTTCATTTTCTGACTGATAACCTTATTTCCAGAATTATCTGTCGTGTTCTTGAAAGTTAAAGTTTGCCACTTTGGTGCTAAATATTTAACGCTCTTCATGTTTTCCAGTAGTGCATTAAAACGATTATTTCGAATGTAGGAATACGTCTCATGACGATCACTAAAATTGTTTTCTTGTTCGTGTTCATCAGGACTTGCGTTTTCAACCATTTCATACTCGGTGGCCTTGTTAATAACTGGACTTGACTTTTCGTCAGCTGATTGATGCAGTTTAATCTTACCGATTCTATCAGATTCTGAATTATATTGATCGATAGGAATCAGTTTATTATATGTGTATGTTTCATTTGTTGTATCTGGTGATTTTTGTGTAGCAGTACCTTCCATTACTAGCCACGCTCCATTATTGAGATCGCCCTTCAAGTCATCGTCGCCCATCAAATCATCTTGAAGTCCTATTTGATCTTTGTGATCACGAAGGGCACGAACTTCATCAGCTGATTTGTCAAAATATTTCTTATCTTGTTTCTTTCCCAAACTGATTAAGTCAGAATTGCTCATCTTAGAAGCTTTACCTAACGTAATATCATCATCAAATACTTGATATTGAATGAATTTTCCATTTTTAGCAACATCAATATAATCAACCGTTGCGTCTTTTTGTAGTCCGCCTTCAGTTCCTAGCCAAACCCTTGTTCCCTTCGACATTAAATTGACCGTCTTTGGAGCAGTCAGACCACCATTCTTATAAATATGGTGACCAATTCCGAATATCAACAATATAACTATTACAATTATTCCGATTATGGAATATTGTTTCTTCTTATTTTTCATGATTGTCCTCCCTATCAATAATCATTAATATTGTATCATCAATTCATAAAAATGGAATAATCGAGTAGGAGATAATTGATTAGTTCAATTATCGACCTCTCGTACCACCGTATGTACGGTTCCGTATACGGCGGTTCGACAACTTAATCACATTGAATTGACTGGAGCATCTTGGACATATTCATAAG
>NZ_LN887393.1:0-266 GCF_036621895.1 Limosilactobacillus reuteri subsp. porcinus
ACCCCATTCTTTGTACCCACAGGAGGTAAAAAGATGATAGCTTGCTTGATTTTCAATATAAACATACGCAATTACGGTTCTTATATCTAAATGATCTTCAATTTGTTTTTGCGCATATGTTAATAAATCACGGCCAAGATGTTGCCGTCGATAATCTTCATGAATATAAATAGCTATCTGTGCCGAATGATCATAGGCGGGATGCGGATAAAAATACTCAAGAGCACACCAGGCGATTACTTGGTCATCCAGTGTTGCAACCCAAA
>NZ_LN887393.1:357-508 GCF_036621895.1 Limosilactobacillus reuteri subsp. porcinus
GCTTGATTAAATATATCGACAATCACTGGTAAATCATTTATTGTTGCTAACCTAATTTGATAATCCATCTCAAAGCTTCCTTACAGTATTTTTACCCACTAATTATTACTTATCATAGAAGTGCTGCCATTCTTTATTAACATTTTCGCGA
>NZ_LN887394.1:0-590 GCF_036621895.1 Limosilactobacillus reuteri subsp. porcinus
CTTCAATATCATGATTGAGGTTCCAACATTGAATAGTTAAAGCACCACTACCAGCACACATATCAATAATGTGTTTCTCATCGTTACGTAGAGCTAGGCTTGCCATTAACTTTGCTAGACTTGTCGGCGTATAATCTTGCTTCTTATCCTTGCGGTCCGCTTCGTAATACTGAAAAATCTTTTGGAGCCAATCAATGCTTAAATCACCGACTAATTCCTTAAATTTAGCTTTAGTATCATTATCATTCCAATAACTAGGCAACTTCTTAATTAGTTCTGTTGTGTTCTTAGAATTAAATAATACTAACGTTTTTTCGGTTAGTTCTTTGAGTTCCATAGCTGGTTCCTCCTAAATTTGAGCAAAATAAAAGACGGTAGCTAATGCTATCACCTTAATTATTTAATCTGTTATGTACTTTAAAAGCCGGCAAGCGTTGACCTGTCGGCTTTTTCTTTGCTAATCGTTTTCCCGTTTGTTCAGCATGAGCTAACATATGTAATTCGGCTCCACTGCTGACCGTGCCCCAATTCTTAGTCCACCGCATGCTTGAGCTCCTTATAGTAGTAGTCCATCTCGTATGCCGTCTTCT
>NZ_LN887395.1:0-9081 GCF_036621895.1 Limosilactobacillus reuteri subsp. porcinus
CAATTATCTCCTACTCGATTTGGTATTATTGCCCTACTATGCTATAGTAAGTGTATGAAAGCGATGTCAATAGACGTTGGAGGAAAGCAAAATGAAATTGATTATTACTGATGCTGCAAGTCAATGGTTTCGTGATGAAATGGGATTAGAACCTGGGAATGGAGTAAAGTTTTACGGCAAAACTTATGGCCAAACTGAAGTCCATCATGGCTTTTCGCAAGGATTTACTCGTGAAGATAAGCCAGTTGACCCGATTTTAGAGGTAAAAAAGGATGGCATTAATTACCACATTGATTCGCTAGATGAATGGTTTTTTAAGGATCTTATCACTACTGTTGACTATGATCCGCAAGCAGACGGACCGATATTTCATTTTCAACATGAAGATGGCGATACACCTGACGTAGCTGGATTTGTTAATGATACTGATGACCATTCCGATAATAAGGCTGATGCCTCTACTGGAGCATCTCAGCATTAATTTTTATATAGTGAAAAAGCTCTTTAGCATACACTATCCAATGATAGTATGCTAAAGAGCTTTATTGCTAATCAAACATTGTCCTTGTTTGATGTTCTTTCTTAACCCACCAACCAGTTAAACCAAGACTTATAACAGTAATTATAAGCCCCAGGATGAGGAACGGTGGCCGATAATAAAATTCAACCCGATGCTTTCCGGGACTCATTGGAATAGCCATAAACGTATTAAGCACGGTCTGTGGAGTAGTTGACTTGCCATCTACCTTAACATGCCAACCCTTAGCAGCTGGGATAGTGGTCATCAATACTCGCTGATTACGATGGAGATTGACCGTTCCAATGATCTGATTGCTACGGTATGAACTAATCTTTAAGGGGGATTCTTGGAGAGTCTTTAAACTTGCCATAAATGGTCGTTGCTTTAATTGATAGATACTAACATTTTGCATCCAAAGTGTTGCTTTCTTTAGTTGCAAATTAACGATGATTTTTTGTCCTTTTTGGTCATGGGCAACGTTGATTACTACCGTATTACGAAAGGTATCATATTGGGTGAACTTTTTGTTATTCATCGTAATTGTGGCATTATCCTCAACGTTTGGTCCAAGTGTTAAGTAGTAAGAATCGTTAGTTGGCGGAATAAATTCTAGCTGAACTGATGCTGGTTTAAGCAGGTTTTGCTTTCTAAAGATCGTACCAGTAATTTGCTTAGCGCTTTGAACATTATTGAATTTGACGGAATTAAAGTTTTGAACGGCAAATAATGAATGAAATGTTGGGCGACCGGCAAGTGTTTGGAAGATCTGTGACTGATAGTTTAACGGATCCATTGTCGTCCGTTGAAGGTGGAGGATGGCGGCATTAGCTCCAAATGCGATTGGAAGGGCATTTGGATTCTCACGGAGATTGACTGCCGAAGTTGATCCTGCTAATGGGTAACTATACCAATCGGGACGGAAACCTGATAGGGGTAATGCCTGTCCAGCTGAAGTGTTCCGCGCATTCATAGTGTATTTATAACCAAGAAACGCATCACTCACTTGAGTTCCATTAGTATACGTAACAAAACCATCCCCATCTGGTTGCCCGATTGCACCCATGAAGGCTGGAATTGGTGGCTCTAGGGTCGAACCAAAATGGTCACCAGAATTAAAATCTGCTTGGAAGGGGTCATCCTTCGTTCGCATAAAAGTTTTGGCAACGCGGTAGAAGCCTGAATCATGTTTCTTTAGTTTTTCTACACTTTTATCAAGAGCGAGGGTGTAGTTGCCAAATTCAGGCTGTGAAACGTAAGAGATCTTATTAAGCGCCGTGTAACCACTCATAGAAATATCACAGACAGCGAGGAGAACAAGAAGCGCATCGTATAAGCGCGGTGAATTTGTTCGGGGAATACAAAGACAGCAAACGGCGATCAACGCAAAGCATAAGCCAATATTTCGTTGATTGCTATTAATGTACGATAAGTTAAGCGTACCAACATACCAGTAAATTGCGATAATAAGCAGCGTCAGGATCATTGCACTGCGCTTTTTTATCTTGAAATCAGGTTGGAGTACTTTAGCAGCAAGATAGATGCACCAGAAAGAAAAGAGGTATGAGAAACGATAAGGGTACCAAACTGGAAACTGCCCGGCATGCCATAAAAGATCTAATGGTTCGTAACAGAATGAGAAGATAAAGAATATAGAAATGGCTGCCCCAATCAAACGACGATGAAGGTCAAAGCGATTATTGAAAAAGTAGAGACAAGCGCCGAGCATTAATAGCATTCCAATATAAATGTTAGGCTGGCCGCTTGGCATTTGATTAAAATTAAATGATCCGGGAACAAGCTTCCCAAGCATTTTAGGAGCAAAGTACTCAAAACGGCTGTGAATCTTGGTTTCAGTATACGTCCCTTTACTTTGCATTAAGGCATAGAAAGTTGGCAATAAAATGACTGCTGAAATACCCGCCGCAAGCAGCGAACTGCCGAGATAGCGAAGAAAGATCACTCCCCGTTGTCGCCATGACGCCAACGCTGGTGTTTGCCAGAGGAAAAATAGAAAAGTAAAGATGGCAATCATCCAGCCCATATAATAATTATTAATCAGCATTACGGCTAGCCAAGAGATATAAGTTCCAACACGATTTTGATAGATAAGTTTGAGGAGTCCCCAAATAATTAACGGCAAAAGTATTAAAGCATCTTGCCAAATCATATTTAATTGGTTGGCAATCATCCAACCATTCATTGAGTAAACGGTACTGAAGGCTAAAATCCGCCACCCCTGTTGTAGCTCAGTTTTTTGCATTAACCAAGCAAAACTCAATCCTGCCAGACCATAGCGGACAAGCGTCACGATGGTTATCCCACTTGCAAGGTGTTGGGCGGGGAAAAATAACAAAATTAAGTTTAATGGACTTAACAAGTAATATGCATTAGTTCCAAACATTTCGCCACCCAGCCCTTTGCTAAACGAATAAAAGAAACTGCTGGGATGGTGGAGAATGATATTTCGAAGGTAACTGAAAAAATCGACATATTGTTGACCGAGATCAACGGTTAATAAGCTGCTTTTGCCAAAGGGAGTCATTTGACGGTATGCAAAATAGCAAGCCATCAAAATAACTGGTAACAGGAAACTTGTAATCAAAATTTTGCGTCGATATAAACGATGATGTTGATATAAAAACACAGCAAAATTCTCCTTCTCTCAATTAAATAGACACATCCACATTATCATATCCTTTTTGAAAATGATATTCATTACTATTGTTCATTAAATTTCATTAAATCATTGGAATAAATTCTTCATTTCTTATAAAATAAAGAGTATTATTTTCACGTTAGTAGTGGTAACTATCTGTTAAAGCAGGTAATTTTTGTTAAAATAGATTCACTACGATGAAGGAGAATTATAAAACTGTGAAATTCTTTGATCGAATAATGAACTTATTTGGTTCACGTACCAAAAAGCGTCAAAATGCGCAGTCAATTATTCCATTCCGGCTGAACATGCTACTATGGATTGTTGGTATCTTGTTATTAGCGTTAACTATTCGACTGTTTTATCTTCAAGTTCTGCAAGGAACATCATTTAAAGCGGAAGTAAAGCGATCAGATACAACAACGCAGACGAATAACGTACAACGGGGGATGATTTATGATTCGCAAGGGAATGTCCTTGTTGGTAATCAGACTCATCAAGCCATTACCTATACTAAAGGGGCCAATGTAACTACTGATCAGCTCTATCAGATTGCTAATCGTTTAGGGAAATATGTGTCTGTCTCTAATAAGAATTCACGCTTAACTGATCGAAATGAAGAGGATTATTACCTTGCTGATAAAGAGCGGCTTAAGAGTGTTTTGAAACATGTCAAGACTTCAGATGCAGATTCTGAAGATACTAAATATGATAAGGCTCTCGAATATTTGAGCAAGCATCCCGATTCATGGGAGCTTACTGATCAGCAAAAGAATAATGCCCGAATTTATGCGGCAATGAGTGGAGCATATTCCCTTTCGACAACTTATATTAAAGAAACGGGTGTTAGTGCTAAAGAGCTTGCAGCAGTCGGAGAACACCTGAATGAAATGCCAGGGGTAAAGATCGGCACGTCTTGGACTCGTAATTACCCCCAAGGCACAGATATTCAATCGTTAACAGGAACTGTCTCAACTACTGGTTTGCCAAGTGATGAAGTTAACTCACTGCTTGCCCAAGGATATTCTCGAAATGATAGCGTTGGACAAAGTTACCTGGAAAAACAGTTCCAATCAACTTTAGCTGGTTCGAAGTCGCAAACTGAGGTTACTACTGATGGAAATGATGTAACCAAAGAAAAGACTAAGTACCCTGGTAAGAAGGGTGATAACCTTGTATTAACGATCAATTCAAAATTCCAAAAGCAAGTTCAATCGATTTTGAAAAACAATTACTCAGCTGCCGGAAACCAGTACTCCACTGGGGTATATGCAGTAGTAATGAATCCCAATACCGGTGCAATTTATGCGATGGCTGGAATTGACCGTGACCCAGAAACAGGTAAAGAAACCCCTGATGAAATTGGTGCTATCAACCACCCAATTACGATGGGGTCAGTTGTAAAGCCGGCGATGGTCATGGGGGCATTAATGGATGGTGTAATTACGCCAACAAATAATACCTTAACCGATATGCCAATTAAGCTTGCCGGCACTTCATCTAAGGGATCATGGTTTAACCATGGTGGATCAGCAAATATGGCAATTAATGCAGCAACGGCCCTTGAAGTTTCTTCCAACTCTTACATGATGCAACTGCTCATGAAAGAAGCGGGGATGAAATATACACCAAACGCGCAAATTACGATGAAGCCAAGTATTTTTGCTAAAGCGCGGGGTTACTTCAACATGTTTGGACTAGGGGTTAAAACTGGAATCGACTTGCCTGGCGAAACAAGCGGTTATACTGGACCTGCTGACCAAAAGCATATCGGTTCAGCGCTTGACTTGTCATACGGTAACTATGATGGTTATACTTTGATTCAACTTGCCCAATATATGTCAACGATTGCTAACGGTGGTAACCGGATGCGACCATACATTGTTAAAGAAATCCGTGGTACTAAATCTAATGGTCAACTTGGAGCTGTCGAATATACGACTAAACCACAAGTTCAATTAACCATTCCTGCTTCTAAGGATGACTTTGATGTCGTTAAACAAGGGCTTTATCAAGTGGTTCATGGTTCTAACCGTTATGTTACTGGTAAAGCGTTGGCATCTGTTAAACCATCCGTATCTGGTAAGACGGGGACTGCCGAAACCTACTACAAGTCGCATTCAACGACTACTTTAAGTTTTGCAGGTTATGCGCCATCTGATAATCCACAAGTCGTAGTTGCATTGGCTATTCCAGGAGCTTCAAATTCCGATGGTGGGGCTAACCTTACAATGGCAAAACAAATTTTTGAAGCCTACTGGAAGACTGTTCAGAGTCCTAAAGGGTTTGGTGACTAACTAAACTGTCAAGGAAATTTCCTTAACAAACTTTGATAAATTACTAGCCAAATAGAAGAATAAATGATATAGTTGTACGAGTTAGGGTTACGATAAATAACCACGTTAAATAAAAGAAATAGTTTGGAGGTCAAAATAATGCGTGTCAACATTACACTTGAATGTACTTCATGCCACGAACGGACTTACTTAACTAGCAAGAACCGTCGTCATAACCCAGATCGTCTTGAATTAAACAAGTACTGTCCACGGGAACAAAAGGTTACATTACATCGGGAAACTAAGTAATGACCATATAAAGGAGCTGGGAGACCGGCTCTTTTTATTTATTTTTATAAAAAAACGCTTGCATAAATTCACTCAAGCGGTGATAATAAAATCTGATACCGTTTGTTACTTCACTATAAAGGAGCGGTCATAACATAATGGCTTATTCAAAGAAAGAGTTACGACAAGCATATATTGCGCGCCTTCAACAATTAGATTTAAACACCCGTCTTTACGAAGAGCGAAAATTAGCATCTTTGCTATATGATCAACCTGAATGGACAGGGGCTAAGACAATTGCTGTTACTTTAAGTCAATCTTTTGAAATTGATACTGCACCTATTATCCTTCATGCGCGTCATAAGGGCCAACAGATTGTTGTTCCACGGACGCTGCCACATCGTCAAATGGAATTTGTTGAATTAAATGAGGATACTGATTTCGACGAGACGTCTTTTGGTATTTTAGAGCCACATGATGGCAAAGTTTATTCTCCAGATGAGATTGATTTGATGGTTGTCCCTGGAGTAGCCTTTACCGCATCTGGTAACAGGTTGGGCTTTGGCGGCGGTTATTATGATCGTTACCTAAAAAACTATAAGGGTCCTAAAGTTTCAATGGCATTGACAACGCAACTGGCTGAAGAAAACGAATGGGAACCAGAAGAATTCGATCAGCGGATAGATAAAGTGTTGTATTTACCGGAGATATAGAAGATGCGGACGCAGGGACTAAGATTAGCGCCCGTGACGCTTACCTTAATAATTTTTCAGGTATTAGTTTATTGCTGGTTAGTTTATGCAGGTGGCTCAACTAATACAGTAACCCTCCTTAACATGGGTGCTCGTAGTACGCCCTTAATCAGGGAAGGTGAATGGTGGCGCTTAGTATCACCTGTGTTCCTTCATGTTGGTTTATCACACTTAGTAGTCAATAGCGTTACGCTTTTATACATCGGCCGTTATATTGAAGAATTTTTCGGTCATTGGCGAATGGTAGTCATATACTTTGTCAGTGCGCTTTTTGGTAACTTTACCAGCGCGGTCTTCATGCCATCGACAATTTCAGCTGGTGCTAGTACTGCTATTTTTGGATTATTTGGCGCATTTTTAATGTTGGGCGTTTGTTTTCGCCATAACGTTATTGTTCGCGTCTTAAGTCGTACTTTTTTGCTATTTGTTATTATTAATATTGTGATGGATTTTTTCCTGTCAGGAGTTGACTTGGTAGGACACATTGGCGGCCTATTTGGTGGCTTTTTCATTGCATTTATTGTTGGTGCTCCCATGCTAGGAACTGTTGATCACCTGAAACAGTTTTTAAGTGGAGCTGTATTAACGGTAAGTTTGGTAATTTTGACTCTAGAATTGAAGTGATAATTTATGGCGATCGCCTCAAGAAACTACCGCACACTATACGATGTTCAGCAACTATTAAAAGAATTCAACGTGTTTGTATATGTTGGTAAGCGCCTGTATGATATTGAGTTAATGGCCATTGAGCTTGATAACCTCTATCAATCAGGAGTTGTAGATAAGTCAACTTATACAAAAGCAAAGATTGTTTTGCGTAAAGAACATCGTGAAGAACAAACGAGAATTAAAAGGGGTAAACTGTATTAAGCCTTACCCAGGAAAGGAATCATTATGGCTAAGAAATTAATTGGTGTTGACCTTGGTGGTACTACTATCAAGTTTGCAATTTTAACGGAGAACGGTGAGATTCAACAAAAGTGGTCTTTACGGACTAACATTTTAGATGATGGTTCACATATTGTGCCAGACATCATTAACTCAATTAATCACCACCTTGATTTATATAAAATGTCTCGCGACCAATTTATTGGAATCGGAATGGGAACTCCAGGAACAATTGACCGTGAAAAGGGAACTGTTATTGGTGCCTACAACTTAAACTGGAAGACAACGCAAAACGTTAAAGAAGAGATTGAACAAGGCACTGGAATGCAATTTGCTCTTGATAACGATGCTAACGTTGCCGCACTTGGTGAACGTTGGAAGGGTGCTGGTAATGAAGGTGACGATGTTGCATTTATTACTTTAGGTACCGGTGTTGGTGGTGGACTTATCTCTAATGGTAAGCTTATCCACGGTGTCGTTGGTGCCGGTGGTGAAGTTGGTCACATGATTGTTAAGCCAGATGGATACCTTTGTACTTGTGGAAATCATGGATGTCTTGAACAATATGCATCTGCCACTGGAATTGTTCATATCGCTCAAGATAAGGCGGAAGAATATGAAGGTAACAGTCGTTTGAAGGCAATGATCGATAATGGTGATGAAATTACAGCCAAGATTGTCTTTGACCTTGCTAAGGAAAATGACTACCTTGCTAACACTGTTGTTGATGAAGTTTGCTTCTACCTTGGTTTGGCAACTGCCAACTTAAGTAACGCATTAAACCCTGAATACCTTGTTATCGGTGGTGGAGTTTCCGCAGCTGGTGAATTCCTTTTGAAGCGGGTAAAGCAAAACTTTGAAAAATTTGCCTTCCCAACAGTTCGGACTTCAACTCAATTGAAGTTAGCTGAATTAGGTAATGATGCTGGTGTTATCGGTGCTGCTTCATTAGCTCGTCAGTTTGTAAATGAAGATTAATTTGTAAGGGGAAATGATCGTGGTACTTGGAGTTAGCTCTGGCTTGATGATTCTTAATGCAGTCATTATAATCATCTTGTTAGTATGGATTTTTAGCTGGGCATTTCAGACTTACCGTCGAAAGAGATATGCAACTGTCCTTAGTCAAGATGACTTTAAGCAAGGAATGCGAAAAGCACAGGTTATTGACTTGCGACAAGAAAATGACTTTAAACAAGGACATATTCTTGGTGCACGTAACTTGCCTTATCCGTATCTTCGTCAACAATATGGCGAGTTGCGGAAGGACTTGCCGGTTTACTTATATGATGAAGGAATGACATTAAGTACCCAGGCCGCTGCATTTTTAGGTAAGCATGAGTATAACCACCTTTATATCTTAAAAGATGGTTATCGTGCATGGGACGGTAAGACTAAAAAGTCCAAGTATTAAGAAAAGTATCTTACATGCTTTTTATCAGGATGGTTGATGATTCTAACCAATTATTTGCTAATGCTTAGAATCTAGCCTCTTGTGAAATTTAACCAATAAAAAAGAGGCTGGGAGAAAATTTTGTTTTCTCCCAGCCTCAACTGCTTGTGCGCCCGGCATGGGTATTAGCTAGGCGGTGAGAGTCCGCTATGGGCCGTAGTAGTCGGAACCATGAGCTGAGGACAAGGGTGTCCACTGTGAGGTGGAATCTGAAGGAAGTCTAAGGCAAAGTACTGCACCGATGAACAAGA
>NZ_LN887396.1:0-6285 GCF_036621895.1 Limosilactobacillus reuteri subsp. porcinus
CTAAAGACATTAATAAAAAAACGAATGGTCGCTTTACGCTTAATACCATCCGCTACCACAATACATTAGTCATTGCTTTTCGTTGTTTCTTTCGGTTGCTTCTTTGCAAATAAGTGATACACGAGTCGGGCAACCAGTGCTTGTAAAACAATCGTTACTACGCTTTGTGCAAGTTTTCTTACCCATTTCATAATTTTAGCTCCCTTACTTAAATCATGCCTTGTAGTTAAACCTAATCTTCTATCACTTTAATTATACTCGTTTCTTATTAATTTGTTTAATAGAAGTCTTTATCTTAAGATTAGATAAAATTATTAATTTTCATAATAGTCTTCAATTCATCAATATAAACGCACAAAAAGAGCTTAAAATTACCACAATATTATCTTTTGGCTAATTATAATTTTATTATTAATTTTCTAGATAATTTAATGGCTTATCAACATTCACCTTTGTTCCTTGATACTTTTTAGCAATCCATTGTTGAATTTGCTTATTATGGTAAAGCTTGACTAACTTCTTATATTCCTTGTTATCACGATTCTTCTTAGCAGTTGCTAAAACATTAATGTTATTCTTCGTGCTTTGACCAACTTGTTCGTGATAAATAGAATCTTTCAACACATTCAAATGACCAGTTAACGCAATCGTATTACCGATTAATACTAAATCAGTTGACTTTAATACCCGTGGTCCGGTGGTATCATCAATTTCTTTAAATTGAAGGTTCTTTGGATTAGCCGCAATCTCATTGGTTCCACTGGTTGCCCCAAAGCCCGGCTTCAATTTTATTAACCCTGCACTTTGTAAGAGCAAGAGGCCACGCGCCGTGTTTGCTGGATTATTAGCGATCGCAACTGTGGCACCATCTGGAATGTCTTTAACACTCTTATACTTATCTGAATATAAGCCCATTGGTTCTAAATAGGTAGTTCCAATCGCCGCTAACTGTGCCTTCTTATTTTCCTTATTATAAGCTTGCAGATATGACCATGATTGGAAAGCATTAACGTCAATTTCACCACTAGCAGTCGCCCGGTTTAAGGCTACGGGATCAGTAAAGCTCTTGACCTTAATCTTCAAACCTTCATCTTTAGCCTGCTTACTGTTTGCAATGTGTTGCCAAACTTGGACATCTGGGCCAATCGTTCCAACAGTAATCTCATCGTTGCGGGTAAACCCACCATTAGCGCCCACACTAAGTCCAGCCGCAACTAAAATCACTACTACAATACCAACAATCCACCAGCCAGTATGCTTTTTCTTTCTCATCATAACTACCCCTTTACTTTTGTTTTCGCTATTCGTCATAACTAATCGCAATAGCCAACGGGATCCGACATGTCGTTATTCTCGAGAAATCCTTAGTCAGCGTTTACCAAAATTATTATTAGTCAACCACGTGGCGTTCAAATGGCTTATCTGAAATACCTTCATCAAGAATCTTCTTTGACCATTCCTTAGCAGAGAATAATGAATGATCACGGTAGTTACCGCAAGATTCAATCGTTGTTCCTTGAACATCTTCCCACTTAGTCTTGTAGGCAATTTCTTCAAGCGAGGACTTCAAGGCCTTGGCAACTTCAGTAGTTGAGTGTTCACCCCATGTAATTAAGTGGAAACCAGTCCGGCAACCAAATGGAGAGCAATCAATTACGCCATCCAAACGGTCACGAAGCAAGCCAGCAAGCAAATGTTCAATCGTATGCAAACCAGCAGTTGGAATTGCATTTTCATTTGGTTGGACTAACCGTAAATCATAGTTGCTAATCTTATCTCCCTTTGCCCCTTCTTCAACGGTAATTAAACGAACGTAAGGTGCCTTAACCTTCGTGTGATCTAATGTAAAACTTTCAACTTTAGCCATAATAAATCTCTCCTTTTCTGCCTGATGAGAATGAATCTTGGAACTAAAAAATCCCTAGGAACGGCAATCCAACCAATTCCTAGGGACGTTTAATATTCATTAACGTGATACCACCCTAATTTAGCCTTATCTCACAATAAGACCCGCAAGAAGTACATAAAAATACTCCAGCACGGTAACGGGTGCTAATCGCTTGCTGCTAACACGTATGTTCACAGCATCAGTCTGCTCCAAGACCATCTTCATTATTCGTCACCATACTAGTTCTCATCTTTCCTAGCTCTCTGTAATGGCATTAAATAATTACTCATCTTTTCTAAGCCTCTAATTTAATTGTAATTATAATATCCTTATCCTTACTAATTGTCAACACCTATTTCAAAATTATTCATGGTATAACATTCTTAACGTTTTAGCATCATTTTTAGTTATTCCGTTTTTGATGTTTCGCGGGATCATCACACTATGCTCATATTCTGGAGCGTGGGCCAATCCAAGTGCATGTCCCAGTTCGTGTTGAGCAACCTCACTTCGGAATTCTTTGTTAGTATAGTCCAACTGGTTAGGGTCTAAAGTTGAGGTTGCCTTATGCAAGGTATTCGTGGTCGGGTCATATTCAGTCCGGGTTGAGCCGAGTTCAGATGTTGTATAGCCAACACCATTGTTTCCCATATTATTTCGTGCTAGATCACCATCGGCCGCAATAATATTGGCCTTATCTTCGTTCTTAGTCCAGCGGATATGGACTGCTTTCGTCTTATTCCACTTTTTGACCGCATCCCGAAAAGCCCATTTTAATTTTGGATCAGCCGTTTCCATATAAATAGTAATATTCTTTTTCTTCCACCTAAAACCTTCAAGCGGTGTCGGTGTATTTTCTGGGATTCTTAGCCGGTCTGCATTTGGTCGTTGGCCGCCATTAGAAAACTGAAAATCATTACTATCAGAAGAATCCTGGCTAAAAAATGATGACTGGAAGGGTTGGGAAGGCGCATCTGCATCAGCAAGGGCATGATAATCGCCAATTCCGATCATTCCAGCGACTAAGAGTGCTACTAAAAATCGACGCATTTAATCATCCCCATTCCATAAAATTAGAAATGACAACACGGTTCGAGGCGTTCCTGCCAGAAACTGACAATCCAGTTTTGAGAGAAAAAGCCGATCACCGTTCCAATATTAAAAGCAAAGATTGCATGATTTTTAAGAGAACATAACAAGATAATGATAACAGGCAAGACAATGTTAAAGTATTTCGTGAATTTAAGACTGGCGCGCCGGTTTAAGTAGACCGTTAACTTATCGTGTGGATGAAAACAACAATCACACTGCTGGTAAAGGGCATACCCGGCAAAGGCAATCACTAAACCGAGCAGGTCAAAACCGAAACGCAGGAAGATGTTCATTGTATCAATTCCCCAAAAACGCCATAAGTTCGCAAAGAGTTGCATTAAAATACTGTACGGAACTAAAAACGTTAATTCCCAGCCAAATTCTTTAGGAACAAATTCGCCAACCAAAAGAATATTAAGGCCAATGACAAATAGTCCTTCTGTAAAAATCGTCTCTGTCATGTTCCAGCCCATCATATGCATAATATTGACGATTGAGGCTGGCCATGGCATACTCCCTAAGTTTGTTACAATCGTCATTGAATGACCAATTGAGTTTAAGACAATCGCCAGTGCCAGAAATACATACCGACGCATTTTTATCATCCCGTTTACGCTTATTCTCTATCACAGTATTTTAGCACGCTTATTGATTTTATGCGTTTATCTTGCCCTGAATTTTTGTAAGTACGCAAAGAGGCTGAGAAAAAACTTTTGTTTTTTCAACAGCCTCGTTTTATAGGAATATTGTTACGATATCGTGGAAATTAACTATTGTTTCAATCAGTTTTAAACATTAATCGCGTTCAAAGCCATCCATAATAATGTAAGACTTGATTGCTTCACGCTTATCCATTGCTCCATACGCTTCTTGAATTTGGTCAAGGTCGAAACTCTTAGTAAAGACCTTACCAGGGTTAATGTCACCATCAAGAACAGCTTTCAACAATACATCCTTGTCGTAAGTAGTTACTGATGCTGGACCACCGCCGACAATCGTGTTGTTGTAGAATGGCAACGTCATGTCCATCTTTGGCGTATGAGGTAATCCAACTCGACCAACAATGGCACCTGGACGGCCAACCTTCATGGCAGTATCAGTTGATTGTTCAGTACCTACACACTCAAGAACAGCATCAGCACCGGCACCGTTAGTGAGTTCCATGATCTTTTGAACTGCTTCGTCACCACGTTCAGCAACATTATCAGTAGCACCAAATTCCTTGGCAAGAGCTTGACGGTCAGCATGACGACTAGTAGAAATGATCTTCTTAGCGCCCCGCATCTTAGCAGCAATGATGGCACAAAGACCAACAGCACCGTCACCCATTACAACAACCGTATCACCAGCGTTAACATTAGCAACTCGTGCAGCATGGTAACCAGTAGCCATAACGTCAGCAAGGGTTAAGAGAGACTTAAGCATTCCTTCACTGTAGTCACTTGGCTTGCCTGGAACTTTAACAAGCGCCCATTGACCGTGTTGGAACCGAATGTATTGAGCTTGAACACCCGAGCTAAAGTTATCACTGTGACTTTGGCAAGAACCATCGAAGCCCGCGCGACAAGCAGCACAGTGCCCACATCCATGAGTAAATGGAGCAATCACAAAGTCACCAGGCTTGACAGTAGTGATATCTTCACCAACTTCTTCAACAATTCCAATTGCTTCATGACCAGAGTTTTCAGAATCTTTTTCAACTGAATTAATTCCCCGGAAGTTCCATAAGTCGGAACCACAAACACAGGTCCGCACTACCTTAATAATCACGTCATCAGGTTTTTCAATTGTTGGACGATCGACATCAACAATCTTCATTTGACCTGCTTTTTCAAAAATTGCTTTTTTCATTGAAATTGCCTCCTCTATTCTAAAAATAGTTTAGAACTATCCAATTCCAAAATCCAATATTTAAATTTTATTCTTTTCCATTCAGTTTTTGAATATCTATCTCTATCCAATTTTATCATTTTATACTATAAAAAATTTTATAACGTGTTAATATAGAGGTGATAAATAAAGTTATTAGTATAGTCTTAGCTTTACTTATCACCTTCTTTTTTAGGGAGTGGGGTCACGAGCTGGCGATTTAGATGCATCGTTGAGCGCACAGTAATAATCTTTGCGTTGCTTGATGACGCCATTCTTTTCAAAAAGGATTCGTTGTTTTCTAGATAGAATATTCATTAATACACAGTTACAAAACAATCTCTATTTAGAGACAGCTTTTCCAATAACAATCCCACCATGACGTCAGATGGTGGGATTGTTTCTTTTATTATTGATTTGCAATTCGTTCAAAGTTACTTTCTAGATCCGTATTAGTTGTTGGATGGCAATCTGGATCACCATTATTCGATTGGTCAACTAACACGACCGGCTTGCCATTATGGAAGGCAAAAAAGTACGTAATTCGGTTCGGTAGTGGCGGTTCTGTCCCATCATGATTATAAATAGCAACAACATTATATTCATAATCACCCTTGCCTGATGGTGCCCAGCCAATCAAACCAGACTGTCCTTCCACTAATTCTTTACTCAAGCCGTCTGGATAGGTTATTCCTGTTGAAACCTTCAATTCATTTTGACCATCATATTGTTCATAGGATTGATGCATTGTTGGTCCCCATTTTTGCATAAATGATGCCAACTGCTCGTCCTTTTGATTATTCCATAATGAACTATCGTGATGCGACTCACTACTGCTTGTATTATTAGTAGTATTTTGATTGGTACTAGCTTCTGAATTAGTCTTTGTGGTATTGCTACTGCTTTGCGTGCTTTGGTTGCCACAACCAGTTAAGGCAACGCCCAAACTAGCAATCGCAAGAACTTCCATTAATTTTTTCGATTTTATCCTCCCCAAACGTAAATAAAGACCAGAAAGAATGCTTCCCTCTTCTTTCCAGTCTACCTATCAATCTTCAACTTTTTTAGCGTCGTTCATTGCCTTCATGATAGAAGGATTCTTTGAATGACAATCCTTGATCATTTGGATATCTTCTTCACTTAATTCAACAGTGTATTTAGCCATGATCTTCCCTCACTTTACTTAAAAAATTACACCCTTACTATATCACATCACAGGAGCAGTGTCTGGCTTAATCAGTAAATTAAGATCATTAATTGACATTCAACTGAGATTTGCTAAGATTAACATTGAATTGCATAAACGGGGAGCTTGCAGACAGGCTGAGAGGGGACTATGCGTCTCGACCCAATGAACCTGATTTGGATAATGCCAACGTAGGAAGGATTATTGAACTACTCCCACTTAGCTAAACCTACGGTTTAATGCTTGAAGT
>NZ_LN887397.1:0-15087 GCF_036621895.1 Limosilactobacillus reuteri subsp. porcinus
CTTAATTTTACAAACCGCGTAACATGAAGTGGTTCAAAAATTGGTCCAAGATACGACGAGCAGTCTTATCATCTCCCATTAACTGACCATCAGCACTGGCGATAAACTGGTCAATCATTTGCTGGTTGTTTTGGCTAATCGCTTGAACTGTTGCTGGATTATCTGCTGAGGCTTTTCCTTCGTCATCCGCCCAAATACGGGGATCTTTAAATTGTGGCTTGATCGTACAATATTTTGCCCCCGGTCGTGGAGCTTTCACCTTTACCGGATATTCTTCATTAACCAATTGGCAAAATTTCATTAATACTTCCTGATCATTTCCAGATAGAGCTAACAATAAGTAGACAAGATCATTGAAATCCTCAGTTGATGAAAAATCATCATTATCGTTAAGGGTTTCCTTAAATTCTGCTTGGTGGCTAGCAATTATCTGCAAATAATTTTTAAGTTTTTCGTTTTCAGCAGATGAGATTGGCCGGTATAAATTAAATGAAAAAACATTCTGCATTAACCAAGTACGTTGTGGATCAACCAAAAAAGGCATTTCATTTAGAAAGTTAATGGCAACTTGACTAAACTTACCCTCGCCTAATTTGTCAGTAAAGACTGGCAAACCAGTTTCCTCTTCTACATAATAGGTAGTATGTTTTATTATCAATCTTTACCAGACTAAGCTGCCACCGTCGTAAAGGTTTTTGGCTAATCTTACCAGTATTATTATAAGGTAGTCGATCAGCCAGGCCAGGACTATAAAATAACTGTGCCATGATGATTGCTCCTTTATTTTTGAATGTGTGAGAAATGAATTTTATTCGCGCTCTATAAAAGAAAGCGAAGGGAATATCATCTATAGTTTACAGTTGTAAGAATGTCCAAGCAAGTTATGATCCCTGAACATTAATCCACAGTTTTAGCAATTTTTTGATAGTATTAACCATTTTACTTAAATCGATATTGGGCAATTTTTTGCAAATAACGTTGGCGGCGTTGCGGGGATGACCAGGAAATCCCGCCAAAGTTAAGCCACTTCCGATGCTCAAAGCCAAGTTGTTTCAAGGTTGTATTAACAAATACTCGCTGAATATCATCCCCACAGAAAAACCGCAAGTACCAAGTTGGCGAAGTTGAAGTAGTTAATACATAGCAATGCTGGACGTTCGTCAATAGCCCTTTAATTCCGGTCCTGGTTACCGTATGGGAGAGATCGGAGCCCTCTTTCATCACCTTATCAATAACCCCTTTTAACATTCCGGGAATACTATTCCACCAGCAAGGAGTTATAAAAATCACTGTCCGACATGATTTTAAGAGTTCTAAATATTTGCGCACCAAGGGATCAACTGTCCCTCCTTGATGATACAATGAAAGTTCTTCCGCAGAATAAGTAGGATCAAAATATTCCGCATAAAGGTCAATTAATTGAACCAATTAGTCGAAAAAAGTTAGAAATTAACGTTTGACCATCGAGTTCATGTTGGATTTGAGTTATACTTTTTATTGTGCAAGACCCCTTTATACTTTGTTTTTGGTTATTTAAAGTATAGTCCAAAGGGGCTTGCTTTTTTAATTTTTCGTAGAAAAAACTGATAACCTCACCTGTTTGACATGGTTATCAGCTTTCAAGTTTCAGTTATAAACGAATAATTTGGATCGTTCGCAAATGACGCGTGAGTTTACTATCCGCTTCCAATTGAGCAAGCGTCCGCGATAATGTTTCGGGAGTTGTCCCAAGGTATGAAGAAAGGTCCTTGAGTTTCAAGGGTAGCTTAACTTTCGAACTCTGTTGATCAACCATCAATTGTTTCAGATAAGTCACTACCCGTTCTTCAATGTTTGGCAGTCCCATCAGCCGTGTTTGCTGACGAAGACTTTCAATCATTACTGCCTGTCCTGCCATTAGTTTTAAGGCAATTTCGCTTTGGTGGTGAATCAACTGGATAAAGTCTTGCCGATTAAGAATACAGATATCACTGTCTGTAGTCATTTCTACATAACTACTATGGTTGGCAACCCCCAGGAGCCAGGTTTCACCAACATAATCACCTGTCTTCAGCATTCGTTGCACCCGTTCTTCACCATCTTCACTTAGTTGGTACATTCGACCATGGCCACTTTTTATAATCACTAACCGGTCATCCATGTCTGGACTCACAACAATTGTTCCGCGCTTAATACGCTGGTGATGAACCAGCTGTTCCACTTGGCGCTGGCTTTCTAAACTTAACTGATTAAAGAGCGGAACCAGGTGAACACAAAGTTCTTCTTTCATTAGAGTATCCTCCATCATTTAATGTTAGAAGTCATCATCATCTTCTTCAGTATACAACCCCGTCCGTAAATCATGCCCCAAGAAGCGCTGGGTTAAAGCAATTTGCTTTTTGATCCATGACAATAATTCCGTTAAATCTACTGCTAATTCGGGCCATTCTTCTTTATTGCCAAGAGCAATGGCCTTCGTGATAAAGAGAATCTGCGTGTCAAAATCCTTTACCAAGGCAAATAATTGGTCATCCCCTGGCAAATACTTATCAGCACCTCTTTCTTCTAGCATGGTAAATTCACGAAACTGATCCGTCGTCGTTGGGATACTCTCACCATTCTGAACTAGCAGCTGATTCAGGTGATTAAATGCTTCCTGTTCATGCGCAATCCAATCATCGCCATATTGAGATAAAAACAATGCCGCATTCCCTTTCGTAAACAGCTTTGCCTGACTAATCTTTAGTGAATGAATTAATAAGTTGGCAATGATATGACCCGTCATCGCCCCTGCCGTTGGTGTATGGTGATCAATATCGCTCTGTTTTAGTTCCTGTTGATACTGTTCTTCACTAGTCATCTGATAGCTCCTTTACCTTAATTTCCTGAACCGTGTATCCCATTTTTTCAATATTTGCTTGAACATCATCGGGTGAAGCTTTGGCCAAATCTAGTGTAAATTTAACCTTTCCCGCATTGAACAGTACCTTCACGTCATCGGTCCCGTCAATGGTTTCAACACTTTTTTGAATCTTAGTTAGGCATGACGGACAAGTTAAACCATCAAGTTTCATCATTACTTTTTCCATGGTTATCACTCCTTTGTTATTTTCATTGTAATTTAGCCACCGTAAATAAAAATTGATTGTCATCAATTTTGAGAAATTTGTTTCATCAACCGCATACTGTTCAAAATAACAATCAGAATACTAAGCTCATGAATCAGCATTCCTGATGCCATTTCGATATAGCCAACAAAAAGTCCAATAAACAATAGCACTACCGTCAGTAAGGCAATCAAGATGTTTTCATTCATATTGGTGATGGTTCGCCGTGCCAAGCGAAAACTGGTGACTAGACTATTCAGATCTGATTTCACAAGTACTAGGTCGGCTACATCCATTGCAACATCAGTACCGGAACCCATTGCCACTGCAACATCAGCTGCGGAGAGTGCCGGACTATCATTAATCCCGTCACCAATAAATGCGATCCGATGACCGTCAGCCTGTTGCTGTTTGAGATGGTCAGCTTTCCCTTGAGGAAGCATCGCTGCGTGAACTTCATCGATTGGCAGGTTAGCTGCGATCTGATGAGCGGTTCCTTCATTATCGCCAGTCAACATTATGAGTCGTTTGACCCCTAACGCTTTTAATTGTCGTAACGCCGATTGTGCCTGTGATCGTAACTGATCTTTAATACCAAAGATTGCCAATTCATGGTGATCCATGCTGGCAAAAATAACAATCGAATTTCCATCACTTGTCAGTTGATCAATGAGTTGGTCGAGAGTTGAACTGGTACCTAATAGGTCTTTAATCAGGGTTGGATTACCTAATAAGTACTCACCTTCACCAATTTTCGCTCGGATTCCCTGTCCCTTAATCGTTTGAATATCGGTTGGCTGATAATCGTGCTTCCTATCTAGCTTGCCAATTGCTTGTGCCAACGGGTGGTCCGATCGTTGTTCAACTGCTACCGCTTGATCAATAATCGTCTGTCGGTCTCCGTTCAGAACATTAACACTAGTAACAACCGGCTTCCCGACAGTTAAGGTACCCGTCTTATCAAAGGCAATCGTGTCAATATGCTTCATCCGGTCCATAGCATCGGAACCCTTAAAGAGAATCCCCTGACGAGCACCATTACCGATTCCAGCAACAGTAGATGCAGGGACACCAATCACAAGCGCACCTGGACAGCCAAGAACCATTACGGTAATTGCTAACCGCACGTCTCGTGTAATCAAGCCAACCATAATTGCTACCAATAGCACAACTGGCGTGTAATAACGGGCGAAGCGATCAATAAAGCGTTGCGTCTTCGTTTGCGAATCCTGAGCTTCTTCCACTAGTTCAATAATTTTACCGAACGTAGTATCTTCGCCTGCCGCGGTAGTATTCACCGTCACCGTCCCATTCTCCAAAATGGTTCCCGCAAAAACTGCATCTCCAGGATGTTTCTTAACTAACCGAGACTCCCCAGTAATACTGGCTTCATTTAGAACGGCAGTCCCAGTCTTGATCGTGCCATCGACTGGAACCTGATTTCCAGTCTTAATTAAGACCATGTCCCCCGGATCAATGAAGTCCACATCCTCATCACTGGTATTGCCATCTTCATCAATCACCACCGCGGTTTGAGGAGCAAGTTCGGTTAGCTGCTTAATTGCCGACCGTGTCTTCCTTAAAGTAGCGTTTTCTAATACCTCACCAACCATAAAAAGCCAGGTAACAATCGCCGCTTCGTTATATTCGCCAATGATAAAAGCACCGATCACCGCAATACTGACGAGAACATCAATCGATATCAGCCGTACCTCTAATGATGAGATGGCTGTGAATAAAATCGGCAATAGACCGATGACCCCTGCAATGGCCATTAGGATCTGATACATTAAGTTATTTGAGCTGATAAAGCGAAAAGCTTCTGCCAGAATTAATAAAACGGTCAAGCCGATCACCAATGCTTGCCGTTGCTCAGTCAGGAATCGTTGTACTTTGAACATATCGGCACCTCCTTTTACTGTCCTTAGTATAAGAAAAGAAGCCAGTAAGTTACTTGACCGTCATCAAGTTTGGTAATTTAAAAAGCCTCATAATTGGATTAACCAAATATAAGGCTTGATACGTGTTTCTACTTATTTAATTTGCTAATGATTTCATTAATTAAATATTTGATTTAGTTTGAATCAGTCCAGCAAGATATTTACCATCATCAATACTCATTGTGGATCGATGATTCAGCCAAAAGAGAAGTAACTTGATAATACTGTCCACATACAGTGTTTGAAAAAACTTATAGAGAGGGACCTTTTGAATTTCTGCTCTAGTCGTGTTGAATAAGTACGGAGCTCGTTCAAGAAATTCATCGTTTGCCAAGTTAATAATCGCATGGTATAGATTAATATCGCCATTGTCCGATAATAAGACAGCCAATATATCTTTATGATCATCACAATATTTAAGGGTCACATTAAAAGCAGAGTTAGCTAATTCCATAATTTTTTGTTCTGATGCATTATGAGTATCTTCTAGTGATGTCCGGTCTTTTTGCAGCGCATTTTTCAAGCTAGTGAGGATATTCGTCTCTACCCAGTGGATAAAATCCTTCTTATTTTTAAAATAATTATAAAAGGTCTTCTTACTAACTTCGGCTTGATTAATAATATCGATAGTTCGACATTCACTTAACTTTTGTGTTGATAAAACCTTAATTAATCCATTGAGGATTCGGTTTTTAGTATTGATTGTCCGAACGTCCATTTATCCTTGCCACTCCTATTCCATATGACTAAGCGTTTTCATTATAGACGGTCGGCAATATTATTACATTAAATCTCGGTTTTCTTACACGCTCAGTTTACATTTTTACTCATTTATTCTGTAATAGCGTCCCTAACTTTATTAAACATAAACCAATAACAGCCCCGATGAAAAGAACTAATTTTAATATTCAAGTACTGGGGTTCTTACTTCATAGCAGGCAGTCAAAATTCATTAAACCAGCGTCGCACCCAGTGAATTCTTAAAATGGTCAAGCGCCCACTCCTGACCATGCTTGGTAAAGGTGGCGACCCCCTTAACCGGAATCGTAATCTGGTAGTTCAAATTATAGGCGGCAATTGCGGTGTGCAGGACACAGATATCGGTGCAAACACCTGTAATCCACAAGTTATCAATTTTTCGTTCTCGCAGGTAGTTATCAAGATTAGTATTTTGAAATGATGAATAGCGGTTCTTATTAAACTGGTAAACCCGGTCACTGGCCTGATGTTGTTCAAACCAGTCATTAACCTTGCCGTATAGCTGTTGACCAGGCGTACCGACCACGTTATGTGGCGGGAAGAGTTTAGCTTCTGGACTAAACCGGTCCCTACAATGGGCATCAGTCGGGAAAATTACGTAGTCGCCATTTTGGTAAAAACGGTTGGCCAGCTGAACCAAATAATCTTCTAATTCCTGCGCTGGCTTGCCACAAGTAAGCGCACCATTGTCAGCGACAAAATCGTTTGTATAATCAATAATTAATAATGCTTTAGTCATTGCTAACTCCTTATTTTTGTGCCTCATCAACCAGCTTTTGTTGCAAGTCAGCTAACCGCTTGGTTAAATAAACCGGGAAGCGGTCCGGATTAAGCAACCGCTTAGTAGCCGCCGGCAGCTGCGCTAATTCGGTCTGCGCAAAATGCTGGATGGCAAAAGTGTCGGTTTCAATTGGCGCCGCTTTTTCCAGTGTCAAAACTTGCTTAAGCAGTGGCTTAGCAATGAAGTTGGTTAGAATCATTTTCTTCCGGGTGACGTGAACGTCAGCATTGATTGCCGCAATTTCGGTTCCAATCTGCTCGTCAGCCAGGGCAATTACATCGGCAACAGCGTGTTGGGGATCATGCTTATCGTAGAGCCGGTAAACCTGCTTATTCCCAGGGAGCGTAATCTTTTCGCGACTATTACTAATCTTGATCTTTGGCACCCATTTGCCATCATTTTCTAGTGCCGACATTTTATAAACACCGCTTAATACTGGACTGGATGAACTGGTAATTAGTCGCTCACCGATCCCAAAGTTATCCAGCGGTGCCCCTTCATCAAGCAATGACTTAACAATGTGGGCATCAAGGGCGTTTGAAGCAGTAATCTTAGCGTTGGTAAAACCAGCCTCGTCCATCATCTTCCGGGCCTTGGTTGCCAACTGGGTAATATCACCAGAATCGATGCGGATACCAACCGGTTCGTGGCCAGCTGCCCGCAATTCCTTAAAGACTTTAATTGCGTTCGGTACCCCAGAGTTAACCACATCGTAGGTATCAACTAACAGGGCAGCATTGTCAGGGTAAATTTTTGCCCAGGCACGAAAGGCCGTTAATTCATCAGGAAAGCTTTCAATCCAGGCGTGGGCCATCGTCCCCACCGCCGGAAGGTTAAACAGCTTGGCAGCTAGCACATTGGAGGTACTACTGCACCCACCAATAATGGCAGCCCGCGCACCATATATTGCGGCATCAGGCCCCTGCGCCCGTCGTGCACCAAATTCCATTACTGGGCGTCCGCCAGTAACGCTGGTGATCTGCCATGCCTTCGTTGCAATCAATGATTGGTGGTTAATGATGTTTAAGATCAGGGTTTCAAGAAGTTGGACATCAATTAGTGGGCCACTAATACTAAGAATTGGTTCCTGTGGGAAGACTGGCGTACCTTCTGGGATTGCCTTAATTGAGCAGCGGTTGTGAGCTGCCGTCAAGTAAAAGAGAAAGTCGTCACTAAAGTGGTTAAGGGACCGCAGATAAGCAATGTCATCAGTTGAAAAGTGCCAGTTCTTAACTTCATCAATTACTTGCATCAATCCAGCACTAATCACAAAACTGCCATCATCGGGCGCCTTACGGTAAAAGACGTCGAAGCGCGCCTGCTTATCGTGGGGAAGTGTTTGATAATAACCGTTGGCCATTGAAAACTCATACATGTCGGTTAATAATTCATGCTTCATTATTAAATAACTCCTAACAAATTTAGGTAAAAAATACTTTAACTACCGCAAAAATAAAAGTATATTGAACTTTTATCATCACTGATTGTAGCACTTTTATTTTTAGACGCAAGGTAGTGCCAGTTTAAATAACTTTGGTGGCCGGCCTGACCGCTTTGTTGCGGCGGTACCAACTTCCTTAAACAGTTTTTGGTGGGTCTTTTTAAAATTAGAATTATCAATTTGATCGACCGTTGTTTGGCGGAAAGTAGCATAAACTTCGCGGGCTTGCCGAAGGGTAAAAGTCGGTCCTAAGATCTGTAAAATGGTTGGCTGGTAGTCCAGTTTATTTTTAATTCGTACAATGGCCGTATTAATAATTTGGTGGTGGTCAAATGCTAGCGCCGACCCTGTAGCCAAACTCAAAACTAAGTCACCATTTTGCAAGATAAACTTCCCGTGGTCAAAGTTAAGACTAAACCACCCGACTTCGGTTGCTCCGTACCCGGCCCTCAGTTGCGGCATTGTCGGTAAGAAAGTCATGTAGGCAATCGCCAAGGCCCGCTCACCGCTTACCCGGTCGGGATCGGTGAAGGTTGCCAACTGTTCGGTAGCACTGTTTGATAGACGAACACCCATTTTATCCTTAATCAGGCGGATACAGGCAGCGTCAGCACTTTCATCCCGCCGCAATAGGGTTTCTGGTAAAGCCCAGTGGCCCTCAAATGGCGGATAAGCCCGTTTGACCAGCAGGACTTGTGGTAAATGGGTCAGGGGATTAAAACTCCAAATAATATTTGCAATCGTAATTAGCGGACGCGCAACAACTTTGTCAGCCATCTCTTTCACCTTACAAAATATTATAGCGCAATCAAGAATCACAATAATAAAAAAATCGACAACTAAGGACGGCCTTAGTTATTGATTTAATCTAAATTAACTTCTTTAATTCAGCAATTGCTTTTTCGTAGTCTGGTTCATCAGTTAATTCAGTTACAATTTGCCGGTAAACAACCTTCCCATCCGGATCAAGAATCCAGACTGACCGCGCAAGGATTCCTTCATCTGGTATTAACAGCTTTGATTCGTAACCAAAGGATTCTTCCTTGTCAGAAACCAATTCCATGTTTTTGACACCTTCAGCGGCACACCACTTCTGTTGATCTTCAGTCGTGTTAGTTGAAATGGTCAGGAAATTAACCTCTGGGAATTGGTCCATTGTTGAGTTAAACCGCTGTGTTTGAATGCTACAAACCGGGGTGTTAATATCTGGAACAACGCTTAAGAGAGTTATTTTGCCAAGCAATTGCCGGGTCTTAACCTTGTCACCATTCTTATCAAAAACCTTGAAGTGTGGGAATTCGTCACCAACAGCTGGTGGATTGCCTACTAATTGCCGCTTTTCACCATTAATTGTGATTTCCATTCTTAGCAACTCCTTTTCTAATTTTAGTTAGGTACAGTATATCAAAAACGCAATTAAAAAGCATTGATTATACTCATTGTTTTAGAAAATTTATGAGCTGTGTGGCTAGGCAAGGTATCTTTTAACCTAAAATAGGCAGCGTTACCTTCTAAAAGGACTTAATGTGTTAACTAACTGCTTTTATATTTCAATACATCATACTAAGGTGAATTCTCCTAAATTTTATAAATTATGCAACTGCAAACACATAGAAACAATGCCTATAAATATTGATATACCAGTCATTTGAAGTACAACAGAAAAGTTAGACAAAGTTAAATAGTTAAACTCGTAAGGCATGGTTCCGGTATTCAACCGGTGTCATGCCTTTTGTTTTTAAAGAGATTCGTTGGTTATTGAAACGATATACATAGTTTAAGGAAAGCTTTTTGAACTCTCCAAAATCTTTACATGGCGTAAATCCATTAAATAATTCCGTTTTGTATAGGTGAAAGAAACTCTCAATGAGCGCATTGTCATGGCAATTGCCCTTACGGGACATGCTTTGAACAAAATGAAGATTAGCTAGTGTTTTGGCATAGTAAACCTGCTGATATTGCCATCCTTGATCTGAATGAATAATAGGATGGGCATTATCAGGTAATTTTTGCAGTAATTCATCAATAGTACTTTTGACTAGTTGTAGATTAGGATGATGACTTACTTGAAAAGCCAGTACTTCCTTACTAGCTTCATCAACCATAGCTGAAACATAAGCCCACTGTTGATTAGCTAGTCATATCTGAGTGATATCGATGTGGATGACTTGGTATGGTTTCGTTGCTGTAAAGGATTGTTGGAGAACATTCTGTGCAATTTTTCCAACAGTACCGCGATATGACGAATATTTACCATTACGGTGTTGGTTATACATACTTACTTGAACACCTAGCTGACGCATGATGCGGGTAACTGTGGCGTCGGCTAAGTGAATCCCGTCTTGATCAAGTAAAGCTTTCACGCGACGATAACCGTAGGTTCGTCGTCCGCGATAAAGCCCCTGCCTGCTAATCGCCAACACTCGTTGTTTAACTTGAGCGTATTTATCGTAAGGGTTAGCGATGCGCTTCCGCTCATCGTAATAAGTTGCTCTCAATAATGAGATTCTTTGGAGGAGCTTACCAACCGAGTGACGCTGTTTCTTAGGAAGCTTAGCTTGATGAGCCCTGATCTGATCCACTATTTGTGTTTTTTGTCGAGCTTTGAGGGTCCGAACAGGGCCAACGATTTTTTTAGAATATCCCGATCCATTTTGACGTCATACAATTCTTGTTTGGTTTGCGCCAATTCTTCCTTAAGTCGTTCAATCTCATTTTTATTGACTTGTTTCTTTAGCGCTTTCCGGTTTTTCTTTTTCGCTTTAGGTGGCCTACCTTTAGGATGAGGCTTTAATGCCTGGTAACCGCCTTGATGAAAATCTCGTTTCCAATGACTAATTTGATTAGGCAAGAGATCATATTTGGCTGCTACCATCGCCATTGATTCCTCATGAGTTTGATAGTAGTTTATCACGCTCAATTTGAAATCAGCACTAAAGGTTCGCTTCACGCGACGATGTTGAAGGCTGGTGATTCCTTGAAGTCTGGCTTGTTCAATCCAATACTGAATATAATGGTGACTAAGATGATATTTTTTAGCTAACTGGTATGAACTTAAGCCATCTGTTGCCCATTCACGAACAAGCTTTACCTTGAATTCAGAACTATATTTAGTCATAAAAAGTGCCCCACAATCGCTAGATCTTTAGTCAACCATACCAGTTGACAGATATCCTATTCGGCACTCAGTCTTTTTGGCTGGGTGCTATTTTTAAACATTCTGATCTTTATTAAACCTAATTTACAGCAAGTTCGTATTGCTTAATAGTAATGAGTAGTTAGAACATTCTTAAATTTATTAAGTATCTTTGGTTTATCAATGGTTATCCCTAATTTTTGTAAAATAAAGATTCTAACCATAAAGCCGAATATTTTTGTCATCTGCACTAACTTATAAGGATTAGATACCGCCATATTTTCTCTATCTCCGTGTGTTAGGAATACCCTTGTGTCTACAAGCTTTTCAATCCAATCATCTGTATTTCCAACGTGTTCAGATAATAGTTCTCTATAGGATTCAGGTAATCCCTCAATAAATTTGTTTATTTTATCCCTCAAAGTAAGACGTTCATTTCTAAAATACGATTCAATGCCTTGTGTATAATTGACAAGATCATTTTCAATTACCGACCTGTAGTTAACCGTTAACAAATAGTCATCCACCAGTAACTGTAACTCTTTAGAGGAACTCACCCAATTATTTATCACATTAAGCAACTCCGATTGGACATCATTATAGTCTAAAAAGAAAAGATTGGGACTATATTTATTATCTAGAAATTTTTATATTTAGGATTTAGAAATAGTTTTCTTTTCTTGTTTTCTTCTATATAGCAAACATCTTTTAAGCTCGCAGGTTCAGCAATAATTTCATACATTTCAATGATCTTTTGTATCAGTTGTAAAGTTTTATTTTCTGCTAAAGCTTGATCTGCCTCTAACATAAGAAATGTATTCATACGAATATTAAAGTTATGATTATAATTTTGTGGTTCTGAAGAGCTAGCATACCCTATTTTCAAAATATAATCGACATTATCGTATTTAATCTTTCCTATTTCGGTTGCTTTAGTAGTCTCAATAATAACCCCCAATCCTTTATCAGGAATTGAAAACTTCTGATTTGGAAACCAATAATTAAAATCTGTAGCCGAAAAATTAACTAATTTTGGAGAAAAACTATCATCTCTAAAATTATCAACAGAAAAATCAAAGAATTGAATCTTTTCAATACTTAATCCCGGATGATTGAAAGAACTACCTACTCTGTATCCAGTTCCGCGGATAATTTCCCCATATTCAGAAATCCCACAAATATCATATGGTGATGGACTATTAAATTGTTCAGTTTCATCACAAAAAGCAGGTGATATCTCGACTACAGATTCCTGACCAGCATTATATTTTAATAAACCGTAAGAGCCAGAATTTTGATTATCATTAAGAAACCAGCAAGCCTTTACCTTAAAATTTTGAAACATATTCATATCACTTATTTTATTTTTCATGAAAGCACCTTCATTCGTAATCATTATGTTTATGTGTATTTAAAATAATAATTTTTGTCATATATGTCGAGTATATAACTCTCCTGCGAATTTTCGACATTTTAACCGAATTAGCATAAATTCAATATTATTTTCGTCCACTCAATCCTTAGTACCAAACTGACCGATTTTGGTAAATGCCACAAACGCTACCATATCAACTGTTCCAACTCTTTTCACTACCCTAATCAACACGACCTGCCAAAATGGACATTCGTCTACTCGACTATCGAAATAGGACATAGAACACTCGACCCTCCAGCCCCAAATAGAAAAAGTGTACTAATTCCAATCATTCTGAAAGGAAAAAGTACACTTTTAATTATCCGTAAATGCCGCCATGACACGGTTTATGAGCTATTTTTCTGTCCGTTCCAGCACCGTAACACTCTCCACATGCGTCGTCTGTGGGAACTGGTCCACTGGCTGAATCGGCTTTGTTACATGGTAGCCTTGGTCAGCGAACCGCTTGATATCCCGAACTAAAGTAGCTGGGTTGCAGGAAACATAAATCACTTTCTTTGGTCCCATCTTACCAGTAGCTTCAATCAGGCTTTCCGCAAGACCTTTCCGCGGTGGATCAACGATGACAACATCTGGTTTGAGCCCTTCTGCTTGCCACTTAGCAAATTGTTCTTCGGCCTTACCAACAACAAACTTAGTATTCTTAATACCATTCCGTTTGGCATTATGTTTGGCATCTTCAATCGCCGCTGGAACAATTTCGACCCCGTAAACTTGCTTAGCATGCTTAGCTACTGCCAGGGAAATCGTGCCAATTCCACAATAGGCATCGATGACGGTTTGATTACCGTCCAAGCCTGCATTGTCGATGGCTGTTTGGTAAAGGCGTTCAGTCTGTTGCGGATTAACCTGGTAGAAGGATAATGGTGAAATTGCAAAATCAATCCCGAAGAGCTGATCATGAATTTCATCAGCACCCCATAATGTTTTATTCTTATCGCCGAGCAAGCGGTTCGTTCGCTTATCATTGATGTTTTGCACAATGCTTTTTACTTCTGGCACTCCGACAACGATACCATCCACGATTTGTTTTTCCATTGGCAGCCGCTTCGTATTCGTGACTAAGACTACCATCATTTCATGGCTGTAGTATCCCCGCCGAACCATTACTGTGCGAATCACACCTTTACCAGTTTGTTCATCATATGGTGTAATGTGGTATTGCCGTAATAAGTCACGGACAACCACAATGGCCTTATCAATTTCTGGATCCTGGATATAGAAATCTTCAATTGGTACTAAATTGTGGCTCCCCCGCTTATAAAAACCGGTTTCTAATTGACCACGAACCATTTTTACTGGTACTTGGGCCTTGTTGCGGTAATGATAAGGCTTTTCCATCCCCATCGTTGGCAAAACTTCAATCTCATCTAAGTGTGCTTTGGCCAATAATTCTTGAATTTGGTGTTGCTTGAATTTCAACTGGGCATCATATTTCAAATGACCAAGTGGCGCGATTCCCGTTTGAATGTACTTTTTATCCTTAACATTAACGCGGTCTGGACTCTTCGTATGCCAGTCCATTACCCGTCCCCAAGCAAAGTGGCTGGTTACCTTGGTGATCTTTACCGTAATCTTTTCACCAGGAAGGGCATTAGGAACAAAGACGGGAAAATCATCAATCTTAACGACCCCATTGCCCTCGTAAGATAAATCCACTACCTTCGCTGGATATTCTTCATTTTTATGTACTGGAATGTTTAATTTCAAAGTTATTCCTCCATTAATTTCAACGTTACAAACTTCTCCTATTATAACAAAACAAACGGCCAACTTCCTCTTTATGAAGCTGACCGTTTATGCTTTTACACAATGCTTTTCTAAAAAGTGCGCAATTTCTATCATTTCTTCTTCGGAATCGTCGGCTAAGGTTATTTGAACAACAAATGCCTCACCTTCATCTGCGTTTAAATGTAATTCCCAACTATTTTTCTTCAAGAATAATAATAAGCATAAATAGGCTGTTCTCTTATTGCCGTCAATAAAAATATGTTTTTTGGTTATCTTTTGTACTATATAGGCAGCTTTTAACCAAATCGATGGATATAGTTCACGATTAAAAACTGTCATTTGGGGTTGCTCAACTATAACAGATAAACCTTCAGGATATTGAATTCCCATATATTTTTGGCCTGTTCGTGTTAATACCTGATGATTCACCATTATAATTTCTTCTTTTGTTAAGTAAATCATTTATCTTTTAACCGTTCCATCAATTCTTTATTTTCATCAAATAACTGATTAATCATTGCTAATGTTTTATCATCAACTTGTTCTTTTTTCTTAAATGTTATTACTTTACCATCCGGCGATATTGTTTTCTCGTATTCATCACCAGGATTAGCATGCATTTTTTCTCGATCATTTTTAGTTAATCGCAATCCAAAAGAATTACCAGATTTGAAGAATTTTGAACTATTATTTAATTCTTGCATGTTATCACCTCGTAATCACATTATAACATATAGTGATTACGAGATGTCTATTATAATCGAGTAGGAGATAATTG
>NZ_LN887398.1:0-189 GCF_036621895.1 Limosilactobacillus reuteri subsp. porcinus
CATGCCTTTGTCTACTTTACTATGGCTTTGAAAGATCACGGACTAATTCAAAATGATGCAGTTTTTATCGATGGGACCAAGATGGAAGCCGATGCCAATAAATATTCATTTACTTGGCGGCGGGCGGTTGAAAAGTATCACGCTAAGTTAAGAGAAAAGACGAGTAAGCTTTATGAGGAACTAGTAGAA
>NZ_LN887398.1:451-633 GCF_036621895.1 Limosilactobacillus reuteri subsp. porcinus
TGATGAATCGGGAGTTGAAGCTCGGCTATAACCTGCAAATCGCTACACATAAGCAATTTGTCCTTGATTACGGTCTCTTTTCAAATCCGACTGACACCAGGACCTTAGTGCCATTCCTTACCCAGTTTCATGCTTTAGATTTCTTTAAGCATATCGTTGCCGATGCCGGTTATGGTAGTGAG
>NZ_LN887399.1:0-10497 GCF_036621895.1 Limosilactobacillus reuteri subsp. porcinus
ATGAAGTATGTCACTGATGAGCAACTACTTTTTTTCTAACTTAAATTGACATTTCGGGATCTTAAAAATTCCAACTATAATAAATACGAAGAAGGTATTGACCTAAAATGATGAAAAAATTCCCACCAATTGAAAAAATATTAGAAGCTTATACAGCAATTGCTGACGGTCACGTTAAACTTGAAAACGATCAAGCACTCGTAACCTCTTCTAATAAAGCGAAAACTTATACCGTCACCCTTTCACGACAATACCTATACTTCAAATGACAATGCCTCATACTGGCAAGGCTATCTTGGCTATCCCGGAATTGCTGTCCTGATGCTTCAAGGAAAGTTACCTTATGATAAGGAATTAGCTCAACAATTTGCTGGAGTTGATTGGAATAAAATCAATCAAGAATATAAGCGTAATTATGCGCAAGCTGCTGATGCTGTTATGACTGCTAAAGGAATTGATAAGAAGAAAGCAGAGACGGAACTTCATCATGTTTACAATGTCCTAAAGCAATTACCAATTATCGTTAAACGTGGATCATTACGATCACCTAAAGCAAACTAAAGGTGAATAAGAGACTACTCTTTTACATAAAAAGCTCTCTTATTCACCTTTTTTATTGTTGTGATAAGTATTTTTCAACAATTTTAAGAATCTTTTCGCTTGCGTGCCCATCTCCAAATGGTACTTCCGCTAGTTCCATTTGCCGATACTTCTTCTCATCATTTAACAATTCAAAAACCGCTTGTTGAATCGTTGTCGGATCAGTACCAACAATTTTTACGCCCCCTAGGCTGACCGCTTCTTGACGTTCTGTTTCATCACGTAAAAGCAAAAGAGGGCGATGCAATGCTGGAGCTTCTTCCTGCAAACCGCCTGAATCAGTTAACAGAATCGAACTCCGGACAGCAATATTTAAGAAATCATGATGATTTAATGGTGTAATAAGATGAATCCGGTCATGATCTCCTAAAATATCATTAGCCAGTAATTCTTCTTCTGGATGAGGATAGACAGGAAATATCAGGTCAAGATTGTTGTTAGTTTCCACAATATCACGCATTGTATGGAAAACACGCTTCATGGGGGCGCCGAGGTTATCTTTGCGCCGCATTGTCATTAATAAAATCCGATTATCTGCTGGGATGGACTGCAGTAAAGGATGCGTAAAATCTTCTTGTAAATTATGCTTCACGCTATCAATTGAAGTATTTCCAGTAACATAGATTCTTTTTGCTGGATGGTGCTCTTGCAATAAATTATCGCGGGCACTTGTCGTTGGCGCAAAATAAAGGTCTGCTAGATTATCTGTAAGGCGCCGATGCATTTCATCAGGGAATGGCGAATACCGTTCATAAGTACGCAAACCAGCTTCAACATGGCCAAGTGAAATATGATGATAAAAACTAATCAAACTGGCAGCCAAACTTGTAGTAGCATCACCAGCCACAAGGATCATATCTGGTTGTCCAGCATTAATCACATTATTTAAGTTATGCAACAGTTGGCTCAATAGTTCAACTTCATTTGTACTTGTTACGTTCGATGAATCAACACTGAAATCAATTTGGAAATTCAAATATGCCAACGTGTCGTTTAATAATTGTGAATTTCCCGTTGCAACAAGAACTGGTTGCCAGGTCGCAGGATTTTGATGCATCAATCTAATGATCGGCGCCAACTTCAAAACCTCAGCCCGCGTACCAAACAAAAACATAATCTTATATGGTGGCTGCATTAATGACTCTCCCTTCAGCTTTTAATAAAAAAGACGTAATCACTAAACAAAGCAATCACGTCGACAGTGCATTATCAAATGGTCCCATCCGGATTTGAACCGGAATCGACCGCTTAGGAGGCGGATGTACTATCCAATTATACTATAGGACCAAACTAAAGAATATTATCGCATTTACGAAGGATTTCGTAAAGACGGTAATTATTCTTTTTTAGTTTTCGTTATTTTTACGACGATGCTTCAAACGAATTCCTTTATTTTTGCGATTCTTTTTCTTTCGCCGTTTCTTTGGCTTAGAGAATCCACTGAGAGTTTGATTCATCTTTTTATGGTTTTCCCCACTTAATTGTTCTTTTTGCAAGTGACGACTAGCCTGCTGTTTGATTGAAACCACCCGTTGACCCTCTTCTGGTTTCTGGTTGGTTAATTTATTATCACCAATGTAGAGCTTAGTTAGTTCATAGTCACTATCAGCAAGCAACTTCTTAAGGTCACGAATATCATGATCATCACCTAAACTAAGTGCTAATCCTGGTTCTCCTTGTCGCCCAGTACGGCCAACCCGATGAATATAGGTATTGAGCGATGTCGGCAAGTCAAAGTTAATAACGGCAGGCAATTTAGGAATATCAATGCCCCGGGCTGCCAAATCCGTCGTCAACAACAACTTGATTTGCCGCTTCCGAAACATCCGCATCGCTTTTTCCCGTTGTACTTGTTTTTGTCTACCGCCCAAGGTACCTACCGGAACATGTTCGTGTCGCAACCGACTTGCAGCATAGTTAAGGGTGCGGGTACTGTTGAAGAAGACAAGCGCCCGAAAATCTTTAATACTTGTCAGCCGACGTAAAGTTGCTGTTTTTTGCGCATTGGTTCGTGCACTTAAGTAACCATGTTCTACCGGTCCCTGAGAAGTATCCTCATCACGAACATCAATAGTTTCAATATCGCGACCAAACATCACATTCAATTCATCCAGAACAGGAGATTTTGTAGCAGAAAAGAATGCTAGTTGAGTAGATAACGGGGTCGCACGCTCAATATCTTCTACGACAGCTAAAGTATCGTCTTGAAGCATGTCATCAGCTTCATCAATAACCATTGTCATTAAATGGCCGAGTTTTAAGTGATGGTTATCAAGCATATGGAGTACCCGTCCAGGTGTCCCTACTACGACATCAGGGTGTTGGTGTAAATTCATAACTTGTCGCCGTAAATTTGCCCCCCCTGTCAGGGATTGAACGCTAACGCCAATTAAAGTTGCCCATTCACGGATTACCTTGGTTGTTTGAATTGCCAATTCTTGTGAAGGTGCGAGAACCAATAATTGAGTTCCCTCGCCTGGCATAATCTTAGGCAAGAGTGGCAACGTAAAGGCTAGGGTCTTACCAGAGCCAGTCGGTGCTATTCCAAGGACAGATTGGTCAGTTTTTAATGCCGGCGCAACTGCTTTTTGGATTGCTGTTGGTTGCTTGTATTTTTCATCAAAGTGTTTTTGAAATTGTTCGATCAAATTAAATCATCCTATTCTTGATCGTTATCAGATGGGAAAACTAGTTGAGCAGATTGACGAAGGGAGTACATAACTGAGTTGACCGTCTTAGATAATTCTAACCAATGCTTGTACTTCTTCATTTCTTCTTCATCATCAGGATTGTTAAAGAGGTCTGCGAAATCATTCATTTCATCAGTCATTGAGTTTTCTTCAACGGGCGCTTCGATTGGGTGCGCATTTTGGTCAGCATCATAATAAGTAACCTTTCGCGTATCAAAAATACTATCAAAGACTAAAGTATCTTTCAAGCCGTAAACTTCAGAATAAAGGTGGGAGTTAGCTGTCTTACCAAAGTTGAGAGTGACAGTAAATTTGTCATAGTTAAGAATTGCAACCCCTTTACCATCAACCCCAGTTTTAGTCAGAGTTGGGAAATAAACTACAGATTCTGGTTCACCGTAAATAGTAACGGCCCCATATACAGCATATACACCGAGGTCCATTAAAGCTCCCCCAGCATACTTAAGGGTAAAAATATTTGGATATGGTTCACTGCCATTAAGAACTTTATCAAAACGTGATGAGTATTTCATTACAGTGATGGTTGCTCCTTGAATATAATGTTCCTTCATCTCATCAACTTTCTTCAAGGCAGCTTGATAAATCTTGGTATGGATATGACGAGCTGCTTCAACCAAACGTGCCTTAGGATGGGCTGCCAATAATGATTCAATCGCACTGTATTCACTTGGATTTACGAAGGCTGGCTTTTCAACAATAATAGATTTATCGTTTTCAATTGCTTTCCGTGCTTGTTGGTAGTGCAAACTATTTGGTGAAGCAATATAAACGACATCAAAATCGCTCTCTTCAAAGAACTTATCAATGTTATCGTAAAATTCAGTTGCCCCATATGGCTTGCCAAACTTCTCAGCATGTTCTAATGTCCGAGAATAGACAGCTGTCAATTCATATTTTCCTGTTTTCTTGGCTGCATCTAACATCTGATCAGTAATAATATTTGTTCCAATAACACCAAGTTTTAACATAAAATCAACTCTTCCTTTTCAAATATTTCTTTGATTACATCTAATTTTAACAATTATTGCGCGTTTTTAACAGAAATGAAATCTTCTGATAATAGAAATGTGTGTATAATTAGTTATGTTATAGAATGACTTATCACTTAATTGAGGAGACTGATAAAATATGAGAAAAAAAGGAATGTTACTTTTCGGCGCGGGACTAATGGCTGGACTCACCAGTACTTTAGGGTTCAGTCGTGCGAAGAAAAGCAATAATACGATCTCGTTACCTATCTTTTATGCGGGCACATGGCAATATTATGATAAAGAACGAGATCGCTCTCATAAAATAACCATCTCTCCTGAATTAAAGCTCGGTATCGATAACCAAATCATTCCGGCAACGGTTCAACAAATCAAACCTGATAAGTTAGTTTTCCTTGATCGATTTGGTTATCACATTACTATTCGGGCAAATGAACAACGGCCAGTTTCATTAACCGATGAAGCTGATGACCAAGTTTATACTATTCAACCATTAAAATAATGTTGGCGCTGTAAGACAGCGTTTTTTATTTTTAAATTATTTTTGAGCGTACTGACGATGTGCCGGTGCTTTATAATTTTGCATAAATGCCAAAATCTGGTCAAACTGGTCACTAAAACAGATACTATTTAGATAAGGATCTTCTACAAAGCCCGCCTTATTCATTTGCTTAAATAGGTCGTTTAACGAATCATAAAAGCCATTAAAGTTGTAAAAAGCAACTGGCTTATGATTATCCCCAACTGTTGTCCATGAGGCGGCTTCGGTAATTTCCTCTAGTGTCCCAAAGCCGCCGGGAAAAGCTAATAACCCATCCGCAAGATCCATCATCGTTTGCTTGCGAATATCCATATTAGGGACAATTCTTACATCTTTTAATTCGTTATAAATGGCTCCACGTTCAGCTAGCTCAGTAGTTATTACCCCGTGAACAACGCCGCCATTTTTTAAGACTGTCCGAGCAAGGGTTCCCATCAAGCCAAACGCACCGGCACCATAAACTAATTCAATATCGTGTTGGACCAGCCATTCACCAAATCGTTGTGCTTCATGATTAAATGCCGGATTATTTCCATCACGCGCACCACAATAAACTGCAATTCGTTTAATCATACAACTACTCCCCTTTAATATTTTTTAGAGAATCTAATTGATGCTTAATTGTTGCTGCCGCACTCTTAATCTCTTCTTCTTCCAATGGGTAAAGTTTTAAGAGAAGAAGGTTGCCAATTCCTTGCCGACCAATTAACGCTGGAAAACTAATGTAAGTGGAATACTGCGGCTGATAAATTGCAATCGGCAACGCTAATTGTTCATCCGCAAAAATTGCCGTAATAATTCGGAGAGTCCAAGCAGTAACAGCACTAACATTATACCCTAATCCATCGAGAGTGTACCAATTACTAAGGTTCGCCTTAATTTTAAGCTGACTTTGATCTAAGTGATGACCATTGATTGCCGCAGTTAAGGGTTGTCCATTCACACGAACAGTTGACCAAGCAAATACCTGATGACCATCGTGTTGACCATAGACAAAACCAGTTACATTGGCAGCGGCGACCTTTGCGGCTTCTGCAATTGCCCGATAAAGGCGCGCCGTTTCAACAACCGTGCCAATCCCAATTACTTGCTTTTGCGGCAAGCCAACTTTTTGCTGGAGAACAGCAGTAATTGCCTCATTAGGATTAGTAAGGTTAATTAAGATCCCACTAAAATCACTCTTAAAAATCTTATTACCAACTTGTAAGGCCTGCTGATAGCTGGTCTCAAGCTCAGCCATTGGTTGTTGCTTCATCAAAGCACTCTTTCCAAAGGCGGTAATAAGGACATCCGCATCGGCTAAGGCAGCGTAATCTTGAATAATTATTTTTGTGTGGGTCGCCAAGACCGTTTGGGCATCATTTAAATCAGCCTGAATTGCAATAGCTAGTTGATCTTTTTCATCAATCAAAACTAATTCATCAACTTTTCCGTTCATTACTAATTGGTTGGCTAGCATTTCACCCACATGACCGAGGCCAATAATTCCAATCTTTCTCATTTTTAGCGCTTCTTTCTATTTCCCGGGAAATAACGAAAGTGAAAACAAGGTTATTACCCTACTTTAAAAAGATAGAGACTAGGAAATAATCTCCTCAGTCTCTTTTTTACTTTTCCTGAAAATCCTGAACTTCTGGAAAATCACTAAGAATTACATCACGGGCACCCTTTGAGAAATCAAAAGTTGCTTGAGCATTATAGCTTTCTTGATGATCTCCTACATATAATACTACTTGCGTTGGTTGCAAGTCTATTTGGACACCTAACTCAATGGCAGCTTTAACCAATTGTTGAACATCATCTGAGTAAACATCGCTGATTGCTTGCAATGGATGTTGGAAATTAATATTTTTCGTGTAACGATCATTGGCAATTTTTAACCCAAATGATAATAAATCACCATTTTCAAGTTGATCTGCTAACTGACCGCTAAGAGTTAGCGAAGGATCATCCACTCGTCGTTGTACAAACTTCAAAGCAAGCTGGTATTCTCGCGGAGCATTAAACTCAACAATAAAGTTTTGCAACTCTGCGATTAACTGCATTGCTTCTTCATGCATCCACGGTAATTGTTCCTTTGGCTTTTGTAAGGCCACTCCATTATTCCGCTTTTTTGCTTCCGCTAATCGTTCCTCCAAGTTATCAGGTAATGGTGAAAGAATACTATTTAAAAGCATTAATTCAAGGAAGTTAATCGTATCGTCACTAATTCCTGTTCGCGACAACGGGTCAAGGTCAAAATTACGAAATTCAAGATAATCAATTCCCTTATGTAAGGCCCCATCAATATCATGCATATCATGGTTATGCCGCCGTAACCGTACCGGGCCAAAGAATTCCTTCATACTATAGTAAGTGCCATTGTCCATGAAGTGCTTTAATTCTGCAAAATGCTGGTCGTATGAAGTATAGGTAACTTGCTCATTGGTAAAGTTATCATCCCCATAATCACTACAACGCAAACTCCGAACTGGCAGCTCCAAATCCTCTGGAATACTATGTGGCATATCTTCAGAAACCGGACTTGCTCCATATAAGTACGTAAATAACCATTGATAAAGGTAGAACTTTTGCGCTAATTTAAAGTAAAGATGATTTTGAAAATCAATACGGTTTGGATACCGGTCCGCATAAAAGCGGTGATAAATCTCGTTGATTAATTCACCATCCAAACTAAAATTAACATGGACATCCCCTAAAATTTCTTGAACAATACCATATTTCTTCCCTAGATAATCATGAGTCTCTTGGTCCCATTTCTTAGTAAATGCAGTTTGTAAATATTCAAGGTCATGCTGATAAGTCGGTCCTGGCGCCATACTTAACGGCCATAATCGTTCATCACTCCGTAAATGTGAGATAACAATCTGCTCTAACATTTTTAGTTGCCGGACTGCATTCTTAGCCCCAACAACTGGACCCGTTTCAAAGTCCATCATGTCATCCGTATAGCCTGAGTTCAAATAAATATTATATTGCCGTGAACGCAGATTTTCAGGATATGGATAACGACTTGCCCGCCCATTGGTCAAAATTCGGTGCTTCTTTGCCTCTAAACCAAACTGTGAAGAAAAAAGTTTGGCATTTAATGACGGTTCTTTTAAAGCTGCTTTAAGTTGATCATAATCGGTTCCCATCCAAGAATCCCTCCAATCAATCATTTTAATTTTATTCAAATTCAACCATAACACTTTTGAAACATAATAGACAATAATAACTTAATTATTTTACTGGATAATCACTTCAAAATAGATTAACGCTTTCTGTCCTTAATTATATCAATCTCCGCCACCAAGGAACACAAAATTGCTGATATGCTTTATTCTTAGCAAAGAAATGATTAATTCCGCTATTTTTACACTGATGTTCTTTTAATGAATTGACATAATCAGCATAAACTTCTATTCGCTGCGAATCTGGAACGCCCCGCCATGCGATAACATCCTGCATATTTTTTACTAAGTCAGCATAATTACCGCCATCATCATAATCAATAGGTGCCTGCCAATATTTTTTAGCAACCCTTCGAAGCTGACTATCGGTCGGTTGAGTAATATCAAGACGTTGATGAGTGTGACGATATTTACCAGTTACATAATACTCCCCATAGGGAATTCCATAGTTAAAAGATTCTGTATCAGCAATTTGCCGTAATTGATTGGTCAAATAATGCGTGGGATCTGAATCAACCCTTCCTTGGTTATCAAAGCGATAAATATTCCATTGACTAATAAACTTTCCTGTTTCGATATCAACAATAAATTCAATCATTCGGGCTGGATTAGCATACCGACGATACGAATTACGAACTAATTGAACCTTCATATTAGAGGGGTAAGTAAATTTATGATGATAACGATTATGATAATTAGCACCAGTCTTAAAGTCTAATTTAAAGTGATTATCGTGGGCATAGGAAAGCAATCGTTGAAAATCTGTCGCTTCTGATGAAAGAGAGGGACGCTGATATCGGCGAATAAAAGCGATGTTTTGCCGATCAAGATAACTGCGAAATAAATGAATTTTGCGTCCTAATAAATCTGCTTTTAGCCCTTTCTTCCCTAAATAAGCCGTCACAACTAAATCACGAAAATAAGGATAGAAAAAACTGGTGGGGGCTAACTGAGGTGAAAATTGATATACAGTTGGTGAAAATTGAAGAAATCCATAGTTATCAATGTAAGCTTGTAAATGGTGATTAATAATTAAATCAAGCTGTTCATGAGCGTTAAGACCGCTTTGTTTCAAGGTTCTTATATAGTTAACGGAACCTATTTGATTTACTTTTATCATATTATTTGTCATAAATATCGTTTAACGGTTCATGAACCATCGTAACATGCTCGCGCTCGGCCTCCATAAAATGGTCACCAACAGATGCAAAACCATATTTTTTGTAAAATTCCTCAACATAGGCTTGGGCATGAATAGTTATCTTAAAGTTGGGGAAATTCACTTTGATTCCACTTAATAAATGTTCAATAATCTTTCCACCTAAACCAATCCCGCGTGCTTGTGGAGCCACAACTACGCGACCAAAAGTTACAACATCATTCTGAATAAAATAACGTGCATAAGCAACTACTTCACCATTAGTAGTCGCAAAAACATGGTGCGCAAGTGGGTCACTATCATCCGGATCAGGATAGGAACTCTGTTGTTCTCCATTAAAAACTTGTGCTCGTAACTTAAGAATGGCAAAAAGTTCATTAACTGTTAGTTCAGTAAATTGTTTATCAAACCATTGCATAATTTATCCCTCCTATAATTTTATATATTATACAAAAACTAGTAAGTTAGCATAATTTTCCCGCAAAGCAATTTTATTATTAAATTTATGGAATATAATAAAGGTAAGGATTTATTTGTGAAGGGAGCGTTCAATAATGGATAATTTTTCACCTAATCGTCGAAACGTTGTTGATATTACCGACTTAAATAAGTTTTTAACAAAAATGTATGGTTTAATGACCCTGGCAGTATTGCTTTCTGCCTTAACCGCTTGGCTCGTAATAACTGTTTTCGCTCAGCAATTTACTGCTTTTATGGTCAATAACCGCTGGGGAATGTGGTTAATTATCCTCTTGCCAATTATCCTAACGTTTGGGATTAATTTTAATGCTACTCGTAGTCCTGGTCTTTGTCTGTTCCTATTAATCTTAACAGCGATAGTCTACGGAATTACCTTTGCTTTTATCGCAGGCGCTTATGCTGGTACTGATATTGCAACAGCCTTCGTTTCCTCAGCGGGTGTATTCTTAACAATGGCGATTATTGGTACTTTTTCTCACCGTGATTTTACGCGACTTGGTTCTTATGCCAGTGCGGCCTTAATCGGCTTGATTATCGCCATGCTGGTTAACTTTTTTGTGCAAAGTCCAATAATTAATTATCTGCTTTCAATCGTTGCGGTAATCATTTTTACGGCATTAACAGCTTGGGATGCACAACGAATGAAAAATATCTATACCGAGTGTAATGGTCAAGTATCATCCAATGGGCTAGCTGTCCTTGGTGCATTACAGCTTTACCTTGATTTTATTAATCTCTTTATTAGTTTCTTAGACATTTTTGGATCAAGTAATGAAAGTTGAACTACTCCCACTTAGCTAAACCTACGGTTTAATGCTTGAAGTGGGAGATTCTGGAAACATCG